>NZ_JBNBLR010000002.1:0-314075 GCF_049726125.1 Arthrobacter sp. SD76
GGCAGCGCCAGATTGTAGTTCTCGTGATACGCCACCACACGCTCGCCCGGATTGTCGGGTAGCCTCCTCCCTCCGCGTGGGGCAGGGAGGAGGCTTGCATCCTGTCGGGCGTTGTCGAACGAGAATCTGTCGACGTGTCCCACATGGCACGAGCGGTGAGCGGGAACTCCGGGACACAGGTGACGGCGAACGTTTCCCCGGGCCGCGCCGCGCTTAGCATCCAACCCGCCGATCTATGCGATCTTGAAGTCCGTCAGCCGGTGCCGCGCGTAGCGCCATGCAGTTCGGCAAGTAAGTCAGCATGCCTGCCTCAGCCTCAATCGCCCTGTCCTCCCTCGCATTCTGGTGAGTAGGGCAAGCAATGATCTGTTGCACCTATGCCGCAATACAAGGCCACCTGGGCAGAACGGCCGTGCGGGCGACAACGCAGCCATGGGGATTCTTCTCCCTGTAGCAGAAGAGCGTTTTCGGCCAGCGCTGGGGCTGCCTGGCAGGAGCTTCGACGGCAACGGTCAGCTGAATCAAGGGCGACCCGCTGGGCGTCCCAGCCGCCTGACGGCTGTCGAATTCGAGATTTTGATAAGCCAGGCCTTGACTCTAACGGCATAACGAACGGTCACCAGTTTGTGCAGGCGACGCCCGGTGGAGGAAAAGTGACGCTGACAGATTCAAGGAAGCGACCAGTAACAATGGTCTGAGTCCATGCGACGGGGCCGGTGTCCGTGTTGCCTGCGTATGGCCAGGGATGGCGAGCGGTCCTGCCGTGGGACATCCGTATCGGAATCCTGGTGCGCGTGCGGCTGTCTATGGGTTTGACATGCTCGCAACCTGTTGCCAGTTCCCTGAGCGAGCGGATGCGACGACTGCATCAACAATTATGGCCGAGCGCAGCCCGTCGGCAAAGGTCGGGAGCCCGGGTCTTTCATCGCCGCGCACTGCGGCGTAGGTGTCCTCAACGAATGCCTCAAAGCACTGTGCGTAGCCTTGAGCGTGCCCGGCGGGAAGGCGAGATAGCCGGCGCTGCTCGGGGGACCCTTGTGAAGGGTCGCGCTGAAGGACGATCGCTGCATTTTCCTCACCGAGCCAGAGGGTTTCGGGGTTCTCCTGATCGAAGACGGCGGAGCGGTGCGCTCCATCAAATTCGAACCACAGCCGATTCTTCCGGCCCGCAGACACTTGGGAGACAACCAGATTGCCGAGGACTCCGCTCTCCGTACGGAAGAGAACAGTGGCCGCATCTTCAGTCGTAACCGTCTGCATCGGACCTGCGCCGCTCGCGCCGCCAAAGCTGGAGCTGGCTGTTGTGGGCCGTTTGGGGACGGTGATGGTGGTGGCGGCAAACACTTCTGCGATCCGCTCGCCGGTGACGTACTCCATTAGGTCGCACCAATGGGAGCCGATGTCAGCGAAAGTTCGGGAGGGCCCCCCCTTTCGCGGCATCCACTCTCCAGCTCGTCGCCGACGGGTCCAGTAGCCAATCTTGGAGGTAAGAGCCATGCAGCAGCTGCCAGCGCCCGAACTCGCCAGCTTCGACGCGTGCGCGTACTTCGCGCACGAGCGGGTGAAAGCGGTAGACGAAAGGGACGGTTGCAATTTTCCCAGTGGAGGCCGCCTGGGTGACGAGACGAGCAGCATCTGCGGTCCCGACACTGAGTGGCTTTTCGCAGATCACGTGCGCGCCGGCCGCGAGTGCCGCCTCGACGTGGGCGCCATGCAGGGCGTTGGGACTGCAGACGTGGACGACGTCGGGAGCGGCTGCTATGAGCGCTTCGACGTCGTGCAGCGCTGCTGTGTTCCAAGATGCAGCCACCTGGTCGGAACGGTCTGGACTAGACGCCATCACCCCACTGAGCTCGCCGCCAGCAAGGAGAATCGCGCGACGGTGCACTTCACCAATCATGCCTGCGCCGATGATGACGACTCTCAACCGTTCTGGTGCATTCACTGGTGTGTCTCCTGACCTGATGAAGCGGCATGATTGGTACGGGAAAATTGCATCGAGTTGAACCTCACGACGATAGTCCGATGTAGGCATCGGATCGGATGTTGGCCACCGGAATTCCCTCGTGCACCAGCATCTCACGGGCGGCTTTCGCGAACGATCCGCTTCCGGAGACCACGTAGTGCGCGTCGGGCTGGTGGCGGGCGTGTTTTCTGAGGGCGAGCGTGTATTCGTCTCTGTCAATTGGGTAGATTGCCGTCGTAACCAGAGGCTCCAGCTCCTCTCGGAAGTACGGCTTGCCGACGTGTAGAAGGATCTGCTCTCGCCCAACGGTTGCGCGGATCAACGAGCGAGCGGTAGTGATGCCGATTCCCTGTGCGATGTAGACCACGGCCCGGCCGTCAGCCGTTGGACCGCCCTTCCCCAGCGGCGCGAGCACCCGGACGACGTCGCCCTTTCTCAGAGCCTTTAAAGCGCGCTTGATCGCATTGCCGTCATGGACCCGCGTTGCGAGCTGCACGTGAGCATCCTGAGGGGAGGAGGCGAAGGTAAACGGGCGGATGCTCCCGTTGACGATCCACACCCCGAACTGGCCGGCGCGGAACTGGAGCTTGGCGTCCTTCTCGAATGAGAACACCGTCGCACCCCCGGCCTCTACAGCGACGGAATCGAGCTTAAGTCGTGCTAATCGCATGCTGAGGTCCTCCATGGTCGTCGGGCGGCGAGGTGCTGCCGCATCGGAGTGTCCCAGCTTCGTTTCGAGCGGCATTTTTCCGATTGTCATTTGATTATATAGCATGCTATCTTGAATCAGGACCTGCCCTCCGTGCCAGATGAGGGCTAGGCCCTCTGTCTCGATGGAGAGGTACATGAGTAACGAAGGAATCCATGTCAGCGATCAGGCCGATAGCTCGGTGCTCTACGCCGACGTCGTGATCGTCGGAAGCGGTGCCGGCGGCGCCGCAATCGCAGGCGCTCTTCGTCGAAGCGGTGCGAGCGTCATCGTCGTCGAAGCAGGACCCGCCTACACCACAAAAGCGGGACGTCACCTACGCAACACCCGACGGGACCCGGAGTTCGACGCGCTTGCTGCAGAACTGCTCAAGCCCCACGGCGGCGCCCACGAGCCAGTCGCGGGTCTCACCGGCTTCAACGAAATTCCTGCCGTGGGCGGCAACATGACCGCGTGGGCACATGCCGTACCCGTCCCCACCTCACTGAGGAATGGGACGGCACCTATCCCGCCGACGAGTTCAGCGCCGACCTCGCCCGGGCGGAGGATCTGCTGTACGCGAACGACTCCCTGTGGGGGCAGGGCAGCTTGCGGCAGCAGTGGCTGGCTCAGGCCATTACCGACCGGCTCGGCGAAGCGCCCAAGCGCGTGCCTCTCGCGGGAAGATTGTCCGGGAGCGGTCGCATCGAGTTCTCTGGGCGGACGTCCTGCTGCAGGCCGACGCTAATGCGCCACTTCATATTCTCACTGGGCACACCGTCCGCCGAATCCTGCACAGCAGCGGCCGGGCAATCGGTGTCCAATGCTTCGATGTAGATGACGTCCCAGTCACTGTCCTGGCCGACACGGTCGTCATCGCCGCCGGCGCTTTGGGAACCCCCAGCTGCTGCACATCTCCGGCCTGAACCGTCCTGCCCTCGGCCGATACGTGACCGATCACCTAAACGTGATCAGCCGGGTATACCTCGACGACGCAGCTCCCGACCCAAACGAAGACGGAACCGCACCAACTTCCCTATTTCTCCCGGTCACCGAGGGGCGCCCGTTCCATACGGCACTGCTCGACATTCCGAGCGTGCACCACGCTGGTGTCCTCGCGGGAGCGCCCAGAGGCCGAACCACCGACATTGGTACCTTCATAGGAACAGAACCTGACGCCGACAACCATCTCGTGTTCCACACCGAGCACATCGATCCAAATGGTTTGCCTCACGTATCCGCCCAGATCCGTTTCACCGAAACAGATCACTCGCGTATTGCTACCGCTCTGGGATTCCAATACCAACTCGCACGCTCCATTGGCAGTCCCTGGCTGGGCATGAACCCGCTGTTCCGTCCCGCCGGCTCGAGTCTGCACGTCATGGGCACCCACCGTATGGGGTCCGATGAGGAGACTTCCGTCACTAATACCCACGGTCGCGTACATGGCACAGAGAACATCTATCTCGCAGGCAACGGCAGCATCCCGACCCGGAACTCCTGCAACCCCACCCTCACGACCGTGGCGCTTGCGCTTCGAACAGCTGATTTCATCGCACAGCAGACCACACGGTCCCTCCCGACCGCGGCCGTCGTTGCCGAACCTTAGCAATGTGCCGTTCACCCGCACTATCCAACACTCAAGCGATTGCCGTAATACGGTAACCGCTCTGCGCCCCTCTGCCTGATAGCTGCCCACTCTTGCACGTTCTGGTGATCAGCAGATCGCGCTACTGAAACCCGCTCCACACTCCAAACCACGCGTACAAATAAATTCACTGCCGCAAAGGAGCTGCACCATGGCTACAGCCCCGAACACCACAGCCGCCCAACCAGGCGGCGAGCAGGAAGTCACCACCAAAAGCCGACCTCGCCTGAGCTTCGGCTCGCGGTTCGGATACGGCCTCGGGGACCTTGCCTGCGTCCTGTTATTCTCAGGACTCTCGGGCTTTCTCGCATTGTTCTACACCGACGCGGTCGGCATCTCCGCCGGCGTCGTCGGTGTGATCATCCTCCTCGCCCGCGTCGTCGACGGGATCTTCGACGCCGTCATCGGTGCCGTTGCCGAGCGCACCCGGAGCAGGTTCGGCCGCTTCCGCCCCTGGATCTTGTTCGGCGCCGTGCCCCTGGCTGTATTTGCCGTCCTCACGTTCACCGCGCCCTTCCCAGGGACCTCTCCCGAAGCAGTGATCTGGGCTATCATCACTTACGGCATCCTCGGACTGCTCGATTCCTGCGTGAACGTTCCTTACGCCGCCCTTTCAGGTGTCATGGCCGAGACACCGGCCGACCGGCTTTCGATGAACTCGATGCGGTTTGCTCTCTCCTCAATTGGTCTCGTGCTCACCGGAGCGATCACCCTCCCGCTAATCTCCGTCTTCGGCCCCCCCTCCGGCGAAAATGCCTCCCCAGTGGGCTACACCATAACCGCTGGTATCTTCGCCATCATCGGCGTCATCCTATGCATCGTCACTTTCCTCACCTCGCGAGAGACTGTGATGCCGGTCCGGACCGAACTCCCAAGAGTAAAGGAGACCCTACGCGCCGTCTTTCAGAACGGCCCGCTATTCGTTATCGGCCTCCTTACGATCCTCGCCGGCGTTGCGTTTTATAGCCGCCTCGGAGTGGTCGTTTACTACTACATCTACAATGCGAACGCGGCCGCACTGGCGGCCGTGCTAATCCCGCTGAGCCCGGTCGCTGCCCTCGTCGGATCCCTGCTGTTCTCGCGCTTCGCGACCCGCATCGGAAAACGGAACCTGTTTATTATCGGATCCGCCCTTCAGGCGATTGCGCTCGTAGCCCTGTATTTCACCGACGCCACCAACATTGCCTGGGTTGCCGTGTTTACTGTCATCCATGGCCTCGCCGGATTCAATATCCCCCTGACCTACTCCATGGTCGCGGATGCTGCGGACTACGGCGAGCACAAGAGCGGTACGCGAAGTGACGGCGTATCCTTCGCCGTTGTCAGCGTTGCCCAGAAGCTTGCCTTCGCCGTCGCGGGCGTTTCTGTGGCGCTACTCGGGGTTTTCGGCTATCAAGCCAACGTCGCCCAGACCCCCGAGACGCTCCAGGGCATTAACTTCGTCGTCAACCTATTCCCGGCCATCGTCGCAGTGGTCTCGATCATGGCCGCACTCCTGTATCGCCTTACTGACGCCAAGGCGGCCTCGATCCGGACCGAACTCAACGTCCAGACTGCCGCTACCCGTGTCGTCCCGGACAAATCCTCCAACTGACAACTCAGCCTGGCAGACGATACCGCCCGCTACCGTCTGAGGACCGCTCAGTCGTAACGCCTAGCTAACAGACCTACGGTCAGTGCCGTCCCATTGAAAGAAAAATCCTTATGAAGAACGACGTCCGCATCGCCACTTTCAGCATCCGCCATGAACTCGGTCCGGTTTATCTCGGATACCGTGCTCCCGAGGGAGAGTACGTGACCCGTCGCGTAGTCGACGCACCCGTGAAACTCGAGTTCGCGGCAATCCCCGAGCGAATCAAGAGCGGTTTTGGAGTGACATCGCTCGAACTGATGGATGCGAACCTCATCGGCACAACGGCGGAGGACTGCTCCGCGTTCCGCAACGCTCTGGCCGAACACGGAGTATCCCTCGGTCTTGTTGGCGCGAGCCGCGCTGCGGGGGACGCCGATCGCCAACACCGCGAGGAAGACCTCGCCGCCATCGAATTGCTAATAGACACCGCAGCAGAGCTTGGAACGGAGCAGGTCCGCGTCATCCTTCTCCCCCGCCCATCGTGCCTCTCCCCGCCCCGGCCTCCTTCGAGGACATGGTCGCTGCACTGCGCAGGCTCGCCGCTTACGCCGTAGCCAGAGGAGTGAGGTTGATGCTCGAGAACGACGACGTTATTACCGCTGACCCGGCGAAACTCATCCCGATCCTTGACGCTCTCGGCCCGGAAGTTGGACTAGTCCTGGACACGGGAAACATCGAGCCAGTGATGAGTGAGGTCTCTCGCAGCTTTATCGCAGGAGAAGAGCCGAACGACGTCGCCGATCCCGAGCCGACCTATTCCGTCATCGAGATGCTCCTGCCGCGGGCGGAGGTCGTTCACGTCAAGACCTACGGCTTTAAGGAGGACGGTTCTTCCACGGTCTACGACTTGAAGCGGGTTCTGCAGATCCTTGTTGACGGAAATTTCACCGGCCCCGTGACCATCGAGTACGCCGGCCATGACGCCGCCGCCGCAGATCGAGTCATTCAGCGAACCATCGACCTTATCCGAGCCGCATAGATTGTGGCGGCCGCAACAGAGAAGAACACTCACATGGGGACGCGGAAGGAGCATCGCCAAACAACGCGAGGGAATCCAACAATGATCGAATTCGTGCGATTAGGAGAACGAGCCCTACCCGGAGCAGCTGCACTGCGGTCCCAACGATTCCGCAACGCTAGCGAACGTCTTCCTCGGACTGGAGCATAAAGAGACCAGATTTCTGGACGTGCGGAAGTGGGCAACGAGGGACATGCAAGCTGTGGATCACCTCGTATGTACGCTCGCCTCTGCGGTGCAGTCCGTGGACGTTGTCTTATTGGGCGAAAAACCCTTGGGGCTCGCAGGAAGACCCGTCAGCGGTGGCATAGCGTTCGTCAGGGTGGACTTCGCCGAATGCGCTGCGGGTGTGGTCCTCAACGGCGACGTACTCGTACTCATGCCGTACCCCCGAACCTGTTCCGAGCGGCCGTGAGCGTGCTAGCTGTATTGTCCGGGTTGGTTGATGCCACGGGGATTGATTTGACGCTGTAAGAGGACCTCCGGGTGTTGTGTGGTGCTTGTCGAGAGCGAACACAAACCAGGAGATCCTCGTGTCCCACCGTAACGCGTTTCTAGCTCACGCGGGGCGTTTGCAACTGACCCGCTGCATCGTGGTTGATGGATGGCCAGTGCGCCGCGCCACGGAAAAGATTCCATGTCTCGGTACCCACGGCCGTGGCTGGCCAGCCGCTACCAGGAGCTGGGCGAAGACGGGCTGGAGGACCGAACGAGCCGGCCACACCGGCCGCTGACCCGCCCACACCGGACGGTGATCCGCACCGAGCGGCGTGTGCTGGGACTGCGCATTAGCAAGCGCTGGGGACCGGCAAGAATCGCCTATTACCTGCAACTGAATATTTCCACGGTCCACCGCATCCTGACCCGCTATCACTGCCCGCCGCTGCACTTCACCGACCCCGCAACAGGGGTCAGAGTCCGTGGCCGGGACCTCTCCCGCCGCTACGAATATGCCAGGCCGGGCGACATGATCACGTGGACATCAAGAAACTCGGCCGGATCCCCAACGGAGGCGGCCACCGGGTCCGCGGCCGGGCACACGGCGAAGCCAACTCCCGTGCACGAAACCTCGCCGAAGGCCAGCCCAAGGACCGGGGCCAAATCCGGGACTACACCTTCCTGCACTACGCAGTGGATGATCATTCCCGGTTCGTCTACTCCAAAATCCTGCCCAACGAAACCATGGAAACCGCCTCCGCGTTCATGCGCAACGCCATCGCCGCGTTTCGCCGCCCAAGGCGTCAAAATCCAAAGGGTACTCACTGACAACGGCTCCTGTTACCGCTCCCGCGCCTTCGCCGCTGTCCTGGCCGACGCAGGGATCAAGCACAAGCGCACCAGGCCTTACAGGCCCCAAACCAACGGCAAAGTCGAGCGCTTCAACCGCATCCTCCAAGAAGAATGGGCATATGCCAAAGCCTACGGCTCAGAAGCCGACCGTCAGGCCTGTTACCAGGACTTCACCGACTACTACAATCACTGTGAGCCCCACACCGCACTCAAAGGCGCCTCACCCGCCAGCCGCGTCACCAACAAAACCGGGTTAGTACAGCTAGCCTCCGTCATCAGGATCCGGCCAAGTTTCTTCACATGCCCAGGTCTACCACTCGATCTACCACTCGCTTGGGCGGGCTCGTTCGTAGCGGGCCGAGTCGCCTTCGAAGCGCGACTGAGTTGCAGTTCGTTCTGAGGTCTCTGACGAAGTGGCCCTGATTGGGCCGTTGTTCCTGGGAAGGCAACGGCGCCCGGTCGCGGGCCGCTGTCTCGTCGTGGGAGGAAACCGGACGGGAGTTCCGTACCGGGGCGCCATGGCGGGACCTTCCCGAGCAATTCGGGAACTTGGAATACAGTCTTCAAGAACTTCAACCGCTGAGCCAGAGACGAACGTGGACCAGGGTGCTCGAACACGTTCAGGCCCGGGCAGAGGTCCTCTGCGAAATCGACGGATCACGTCCATCGACTCCACGAATCGTGCGCGTTCACCACACTTCCCCGCCACACAGGGGCAGCCCCCGAATTACATGAACCTCGAACTTGAAGCGCCAGACCACGCGATCGGACGCTCCAGTGACGCGCTGACATCCAAGCTTCACATGGCCGCGGATGGCAAGGGCTCATGCTCTCAGCCGTGCTGACCGCTGGCAACATCATTGATACGACCATGATGACCGCCATGCTGGAACAGACCCGGATTTCACGCCTAGGGCGGAGAGGACCGCGCAGTTGCCCGGACCGGGTCCTGGCGGACAGGTGCTACACCTCCTCAGCCAACCGCACACGACTGGCCGACCGAGGCATCAAGGCCACCGTCCCGGAGAAATCTGACCAAGCGGCCAACGGAAAGAGGAAGGGCTTCTCCGGAGGACGGCCACCAGCATTCAACTTCAAGGCCCGCAGAGGGACGCAACGTCATCGAACGTTGATTCAACCGACCCAAACTGCCGCGTCCTCGCCATGAGGTCCGATAGGACCGCCCGCAACTTCCTGGCCGCCCTTCAGCTCGCAGCATCGCTCGATTGGCTAAGAGCCAGCTTAGCAAGACACCCTAGGCCTGGACCTTGGGAATCGTCGATAGGACCCGCAAGAGGAAGTAAGGAACTCTGCCTCCAAGACCACAGGATGATCGTGCACCCAATAGGCACGACGCTGCCTGCTCAGCCATCTCTTCTTCTTCGCGGCTGGCGCCCTGAGCAAGATCAGTGATGCGAATAGTCCAGCATTGTTACCGAACGACGGCTCTTGCTACTGCCCGTCGGTCGAAGTCGAGACTTGACGTGCGGTGGCACGGGGATGGCCGTCACCAAGACAAGCCTGAGGTGAGCGACTGGCCGGCGGACATCACGCGTCGCAGACACCTGGGACGGCCACGCGTTCGAGCAGTTGCGGTGTTGTCTGCACCGATGCGGGGTACCGTTCCATTCCTTCACGGAATGTGGGCGTCGAAACAGCTGCTGCAAGAGCTGCGGCAGACTCCCATTCAGCGTAATTCACAAACACCGTGCTGCCCTCAAGGCCTCGATGCAGCTGTGTACGTATGAAGCCTGGTTGATGCGACATAAACGCGGCATCTTTCTCCCAGGCGGCGAGGAAGCCTTCCACGTCATTCGGCTCAACAAAGAATTGATTCAGCAGGACTACGGGCTCTGGGCGCTCGGATGCAAGCTGCTGACGGTATGCAACGTTTGGATCGGCTTCCATGAACTTCATGATTCTCCCGGTTGGGTCGACAAATGCATCTAAGAACGACTGCTCCGCTGCAGCCGAATGAGTATTCCCATAGTATGCTATTTATTTAGGAAGTGCATGTTTACGGGAGCATAGGTGGGCGCCTTATGTGGAGCGCGCCGGGGAGGTGCGAGGCGAGATAGGCAATTTACCTTCGGGCATATCGGAGGGTTTGCGCAGCTCGCGCAGCCGCAAGGCTGGCCAGCGCGCAGAGGGCGGCGGTGAAGTAGTCATCAGTCGTTAGTGCTGCATGAGTAAACTTGAGCATGTACTCGCTTTCCCCAGCGCGACCACTCAAGTGGCGTCATTTGCGCCTGCGTCGCGAATATCACCACCCTCGGCATTGCAACCGGAAGTGTTTTGGTTAATCCGCGGAGCACATCGATGGTTGAGCTAGACTCTCTCGACCACCCTTGCTGTGGCCCTGGCCCAGTGCGCCGGAGCCCATCGCTTGCGAGTACCTCGGGGACGAATTCCACGAATGGAAAGGCATGATCCGATGAGCGACAACGAAACCGCGCGCGGCAGGTCACGCGCCGTCAACGTCGGTGCGCCACGCTACCGTCCGCGAGATTCGCGCCCCGCTCCAGCGAGAAGCTTCAATCCGCGCACGCGTGTAATTGCGATCACCAGCGGTAAAGGCGGAGTAGGCAAGTCCACTATCGCCGCCAATCTCGCCGTTATGCTGGCCGCCCGCGGCCACCGAGTTGGATTGCTCGACGCCGATGTGCACGGTTTCTCGATCCCCCGGCTCATGGGTCTAGTGGCACTAGGCGATGTCATCGAGGCGCCGACATTGCAGGGGGACGCGCTCGTGCCACCCGAGGCTCACGGCGTGAGAGTCGTATCAATCGGCATGTTCTCCCCCGCCGGGGAGCGGGAGGCGATCGCCTGGCGCGGACCTATGCTGCACCGGGCACTGAATCAGCTGCTCGTCGACGTCGACTTCGGCGAGCTGGACTTCCTCGTCGTAGACATGCCTCCGGGAACGGGTGACATGGCGATATCTGCGGGCAAACTCCTACCGCAGGCCGAGGTCGTCGTCGTCACCACCCCACATCCGGCCGCGGCACGTGTCGCGTGGCGAAGTGGGCTCATCGCCCAGCGCTTGGGACACGAGTTGATCGGGGTGGTCGCCAACATGACGCACTTAAGACTCCCCGGGGCGCAGGTTCTCCCCGTTTTCGGCACAGGAGGTGCCGAAACAGTTGCCGACCAGCTCACGCAGCAAGGAGGCACTCGCGTCGAGCTTCTGGCAACCGTCCCGCTGGACCCCACTCTTGCAGAGGCAGGCCTTCTACCGTCAGACGAGCGAGAGTTTCCGCGCACCGAGACCGCGATCGCGATCGCGTCCCTCGCGTCCGCCATCGAGGGGTCACCACGCGGCAGAGGTGCGGATGTCACAGCGAGTCCGCAGCCGACGGATCCGTCGGACCAATAGAACCGTGTCCGGTCAGTGTCGGCCTTCCATCGCCTTGCGGTCGAGTTCCTCCTGGTTTTCGACGTACGGGGTGCCGTGGGTGTGGAAAGTCGGCACAGTCTTCATTCCCCAGGCCTGACCCTTGGCCCGCTCGGCCTGTGACCACTCCACGACGGGCCAGTCCGGGTCGACAATAAGTCGCGCCTGTGCGTTGGCAAACTCGATGCGGTTCCTCCCGGTTCCCAGACATACAGAAAGAACGTCTGGTTGATTGCATGCTTATAAGGCCCATACTCGATGAAGACATCATTCTCGAGGCAGATGTCGGCCGCCCTCAAGATGTCCTCGCGTGAGTCGGGTGCGAAGGCGAAGTGATGGAACCGGCCGCGCTCACGCGTCCAGTCGTCGGAGTAGACGACGTCGTATGACTTCTGATGAAAGCGGAACCATCGAGCACCATACCGCCCGTCGTCAAGCCGGACTCGCTCCGACTCGCGCGCCATCATAACGTCACGCCAGAACTCGCCCGCCGCATTCACATCGCTGGCAAGGTAATTAATGTGGTCGAGTCGCCGCGCGTTGATGCCGTGCCCCGGGTAGGCAGAGGCCTGGTTTTCAGAGCCGGGCGGTCTTTGTCATCAGGCACGTAGTGCTCGGTATCGTAATACAGCGCCATGAGATGACCGTCCGGGTCTTCGAACTCGAACGATCGGCCGACACCCACTTCGGGCTCGCGCCAGCCGTGGCCTAGCCCCGCTTTATCAATCGCAGTGACTCGACGCTGCAGCGCATCCTCGCTGGTCGTGCGGTACAGCGTGCGTCCAACGCCGTTCGTGTCGCTCGCGGTTAGCTTCAACGAGTACAGCTGATACTCATCCCACGTACGGAGGTACGCCGAGTTGCCGATTCGCTCCACCTCACGCATCGCACAGATGTCACGAAAGAAGTGGAGGCTCTCTTCGAATTTGGGGGTGTATAGCTCGATCGCACCCAAATGGGCGAGGTCAAAATTCTCCGGTACCGCCATCAGCTGTCCTTTCTCTTATCGCTCAGCGAGCGAATGATCTCGAAGTGGTGAGCGCGCACGATGTCCGCGACCGCGTCCGACGCGAGGGAGGCAAGGACGCCGAGTGCGTCATCGCCTTCCGTGGATGCGGCGCCAGGCGCTCCGGTAAAGGTCACTTTCGATGGCGCATTCGGCAGGGAGCGTCCCGAGGATGCGTGAGCACTTAGGTAGTGGCCGCCCGTCGTGTGGAAGGCGGCGGTGCAGGACGTGCCGGCTTGCACCATTGCGCAGTTGATTGGCCTCAATCGTCTCGAGGATGTTGTCGTCCGAGATGTGCAGCGCGGCGGGGTCTGGTGGTGCGTCAGCCGTGCGGTTCGAGAACTCGATCTGCAAGTCGCGCCACACGCGCCGAGGGCAGGGGGCGCGGTCGTGTAGCGGCCGTGGATGTCTATGATCATCAGGCGTGCTTCTGGCGTGGTGGGGCTGTCGTGTGGTTGAGCATGTGCTGCAGGCTCCGCAGCAGGGCCGTCACGTCATCGGGGTCTAGGCTGGCGGTGAGTTCGTGCTGCACCTGCACGACGAGCGGCGCCAGCCGAAGGCGTTCGGCCTGGCCCCGGTCGGTGAGCGTCACGACGTTGCGACGAGCGTCCCCGTTGGAGCGCGCCCGGGAGATTAGCGCCGACTTCTCCATCCGGCTGACGAGCGCAGTCATCGTCGAGCGATCGAGGTCGACCTCGTCACACAACTCGCGCTGGCTGCAATCACCGAGACGGTCAAGCGCCGCGAGGATGCTGTACTGCGCGCTGGTGATCTCAGTTGAAACGATGCGTGCCCATGTCGCGAGGTGCAGCTGCTGCGCCCGACGGATGAGGCTTCCTACGTGCGGTTCCGCGATGTCGGCCTCGACTTGTGAGGCTGTTTTCGGCGTGAATTCGGCTTGCACCATGTGGTCGGACCAGTCAGGCCGGCAGCAGGAAGCCGCAGAAGAATTCGGTCACCTCGCCGCGGGCGGACAGCGGCAGCACGTGGGCTATGTACTGATCGGGTCTTACCACAACGAGCGCCCCCTCGTCTGCGATGCCGCGAGCTGTGAAGATATCATCCTCGCCCGAGGCCCAGACCTTCTCCCAGTCCTGCAGGCCGAGCGAGCCTGAGGTGGGAAGCAGGATCGAGGGCAGTGTCGTGGTGTCGATGCCGTGGTGCGAACCGTGGAAGATCGCGTGTACGTCGATCACGCTATCGATGTCGCCGCCGGCCGGTGTGAAGGTGCGGACGGGCGAGTCAGCGCCATCCGTCAGCCAGCTCGCGAACTCGATCAGGGCGGTGCCCTCTGCATCGCCGAAGGCGTAAATGCGCCAACGGCCGTCCGCGCGGTGGGCGTGGCCGAGCTCGTCTCGGCGGGCGTCCGCCACGCGCCGCACAGGCGCGGAGTGGAAGCGCGTGCCAATCTCGAACCCGGTTGCGAGGTGCTGGTGCTCGCCGGTGCCGGTGAGCGTCGATGGTGTGTACGTCGTCGCCAGCCCCGCAGTGTAGCGCCCCTGACGCGAGAACTCGTTGCGCATGTCATCGGCGGAGACGCCGCCTCGCTCCGGGTGGGCGGGGTCGAGCGCGGGCTTGGCGATGAAGGCCGACCAGAACTTGTCGAAGGCAATGAGGTCCTGCGCGACCGTCTGGCGCTCCTCCGAATATGAGCGCAGCAAAGCAGCGTCCGAGCGGCCTCGCAACACCGCGGCGAGCTTCCACCCAAGGTTGAACGCGTCTTGCATCGATACGTTCATGCCCTGGCCCGCCTTCGCGCTATGCGTGTGACAGGCGTCGCCGGCGAGGAAGATCCGTGGCGTCACGCCGGACGGCGCATGGTCAGGCAGGTCGTCGAAGCGATCGGTCAGGCGCTGACCCACCTCGTACACGCTTGACCAGGCAACTGAGCGCACGTCAATTGTGTAAGGATGCAGGATCGCGTTGGCGACCGCGGCGAGTTGCTCGGCCGAGGTCTGTCGGATGGCTCCGTCGCCTGCGGTCACTTCGCCCAGGTCGACGTAGCACCGCACCAAGTTGCCGCCCTCGCGCGGGATCATCAGTAGGCTGCCCTTGCCGGCCGATTGCACGATGTTCTTGGTGCGCCAGTCTGGGAAATCGGTGGTGGCCAGTACGTCCATAACCCCCCACGCGTGATTCGCCGCGTCGCCCTTTAGTTCGCGACCAATCGCGCGGCGCACGTTGCTGCGGGCGCCGTCGCAGCCGACGACGTACTTCGCACGCACGGTGAGCTCTTGGCCCTCGTACTCACCTGCGGTCCGCCGGAGGCTCACCACGACCGGGTGCTCACCCTCGTCGAGCTCATAGCCCACGAACTCAAGGCCGTACTGGGGCTCGAGGCGCGAGGCCGAGCGCGCGGCATGCTGCAGCAGGAACTGCTGCATTCGCGCCTGGTTTACTATCACGTGCGGGAACTCGCTGAGCCCCTCTGGGGTGTCTTCAACCCACCCAGTGCGCTGGATCTTCGTCCGGTCTTCAACCGAGGGCCCCCAAAAACGCACTTCGTTGACCCAGTACGCCTCGCGCAAGAGAGCGTCGGCCAGGCCGAATGCCTCGAACATTTCCACGGTGCGGCAGGCGACGCCGTCGGCATGGCCTGCTTGCAGCGGCTCAGCGCGTCGCTCGATAAGGAGCGTGCGTACGTCTGGGAAGGCTGCAAGCTGAGCGGCGAGGACGGTGCCCGCCGGCCCCGTGCCCACGATGAGCACGTCGACCTCTGCAGGAAGATCCTCGCCATACTCGAGCGCATGCGGTGCGGCAGGCTTTATATCGGGGTCTCCGGGGCGGTACCCGTCGCGGTAGAACTGCACCTAATCTCCCTTGATTCAAATTAGTTGGTACCCCAACTATATCCCGGTGGGCAGGTCTTGTATACCTGGGATTCCGACCAAGCGCTGCAGCGGGGCGGCGTCGTGTCGTGCAAGCCTGGGAACGCCGAAGGACGCCCGTGCGATGACGGACGTCCTTCGTTAAGGTTTTCAGCCGCGGCGGCGTGCGCGGCGGGTGGTGGTGTGTAGTCGATGTGATCCTGTGCGCACTTTAGAGCGAGATGCGCTCCCCCACGAGGGGACGCAGCACCCGCGTCTCCTCGGGCGCGAACTTCTCGATGAGGGTGCGGTGCATTTCGCGGTGTGCGATGGCCAGGCCTCCGTCGTGGACGGGCAGGACCACCTTCGGGGCGATCTCTCGCATGTAGTCGATGGTTTCCGACAGCTTCATCCATGGCGCCCCAGTCGGCAGCAGCAACACGTCGACCGCGAAGTCGGGCACGGCGAAAGCGTCGCCGGGGGCGAACACGCGCTCGGCGATGCGGTAGGCGAAATCGCGCGGCAGCGGCACACCGGGGTAGATGGTCTCGTGAGTAAACTCCGACACCTCCACCGGCACTCCTGCGATTTTGTGCGGACCGGTCTCGATGACCTCGGCACCTGTCAGCTTGGCCGATTCGAGAATCTGGGCGCTGGCGGCATCCCCGTACACCGGGAAGTCGCCGGCGGCGCGTAGCGCCTCGATCTGGGGCGGGTCTATGTGGTCGGGGTGTGCGTGCGTGATGAGCACGGCGTCGAGGTCGGCGATGGGCTCCAGGCGCGGGGTCAGCGAGCCCGGATCGAGGAGCAGGCGAGACGGTCCCGACGAGCCCGACAGCTCGAGCAGGACACAGGAGTGTCCTAGGGGGGTGAGAACGATTTCGGAGCTCATGGATATCCTTCGTGATTGATTAGTGCACGTACAGGCTGCGCTGCTCGGTGAAAAAGCGTACCGACTCCATACCGCCAAGGCGCCCCATGCCCGAGGCGCCAAGTCCGCCAAAGGGTACGTGCGGCTCGTCGCCAACGGAGGGGCCGTTGACGTGGATTGCGCCAGCGCGCACGCGCAGTGCGAGACGGTATGCCGCGTCGCGATCGGCCGAGATAACGGCGCCGATGAGACCGAAGTCGCCCTGATTGGCGCGGGCCGCGGCCTCATCGTCGTCGTCGAACGGCGTGACGCTGATGATAGGAGCGAAGCCCTCCTCGGCGTAGTAACGGCAGGCGTCGCTGACGTCGGCGAGCACCGTGGGCCGAGCGAAGCGGCCGTCGCGGGTGCCCCCCGCGACGACTCGTGACCCCTGGGCGGTAGCGTCGTCGACGAGCTCGGAGAAGTGTTCGGCGGCCTTCGTGTTGATCAGAGGGCCGAGGTCGGTCTCGGCAGAGCGCGGGTCGCCCACAACCATCGCGTCCGCGATCGCCGCGAGCCTCTCCAACGTCTCGTCATAACGGCTGCGGTGCACGAGCAGCGTGTCGGTGCACATCCACACCTGGCCGGTGTTCGCGAACGCCGAAAACGCGATTGCAGGTGCCCACGCCTCGAGATCGGCGTCTTCGCGTACGATCGTGATGTTCTTGCCGCCGAGCTCCAGCACCGCTGGGGTCAGCGCGGTGCCTGCACGCGCGGCGATGGCGCGGCCGACTGGAGTCGAACCGATGAAGGCGACGCGGCGGACCAGGGGCGAGCCGATCATGGCGTCGATTAAGCGGCGCCCCTCCCCTGGTGCGCTGGTGACGACGGGCACGACATCGGCGGGCACGCCGGCCTTCACGAGGGCACCGGAGAGGATACCGCCAGCCGACAGCGGAGCCTCTTCACTGGGCCGGATGATCACCGCGTTGCCCACTGCGAGTGAGATGGCGCTGGAACGTGCCGCCAGAATGACGGGGGCGTTCCACGGCACGATCGACAGCGACACGCCCGCGGGACGGCGCAAGGAATGGTTGACGGTGGCAGAGTCAAATGAGGGCAGCAGCTCACCCACCGGGGTGCTGGTGAGCCCGGCGGCTTCGCGCAGGGTCGACGCCGATTCGTGTACGTTCATCTGCGCCCACGCGCGGGTTGCGCCGACTTCAAGAGCCATCGTCTCGGCGTATTCGTCGAGCCCGGCCTCGAGCACCTCAGCAGCCTTGAGCAGGATGTTGCGGCGGTCGGTGTACGGGCGGGCCGCCCATTCCGTCTGGGCAGCGGCGGCCGCTTCGACCGCCTCAAGGCTCTCTTCGACCGAGAACGCGGGGATTTCGGCGACGACCTCGCCCGTGACAGGGGATCGATCTGGGAACGTGCGCACCGTGCCTGTCGCGGGGCCGCCGCCGATAGTGGAATGCGTCACTTCTCCTCCTTCATGACGAGGACCGGTTTAACAGTCGCTCCGGACGCGGCGTCCTTGGCCGCCTCGTTGATGTCGGCAAACGCGTACTGCCGCTGCAGCTTTTGGAGCGGGAAGCGGCCGGCGCGGTGCAGCGAGATTAGCAGCGGAATGAAGCGCTGGGGTCGCTATCCCCCAGCGTGACGCCGAGGATACGGCGACCGGGCAGGTGCGCGTTGACGTCGAACGAGGCGCGCGAGCCGGCGCGGGGCGCGCCGATGACGGCGCAGGTTCCGCCCACAGCGAGATTGGCAATCATTGTCTCAAGGACTCCAATGTTGCCCGTCGTCTCCACTGCGAAGCCCACCCCCGCACCTTCAGTAATACGCGCGAGCTCCGCGGCGGTGTCGACCTGCGAAGCATCGATCGTGTGCATCGCGCCAAGCTCGCTCGCCAGCTCCAGGCGCGATGCCACCCGGTCGACGACGACGATGCGCTGCACCGATGCCGCGGCTGCCGCCATGACGGCAGCGAGACCGACGGCCCCGGCACCGCTAACGACGACGGTGTCGTCGGGCGCCGGCTGCAAGACGTTAAGGATCGCTCCCGCCCCGGTCTGCATGCCGCAGCCGAGCGGCGCGTAGCGGGCGAGGTCTTCATCGGTGGTGTCGGGGTCAAGTCGCACAATCGATCGCTCATCAGCGACCGCATTGTGGGCAAACGACGACTGCCCGAAGAAGTGCGCGTGCAGCGGCTCGTCACCATCCCAGCCGAGTGGAACCGTGCCGTCGGGGCGGGTACCGCCGAGCAGGTTCCATGGCAGGTGGTTGACGCAGTATGCGGGGTGACCGCCGCGGCAGGCAGCGCAACGACCACACGAAGTGAACGACATGAGCACCGCGTCACCCGGCGCGCACCGCGTCACAGCCGAGCCTACCGCCCGCACGCGTCCTGCGCCCTCGTGACCTAGCACGCCCGGAAGCGGGTAGGGAATCACACCGCTTGCGGCGCTGATATCGGTGTGGCACATGCCCACCGCGACAACGTCGACCAAAACTTCGTCGGGTCGGAGCTCGTCAAGTTCGACCTGCACCAACGAAAATCCGTCCGCGCCGGGCGCTGCGACTGCTGCGGTGGTAATCATTCTGTCCTCACATCTTTATCGACGGCACGCGATGCTGCGCGGTACACACGCTCGGCGGCAGGATGCAGCGGGATCGTCAAGTGCTCTGCATCGCGGAAATCGATCGGATAACGCAATGGCGAGTAATCCACCGGCAGGTGGCGATACCCACGTTCGAACTCGGCCGTGTTCTCCACGAACGCGCGAGCGAGGAGCGTTGCAGTCTCGTTATCGAGCTCGGTGGTCGTAACACAGATCCAGTCGGAGTAGTCGAGCGCGACGACGGGGTACTCGGCGTTGGGGAAGTAACCCGCAGGCACCTCGATCACACCCAGCCCCCATGCCTCTTTGAGCGCGGCGACCTCGGACTCGCCAAGCGAAAGGAATTGCACCTGCTGCTCGCGGGCGAGAGCCTGCCAGTCGGGAGTCATGATCGCCTCGGAGACCATGACGTCAGCGCGCCCCTCGCGGAGATCGGCGACCGCGTCGAACGGCTGCTCGTGGCGCGTGACCGTGCCGCCGTTGCGCACAATCCGGTCGAGGTCAACACCTCCGGCCGCGAGCACGATGTCAGCGCCGAAGCCCATGAAGCCGTCGGGGTCATTGACTCCGAGCGAGACGCGCAAAGGAGCGTCGGAGGCAGCGACGTCGGCGAGCGAGGTGAAGCCGGTGTCGGCGCGCACGACGGGGATCATCGCGTCACGGTGCGGAAACACACCGAGCGCCACCAAGTCGGAAAGGGCGCGACCGACAAAGGGCCCGCGTCCCTCCCGGGCGAGCCGGGCGAACGACGCCGGCGTCGCCCAGGCGACGTCGACGGCACCCGTGCCAGCGGCACAAAGGTTATCACCCTGCCCACGTCCGGTTTCGATGACGCTCAGACGGTGGTCGGGTGTCTGATCCCAGACCCACTGCGTGAGCCAGCCGCTCGCGCGGAGCAGATTCGCTCCACCCCAATCACCGCGCAGCCGCAAGGGGGCCTGAACGGATGCGGGGAAAGAGGTCTCTGTAGGCATCAAGGGCTCCTTCTGTTGAGTTCAACTGCTCCATGAACCTGATAGTCTTCCGATCCCAGGATGTATTGGTAGGAGCCAGCGCGAACATGAACGCCCGCGCGGCCGCATCGGCGGTCTACGGATCGAGATGACCGGCTCCGATGTTCATCGCGCGGGCCGGAAAACGCAGCGCGACGCGCCCGGCGGGCCTTCCTGGATCGACCAAGAAAGTGTCGTCTTCCGCAATCGAGCCGTGAGTGATGTATACAGCGACGTCACGTCGGCGTCAAAAACTCTGGAACTCGCGATGGCACACCCATTCGGGCAGCGCCGGAAGCTCGCTGCCGTCCGCAGCGATCTTCGGCGCCTCCGCGCGTCCCGTGATCCACTTCAACAGCTCCTCTGCGTCGCCGCTGACGCTGGTCGTGACGCCCGAGGCGTCGACCACCGTCAACCGCGTGGCTACAGTGTCATCCGATTCGAACGATATGTGCGGCCAACCGGCCGCATCCGCCAGCTCGTCGACGACGTAGCGTAACAGCGCGCGCGCCTCGTCCTCCGGAAGCGGCTCGATCTCAATATTGAGGTCCCAGTCGTGCACCGCCATCTCGACGATGGCATCGAGCACAGCCTGCGCGATCGCGGGATCGGCAGCCCACTCCTCGCTTGTCACTGCGTCGGCCTCATCATTCATGCGGTCAAGCGCGATGATGATGTCCTCGATCACCACCGCCCCTGGGCGCTCACAACCCGGCCACTCGGGCCAGCGGCGCACGTCGTCGAAAGGCGGAACGACACCAGTCCGCGCGGCATGAATGCGATCGGCGGCGTCGTCGGTGAACCGGGCGATGTGCACGAGCACGTGACCGGTTGTCGCGCCTTCGAGACGGGACTCGTAGTGAAACGCAATTTCCCATAGCGTCTCGACCGAGGCGAAGAACCGCTTGGACTGGCGGCGGAGCCACCCGTCCGCGCCCCTAAGGAGCCCGTGATCACGGAGATCAGTCACGAGGGTTCTCACGTCCAGCCTTCCTCACCAGGTAGCGCCAGCCGGCGTTGAGGCCGGCGTCGTTCCGAATCTGATTCCGCTTAAAGGCGGTCTCCTCATCATCCGACCACACCTGAGGACCGCCAGCGGCAATAGCGGACAGTGCCGTCCGGCACGCCCGTTCCAGGAGGACGGCGTTCATAACGGCGGCACCGATGTCGGAACCGACCGTCACGGCACCATGCTTAGGCAGGAGAATGCCGCGAGCCTGACCCAAATCGCGGGCCAGCGCAGCACCGAGTTCGCGCGTGGCAATGAGCGACCCTGGACCACTGAAGCGCGGGATCTGTGGCGACGCGAAAGGAACGGCGTCATGCGAAATGGGCAGCAGCGGCGCATCGAGGGAGGCGAAGGCTGAGAGGGCGGGAGCGTGCGTATGCACGACTGCGCCGACATCCGGACGAGCCGCCGTGATCTCGGTGTGGATCGGGTACTCGATGTGCCGGGGACCTTCGCCCGAGAGCACCTCACCCTCTGGGGTGACGAGCACAACGCGGTTTGGGTCAATCTCTTCGAAGCCCCAACCAGCGGCCTTCATCCACACGCCGCGCCCGTCCGCGTCGCGCACCGAAGCGTGCCCCCAAACCATGTCGCTGAGACCCGCAGCGTACAGTGCGTTGCTCGCGTCGACGACATCCTCGATAGCTGATTCGCTCATCACTGCCCTGCCTTCACCGATAGGGCGAGGGGGGTGTCAGCGCCAATCGGCCCGGTGCCCATGGCTCCGCCCGGGTCGCCGAGGGGTTCGGACCGACCTGGAAGCGTTGTGTAGAAAAAGTCGGCGTTGTCCTTCACCCAAACCGGATCGGGAAGATCCTTGGGCCCGCGAATGGCGGAAACGGGGCACTCCTCCAAGCAGGCACCACACTCGATGCACTCCTCGGGGTTGATGTAGCGTTTCTCCTCCCCCTCATAAATGCAGTCCACAGGACAGACGTCGACGCAAGAACCATCGAGCTCGCCGACGCACTCCGCTCCGATTATATAGGCCATGATTCCGCCCCTTTCAGGCGACCGGGAGCGCGGTGGCGCGCTGTTCAGAGGAGTGTCCGGGAAACAGGTCTTCGTCGGGCCGCAGGGCGACCGCTATGTTATTGATCGCAGTCGCCGCCTCGCCGAATCCGACGACCATCAGGCTGACCTTTCCGGGGTATGTAGTGATGTCGCCCGACGCGTAGACGCGCGGTCGAGAGGTCGACATGTCGGTGCTCACCTCGATCTGGCGGTCACGCAGGCTGAGCCCCCAACTGGTTAGCGGACCGAGCGACGCAATGTGCCCGAGCGCGGGGATAATGGTCGAGGCGGTAATCGTTTCCTCGTCTCCCGAACGAGCCTGGCGGATCGTCACGGCTTCGACGGCCTCGGTACCCGCGATGTGCGATACTTCGGAATTCATGTGCAGTATCGCGGTGGACGCACGTAGCTGCTCGACTGAGCTCTCGTGAGCTGAGAACCGTGCACGGCGGTGGACGACGTGCACAGCCGCGGCGTAGGGGACGATGGCGTTCGCCCAATCTATTGCGCTGTCGCCGCCGCCGACGATGACAACCTGATGACCTGCGTAGAGTTCCGGATCGGCCACAACGACGTCGATGCCGCTGCCGGAGAAGTCGTCGACGACCGGAAGGGGACGCGGCGTGAAGCGACCGATGCCCGCGGTGATGAGTACCGCACCACATTCGAACACTGTGCCGTTCTTTGTCGTGACCCGCAGACCGTCGTCGATGTCCTCGAGATCGACGCACTCTTCGTTGAGGTAGATATTCGGATGCGCAGACATCGCCTGTTCCGAGAGGCCCGCGATCAGGTCGCGCCCCTTTACCGCAGGAAAACCCGCGACGTCGTAGATGTACTTTTGCGGGTAGAGTGCGCCGGTCTGGCCGCCAATCTGGGGCAAGCTGTCCACGAGGGCAACGCTGAGTCCACGCATACCCGCGTAGTAAGTCGCGAACAGTCCGGCGGGTCCGGCACCTACGATCAAGATGTCGGTACGAGCTTTGCTCACCACATCAAGCCTTTCATAACTGAGTTGTCGCCGTTCGGATTTAGTCGTTGCGCGCACCACCACGCGATGCGGCGGGTCTGCGGGCTCTGAAAGTCGGATACCGCAACCGATACGGTGGGTGCGGTATCTGACCAGGCGAAGGAAGGGTTAGGACTGAGACTGGACCAGTGCGTCGAGACCGGCCTTGTCGAGAACAAACTGAATTTCCTTTGTGCTGTCGACGGGCCAGCCTATGCGCTCGAACTCGCTGACGACGGCTTCCTCCGATTCTCCTTCGTAGACCGTGACGATGTAGCCCTCGTCCATGTTGACGTAGGTCGACACGAAGGTGGCATGCTCGCCCTTTGCCACATCCGGGGCATAGCCCGCGAACTCCTCTTGCGACAGGCCGGGCGCGTAATGGATTGAGAGGAACAGCGACATTGAGATTCTCCTTTGAATTGATGATTGTTCGAACGGAAGGCCGGGTCTTCGCTCACAAAGTCAGATCCGGCCGAAAGCGTCAGTTAGGCCGTCCAGCCGAGTGCTTCGAAATCGACGGGCGCTGGCACCGAACCGCATGCGCTGCAACTGGCGCCAGATGCCACGAACCGGCGCGTCGCTGCGGCGTACACCTCACCGGGGGTGAAAGAGCCGTCATGCACCCACTCGTAACGCTTAATTTCGTTGTCGCACGTTTTGCAGAAGAAGCCCGCGCCCGGCGTACAGGCTCATTGGAGCTGTACCGGATGGCCACAGTTTCCTCGGTTGGCTCGATGCGGTGCGGAGTGCCTGCTGGCACATAGACATTGTCGCCGGCGATCACTTTGAAGCTGTTGACCGTGCTGTTCTTCAGCGAGATCGTTCCAGCTCCCGACAGGATGGCGATAACGGTGTCTTCGTCGATAATGACGTAGTGCGGAGGAGTTACCGTGTTCCGGGACATCTCTACCTGGGGATCGACATCCTCCGGGACGAGCAGTTCGTCCTGAGCAGTTCCTAGGGTTGCGGCCGCCTTAAAGGCCTGCACAGCGCGACGACGGGCCATCAGGCACCTGCCTTTTCTGCAAGGACGCGCATTGCGTGGAAGCCGGAGTTCACCAGACGGGTCTGCTGAACCTGTCGGCCCCAGTTCCAGGGGTCGATGGGAAGAGGCGCGTTGACGTAACCGCACTCGGAGCACGTGCGTCCTTCGTCGGAGTTGCGCATGTCAGCGAATTCGGACGAGCCGACCTGCGTCGAGAACTGACGGAAGACGTCGTCGGCGCGGCCGAAGCGCTCGGGGTCGAAGTCAGGAGCGCCGTGGGGACCGGCGGCGTACTCGTGGCGAAGCATTTCCTTTTTACAACCCTGGCACTTTGCCACCATGGCTTCACGCTGACCAGCCTCCGTTGACTGACGCTGCGTGACGGTCACCATGACGTAGGCATCGGGGTTGGTCTCGTCTTTCAGAAACGAATTGACGCCATGGTACTTCTGCGTCGCCATAATCTGGCCGGTGGTCAGCATCGCTTCGTTCGAGCCCCAGCACACCACGACCTCGGAGACGGTATTCCAGTGGAAGTAGTGTCCGTGCTCGCGGCCGCCCCACATAATCGCAGCACACGGCACGACTGCGCCGGCGTCGTCATACGGAAAAATTGGGACGAGTTGAGCGACCTGTTTCGATATCCGCTCGTAAACGTTCACCTTGAGCGGCTCCCGGACGCCGTCGGGTCCAGGGATTTCGGAGGACTCGGTCAGTTCGGCAGGACGGCTGCGTGCGGTTCGTCGGTGATGACGCTCATCAAAATCTCCTTTGATTTGCCGCTGGTTACCACGGGCAGTGCGCTATGTCGCGCTCTGGGGAACAAATATAGCAACATGTTGCCATGTCGCACAAGAGTGACAAGGTGTTGTCAAACCAGCGGGCGTCGTGTCTTGTTCTGCAACAGTCCGCGCAGGCGACGCAGGCGACTGGTCGTCTCGGTCATCTCGTCGTCATCCAGAATCTCTTCCATGGCGACCGTCCACTGCTCGCGCCACACGTTGAGCGCCGCAAGGTGAGTCTCATAACCGCTTGGGGTGAGCGCGACGATCTTGGCCCGTCGGTGGCGCGGGTTCTCCTCCAAAGACACCAATTCGCTCGCAACGAGGTCGTTGACCGTCCGCTGCACACCCTGCCGAGTGAGACCCATTGTTCGGGCAATGTCAGCGACGGTGACGCGGTCATCGGAATTGGCGATGGCGCCGAGAACCTGCCAGCGCGCGCTCGTAAGGCCGAGCTCCTTCAGGGTCGTATCGCCCGCAGCAAGCAGCCGTGCGTTCAAACGGAAGACTTCGAAGACGAGTTCGTCAACTGGGCGGAGATTTCTGGGCCACACACCTTCATACTCCCACCTTGCGGCCCTCACCCCATACCTCGACTCAGGAGAGCGTCTCTCCGGCCGTGATCCGGGCGGCGTGCAGGGCGGTCTTGCGCATCCATGCGTCGGAGGCACGCGAGCGTGGGGCAGTGACGGAGACGGCCGCCCGAGCGAAACCGAACCGATCGAGCAAAGGAACCGCGACCGCGCTCACGTCGGGCTCAGTCTCGCCGTCGTTCGTTGCGTAACCACGGGCGCGCACGAGCTCGAGCTCGGCCAAAAAATCCACGCGCGGAACCGAGCTGTGCCCGCGGCCACCGCGGATCAGCTCCACTGGATAGATCGCTTTGACCTCTGCATCGGTCAAAGCGGCGAGCAGGACCTTCCCCGCCGCGGTGGCGTGTGAAGGGAGGGTCCGCCCGACCCTGCCTATCGCGCTACCCATCTGCGAGCCCTCGACGCTGTCGAGGAATATGACGTTTGTTGCGCGCAGCGCGACGAGGTGTACCGTCTCCTTCGTCGCGGCGGCAAGCCTCTGCAGCACGGCGCGATCAGTCTCGTGCACGTGGGCGTCACGCGAAAGCGCCGCTCCGATCTCAGTCAGGACGCGCCCGGGCCGGTATGAACGAGTCACCAAGTCGTGTTCGACGTATTCGGCGTGCACGAGCCTTTTGAGCAGTCGGTGCGCCGTCGACCGCGACAGAGAGCTCCGCGACTGCATGGGAGACCTTGAACTCCTTCGTGTCGCGGAACAGCGCAATCAATCGAAGCGTGTTGGCGGTCGAGCCGACGGCTGTATTGACAGAGCCGTCGGCGGCATTCTCAAGGCGTTGCAGATCCATAATGCTCAAGTATCCCCCACCACCCGCGGTGCGGCGCTGGGAACCGGGCACTGTACGCGTCCCTGGTCGCGACGTCGTAGTTCCTCCCTGTGACCGGAAAGCCAACTACCGTCGTCTGCCGGCTGACCAAACGGGGAGAGGAACCGCCCGATCCCTCTCAACTCCAAAAGGTCAAGACACCCCCATGCCTATCGCGTACAAAGTCGACGATCACACATGCGGAAACCATTGACGCACAAGGCGACGGGTGATGTGCTTCGCTAGCCCAGATCAACCTCTCGTTCCCCAGTTCTACCTAGATCGGCGAACTTCATGCCCTTTATGGGTTGATTCCCACCTCGAACGCTCTCGCGAGGGTGTTTGCTCTCGTCTCGGTCCGCGGCGAGAACGGCGGTGACGGCTTCCTTGCCTTCCTCAGTGTGCCCAAACGAATTCAAGAGCCTGTCCGTGAGCTGTGCGCGGCGGTCGGCGGATCCCACAGCTTCCTCCACTGCCGCAATAGCGCTCGGGACATCGGTGATGTTCTGCAGGCGCTACGCCGTGTTGCGGTGGCCGCTGAGGTCCAGCACCTGTCCCGTCGTGTAGCTCGCCTCGGGGACAGCATGCAAGCAACGTTTTAGCGGTAGCAGGGAGGATGGCGCCTTCCCTTTAGGATTCAGTCGGCGCGAAGCTGTGCGCCGCCACGATTGGTATCGCGGTCTGCGAGGAAAAGAACTCCAGTATCTCGAGCGCATTAGTACGGTCTTCCGAGGTTGTCGCGACGGCGCCTGCAAAGACCGTGTCGATGGCGCAGTCTGGCGGAAGTGCTCCGAGGATTTGGATGCCGGGCTGTCCCACTAGCTCGCTGAGCTGCTGGAACCCGAGTTCGACGTCGCCCTGAGCGAGGGCTCGGGCGACCGGAGTGCCCGGCCGTGCCTGGACCATGCGTTGCTTGAGCTCTTCGCCGAGGCCCCAGTCGTCGATCATGTTCATGAGTGCGACGCCGCTGGGTCCGGTCGAGTCGCCGATGCGAGTGGCATGTTGCAGAGCGGCGCGGAGGCCGGCGGCGTCGGGGAACGCGTGTGTTTTTGGGTGGGTAGCAGGCGCATTCGAATTCGTGGGAACGGCCACCGCGACCTGCGAGAGCATGAGTGGCGTCAGTGATTCCTCAATGACGTGCCCGTCTTCGGCGAGCCGCCGCAGTGCATCGTGGGCAAGGAACACTAGATCGAACTGCTCCTTCTCGCTCACACGCCTGGCGGCGTCCACGCCACCGACGGACTCGAGGTCAACGCTGGGCAAACCGGAAGCTACGGCCACCTCCGCTAGGTGGGTGAGAACGTGGCGGGTCGCCATCGATGAAATCGCTCTCATGCGGCGTCCTCGAAGGTTTCGGCGTCAACCTCGCGTGCTGCAGCTGCTGCATAGCGCTGGCCCGATACCGTGGACGTTCCAATCAGGTCACCTGCGCGGGTGAGCACCTCCGCGTCAATCGAGAGGCTTGCAGCCGCCTGATTTTCGCGGAGGTGATCCAAGCGCGTTGTTCCCGGAATCGGCACCACGTGCTCACCCCGCGAGAGTACCCACGCGAGGGCGAGTTGCCCCGGAGTGCAACCGGCCTCCGCTGCCATAGCGCGCCATTGGGGTAGCAGCGACGAGTTGGCGGGCCAATGCTCGGGTTGGAAGCGGGGCATTCCTCGTCGGATGTCCTTGGGCGCGAAGTCTTCTGGGGAGTCGAAGCCATTGCTGAGGAAACCCCTCGCGAGGGGTGAGAAGGCCACCAGTGCGACCCCGCTCACGCGGGTAGCCTCAAGCATCCCGATCTCGGGGTTGCGGCTCCACAGCGAATACTCGTTTTGCACCGCGGCGATGGGAGCGGCGGCCTGGGCCTCCCCCAGACGCTGGACGGACACTTCGGAGAGTCCGATGGCACCGATCTTGCCGGCGGCCACCATCTCAGCAAGCGCGCCAACGCTCTCCTGGATAGGCACCTCCCTGTCCCACCGGTGCAGGTAGTACAGGTCGATGTGGTCCACGCCAAGGCGCGCCAGCGAGGCGTCAACCTGGGCGCGCAGCGTCTCAGGTCGTCCATCGATCTTCTTGACACCGTCGACCATCGCCATGCCGCCCTTGCTGGCCAGCAGCACCTCGTCGCGGCGGCCTGCTATCGCCCGCCCGACCAGTTCCTCGTTGAGGCCGCCACCGTAGAGCGTGGCGGTATCGAGCATGCCTACGCCTTCGTCCAGTGCCGAGCGCAGGAACGCCAGACCGTCCTCGACCGAGGGCGGAAACCCGTAGGCGTGGCTCAGCGACATGCAGCCAAGGCCGATTTTCGGCAGAATCACGCTAGCTGCTCCTCGAGCGCACCGAGCACCCGGTAGCAGTCGATGACCTGGCGGATCGAGGAATTCGGCTCACGGCCCTCCCGGATCGCGTTGATGAACTCGCGGTCCTGCAGCTCGATGCCGTTCATGCTGACCGCCACCTTCGATACGTCGATCTGCTCGTCCTTGCCGTTGAACAAATCGTCGTAGCGTGCTACGTACGTGGCGGTGTCCCCGATATAGCGGAAGAAGGTGCCGAAGGGCCCGTCATTGTTGAACGACAGGGACAGGGTGCAGATTGCCCCGGTCTCACTCTTGAGCTGGATTGACATGTCCATAGCGATGCCGAGTTCGGGATGGATCGGGCCCTGGATGGCGTTCGCTTGAACGATTTTGCCGGCCTGGTAGGCGAACAGGTCCACTGTATGGGCGGCATGGTGCCACAGCAGGTGGTCGGTCCATGAGCGGGCCTCACCCTTGGCATTCGTGTTCGTGCGGCGGAAGAAGTACGTCTGCACGTCCATCTGCTGCACATTGAAATCGCCTGAGGCAATCCGGTTGTGAACGAGTTGGTGGGATGGATTGAAGCGCCGCGTGTGGCCGACCATGGCGATGCGGTCCGACGCCTCGGCGGCAGCCGAAGTCGCCTCCGCGTCTGTGAGCGAGTCGGCCAGGGGGATCTCGACCTGCACATGCTTGCCGGCCTTGAGCACCGCCTGGGTCTGCGCGGCGTGCATCTGCGTCGGCGTGGCGAGGATCACCGCGTCGACGTCATCGCGCTCAAGCACTGCATCGAAGCCGACTACGGCGTTTGGCACCCCGTACTTCGCGGCGACCGCCTCCGCTTTCTCCTGCGTTGTACCCGTGACGACGGTGACCACCGCCTCGGGAATCTCGGCAAGGCCATCGAGATGCTTCATACCGAAAGCGCCCGTGGCACCGACGACCGCTACGCGGACCTTCTCATTGCTCATTTCGTTGTCTCCTTGCTGATCAGCTACTCAGGACCGGCGCCGGCGTGGCGTGCTGGGCCACCGGAGCGAGAGATGGCGTGCCTGCTGCCGCCTCCGTAATTGTCTCGCCCCGCTGTCCCGCGTCCTGTCCGGTGGCCGCTGCGGGGTTCGAGATGACCAGGTGCCCGACGGCCGTGTTCGACGCCGGCACGTGGTAGAACCGGTGGTCGACCGAGGGGGCTTGGCCGCCGAACTGGTCGTCCATCGCGCCGCGCGCAATCAGCCAGTCCACAAGCTCGATGCCCTCAGAGCCCGCCTCGTCGACGTACTCCATGTGCTGCCACTCGGTCAGGCCCAGTGGATCGGCGATGAGGTGGTCGAGGAACGCATTGTCCCACTCTTCGTTGATAAGGCCGGCGCGCGGACCCTGCAGCTGGTGACTCATGCCACCGGTGCCCCAGATCTGCACATTGAGCTCCGGGCCGTCCCACTTATCCAGGGCGCGGCGCAACGCCTTGCCGAGCTCGTAGCAGCGACGACCGGAAGGCACCGGGTACTGCACCACGTTGACTGCCAGCGGGATTACCTTGCATGGCCACTCCTCAACGTCGCCGAAAACGAGCGAGAGCGGGACGGTGAGACCATGGTCAACGACCATCTCGTTGACGAGCGTGAGGTCGAAGTCGTCCTGAATGACCGACTGCGCGATATGCGCGGCGAGCTCCGGGTAACCCTTTACATCCGGAACCGGGCGGGGGCCGTAGCCCTCGTCGGCCACGGGGTACTCGAGGCCAGTACCGAGTACGAAAGTTGGGATGATGGAGGAGTCGAACGCCGTCGCGTGGTCGTTGTAGACGAGGATGACGACGTCGGGTGTGTTCTCCTTTGCCCACTTGCGGGTCCACTCGTACCCCTCGAAGACCTTCTTCCAGTACGGTTCCTCGGTTTTGCCAAGGTCCATTGCGGCACCGATCGCCGGGACGTGCGAGGTGAACAGCGCCGAGGTGTACTTCGCCGGTGCGTTCTCACGCACGGTCTCAGATTTCTCGGGAGGCACCGGCGCCGTCCAGCCGTCGAGGTCCTTGGCGCGGTTGCCCTCGGGGCGGCGCCCGCCAGCGAGCATCATGTCACGGTAGGCGGCCTCGGACATGCCCGTCATCGAGCCGGCCATCTGCTGGAAGCTCAGGCCGTGGGTAGCGCCGATCTTGCTCAGGAAGTAAATGTTGCCGCCCTCGGCAATCATTGCGTTAAGGTCCATGTCGAGCACGGCCTGACGCTGCTTCGGCGAGAGCGGCCACTCGTCAAGGTAGGCCTCACGGCCTGCCAGATAACGCTCCCGGTTCTCAGGTTTCATCAGAGACATCGAGAACTGGTTCAGATGGTATCCCTTGCGGGCCATGTCAGCGTCAAAGATGGTCGTGCCGGGAACCTGCTTGTAATGCTTGTCGAGCGCCATGTCATGCTCCTTCGGGCCAGTAGAGGCGACGGGGATTGTCCACGAGCAGGCGCTGCTGGAGGTCCGCCGTCGTGGCGATTTGGGGGATGTAATCGACCAGCAGCCCGTCATCGGGCATGTGGTTCTTGAGGTTGGGGTGCGGCCAGTCGGTCCCCCACAGCACGCGGTCCGGGAACTCCTCGACCACGCGACGGGCGAACGGAACCACGTCGGTGTAGGCGTACTGTTCGCCGTCCAGGGCGCGGGGCCCATTGACACTTAACCGTTCCGGGCAGGAGACCTTGGTCCAGACGTTCGGGTTTTCGCGCATGAAGTGCAGGAACAGTTCGAACTCGGGGCCGTTGGGGTCCTTCGTTACATCTGGCCGGCCCATGTGGTCGACCACGACGTCGGTTTCGATGCTGGAGAAGAAGTCGTAAAGGTCGGGCAGGTCCGCGGCCTCGAAGTAGATGACCACGTGCCAACCGAGTGGCGCGATCTTCGCGACGATCTCTTCAAGCGAGTCCGTGGGGACGCGGTCGACGAGGCGTTTGACGAAGTTGAAGCGCACACCGCGGACGCCGGCCTCGTGCAGCTCGGCGAGCTGCCTGTCCGTTACGTCACGGCGGACGGTCGCGACGCCGCGTGCCCGCCCGTCGCTGCGGTGCAGCGCGTCGACCAGCGCCCGGTTGTCGGCACCGTGGCAGGTCGCCTGAACGATCACGTTGTAGTCGAAGCCGAGCTGATCCCGCAGAGCGAAGAGCTGCTCTGCAGAGGCGTCGCAGGGCGTGTACTTCCGTTCCGGGGCGTAGGGGAATTCCTTGCCTGGACCAAATACATGGCAGTGCGCATCGACTGCCCCCGCTGGCAGGCGGAACGTGGGCTTGGAAGGCCCGTCATACCAGTCAAGCCAACCGGCGGACTTCTCGAAGCCGCCAGTTGTTTCTCCGTGCTCCATGGTCAGGTCTCCGTGCGCCAATTTCAGTCCTCCACATATTCGAGGCCAGCGGCGGCCAGCGGCTCGCGCATCCCGTAGAGATCGAGGCCGAGTACGCCCTCACGGAACTTTTGACGCTTTGACTCTTCGTTGTCCTCGCGCGTCTGGCTGGCCTCAGCGACTGCCCCGACCAGCTCGCGTGGCACCACAATTACGCCGTCGACGTCCGCGACGACGACGTCACCGGGGTTGACGAGCGCGTTCGCCACGACGACAGGGACATTCACCGACCCGAGCGTTGCCTTGACCGTGCCCTTGGCGTTTATAGCGCGGGAAAACACTGGGAAGTCCATCCGCTCCAGGTCTGCCACATCGCGGACACCGCCGTCGATCACCAGTCCCTTGCAGCCGCGGGCGGCTAATGAAGTGGCGAGCAGCTCACCGAAAAAGCCGTCCTCGCTCTCTGTGGTGCAGCCGGCAACGATCACGTCTCCCTCCTGCACCTGTTCGGCGGCGGCATGGAACATCCAGTTGTCGCCGGGCTGCAGTAGCACGGTGACCGCCGGTCCGCAGAGTTTGGCTCCGGTGTAGACAGGGCGGATGTAGGGGCGCAGGAGCCCGACACGGCCCATCGCCTCATGGATCGTCGCCACACCGAACTTGGACAGGCGTGCAACGTCTTCGGCAGCAGGGCGGTCGATTCTTGTGTGGATGAGTCCAAGATTGTTCAAACGCATAGGGGTTCCTCCTCTTTAGAGCACGCGGGCGGTCAGCGCGCGGTCAACACGCGGGTAAACGCGGCGGGCATTGGCTTCGAACACCTGTACCCGCTCTGCGTCGGTCAGGTTCTCGGTGGCATCGACGTACCGCTTCGTGTCGTCAAAGTAGTGGCCGGTGCGAGGATCGATGTCGCGCACCGCTCCGATCATTTCGCTGGCGAAGAGGATGTTGTCCGCGGGGATGACCTTCGTGAGTAGGTCGATCCCGGGCTGGTGGTAGACGCAGGTGTCGAAGAAGACGTTGTTCAGCAGGTGCTCTTCCAGTTCCGGCTTGCCGAGCGCCATGGCGAGGCCGCGGAATCTGCCCAGTGGTATGGGACGGCACCGCCGCCGTGTGGGATGACGAGTTTGAGCTCGGGGAAGTCACGGAACAGGTCGCCCTTGAGCAGCTGCATGAAGGCCGTCGTATCGGCGTTCAGGTAGTGGTCTCCGGTGGTGTGGAAGACCGGCTTGCAGGATGTGCTCACGTGCACCATGGCGGGGATCTCGAATTCGACGAGCTTTTCGTAGATCGGTACCAGGAACGATCGGTCAGCGCCGGCGCCGTCCATTTGCCACCGGATGGATCGGGATTGAGGTTGACGGTGACGGCGCCAAGTTCTTCGACGGCCCGAGTCAGCTCCGCGACGGTGGTCGCCGGGTCCTCGCCCGGCGACTGTGGCAGCATCGCCCCCATAAGGAAGCGGTGCGGGAAGAGCTCGTTCACCCGTGCGCACAGATCGTTGCAAATGCGCGCCCAGGCCAGGCTGACCTCGAGGTCACCGATGTGATGTGCCATGAACGAGGCGCGAGGGCTGAAGACGGTGACGTCACTGCCGCGCTCGTCCATCAGCTTGAGCTGATTCGCCTCGATGGTCTCGCGGATGTCATCGTCGGAGATCTTCAGTTTCGACGGATCAGGGGCCTCACCCCGCCCTTCGGAGAAAGCGATCTGCAGGTCGCGCCAGGCGCCGAGCTGGGCCGGGGCAGTCGTGTAGTGGCCATGGATGTCGATAATCAACGAGTGTCGTCCTTGTCACTTAGAAGGCTTACGCTTCAATGCTCGCAGGACAGAAAGATGCAGTCGAATAGATATTCGCCAGCGCCTCTATAGATAGAATCGATGGATGTCCGTCACCGACCTCAACCAGTTGCGCACTTTCGTGGTGCTCTATGAACTGCGTAGTGTCACCGCAGTCGCACAGCGGCTCCATGTGACGCAGCCCACCGTCAGCTACACGCTTCGCCGGCTTCGAGCGCGGTTCGGTGACGAGTTGTTCCGCCGAGAGGGGCATGACATGGTGCCGACTGCGAAGGCCACGCAATTGTTCGGTCCGCTGCACGAAGCGCTGGCGCAAATCGATGCAACGGTCAATGAAACAGACGCCTTCGAGCCCGCTGGCTTCAGCGGCCAACTGATGCTCGGACTCACCTCAATCGGCGAGCAGACCTTTCTTCCACCCATCATGTCGGCCCTTGCACGCGAAGCTGCCCGCCCGCACCTGCAGACGGAGAGGCTGGATTCGGACCAGGTCGAGGATGGGCTCACGCGGGGAACGATCGACCTTGCGTTGACCGTATCAATGATTAACAGCACTCAGTTGTGGCGCTCGAACGTTCGCGCCGTAGAGTACGTCGCCCTCGTCTCGGAAAAGCATCCCCTTCCGCAAACGGCACCCGACATGTTCGTGGGGCGCCATTTCCTGCGGGTCTCAGCCCGCGGAGGCCACATTTTTCCTCTGGAGGTGCTCACCGAGCACGGACTGATGCAACAGGTGGTGCTGACTGTCGAGGAGTATGCGACCGTACCAGCGGTCTTGAACGCAACAGACCTTGTGGCCCTGCTGCCGCGGCACGTCGCCGAGGTGTTCAACGGCTGGTTCCCCGGCCTACGGATCGCGGACCTTCCGTGGCCGGGCCAGAGTACCCCTGTGTCGCTGTACACCCGGCGCGAGGCCAGCCTAACACCGGTCCAACGGTGGTTCCGGTCGCTGGTTCTGACCGCCGTCCGCGAGTAGGGCCGTGCGTCAACTGCTCTTTCGGTTCCAGCTGGCCTTCGCGGGCGCAAAGGGGCTGCGAACATGGATCGACCACGAAGAGTGCGGATGGATCGTGAGGATGCAGCGCTCATACCAGGCGCACGCCTCTTTAGAGAGCTTCGGCAGCACGGCGTCCTTATCGAGGTCGTCTTCCGGCCGAGGCCGCAACGCCTTCCAAACAAGCTGCACCTCGGGCGCTCCCGTCGGAATGCCACCCAAGTCGATCACCGCGCGGTCCCAAGGCAGCTGCAGCCGCGGGTCCCGCTTGTACACCCAACCGCTGGGCGAACCGTCCTCGACGTTAATCTTCAGCACCCACACGTTCTTCCCCACGTCGCGGACGAGCACGGGATGCACTTCCTCGTCGTGCCGGCTCTCTGCGAACGGTACGAGTTGGTCTTCATCGTGCAGCGCCCACGCGTCGAATCCCGCAGGCAGGCTCGCCATGAGTTGAGGCAGGTCACTGAACACCACACTCACATCGCTGTTGGAGCGGTCTCGAATCGGCTGGCCCAGCCAGCGGTCGAGAGCGGCACCTCCTGAGAGCCACCAACGAACGGGCGACGCAGCGAGCAGGTCTCCGACAGCCTGTGCGGTGAGCGGCTCCCATGTCGTCTCAGCACTTGGCACGGTAGAAGGCATGCATCAAGGGTACCTAAGGGTTGCCCGGCATAGGTCGCGTGCAGGAGGGAGAGCCCTTCACCCTGCCAGCATGGCCTACACCCCAACCTGACGCCGTCCGCTGGCTTAACGGAATATCCGTTATCGGCTTCCAAGCAAGGGAGTAGAAGTAGCTGCGAGAACTCCGGCACTGACGTTTCCCTCAGCACTGGGCTTTTGCTTGACGCTATTCGCCGTACATTAAGCGGGTCAGAAATAGTCCGAGTTGGTTGTCTGGGATGAGGGCAGGTTCGCTGGCAGAATTAGGGGTTTCGCCAGTGTCCATGTAGAGACCTTCCCAGGGGTATGCCGTCAGGCTGCCTTGCCGGTTGGTGTTTCCCGATTTGGCTTCCTTGGCCTGGCCCCAGCCCCGATGTCGGGTTTCACGGGTAGCTGTGGCGTGACCTTGGCTGCCGGACGCGATCGGGAGACGAGGGTGGGTGATACTCATGTGCTTCCTCTCTGAAGCGAATTGCCGGTCGTGATGTCGTGCCCTTGATGTCGCGCTGGGGCGGCGATGGTGAAGGGGCCCGGCGAAGTAGGGCGTTGCTGACAGGGCGCTCCATCGCGGGCGGGGCTATTAGATGACGTGGGGAGCTGATTTGCCGAAATCTGGAAGTGGTTCGAATGTGTCTTCTTGGCGTTGTGTGCTGGCCTCATGCAGGAAGTCGTCCCAGTCCGAGATCGCATGCGCTCTTATACGTGGGGCGGAAGACAAGCACCAGGATAGGGAATGCGACTGGCTGCCATTGACGGGAGTGGCCAGGTTCGCTGGACCCGAATTTCGCCTTTTCATGACAGCACTTCCCAAGTCTGAATGCCGGAATTCTCCGAAAAAATCCGGCCCGTTTCGGCAGCAGCGATGCTTGTCTGGAACGCATGCATAAACATTTCTGAATCCTCCGACGGACCGCAGAACGTGGTCCCGCGGATGCCGATTAAGATGAACCGAACTGATCGGAAGTGTGACTCCAGTCACTTCGATGCTGATAATGCAACGGTATTCCAGCTGTCATTTCGCACACAGCCGCTCCGTGCAGCAGGGTATCCAGATAGGGCAAATCTTTGCACTGGCGCGGACAGTCGATCACCTTGGTTCGAGCAGAAGCTGAATGCTCCTCATAATCAGCCCCCGGTGTATGGCAAAGCGAGCGCGCCCGGGGTTTTCCTCCCCGGGGGTGATCCTTCTGGGGAGGTCGCGACCGGATTCTCAACATCCGACTTTCGGGCTGCTGTCGCAGCTGTTGCGGAAGCATGTCGAGAATTCGGACGCTTTGATATGACGAGGGCTGGTCGGGAGGGTTAGCTTGTAGGGTGACCTCCCGGTTGAAATGCTTTACTAGTGCCGCTTACCCTCAGGGCCGCGGACGGGCTCTGAGGAGCAGTTGACCACGCGCACGGCGTAGCCGTCAGAACGATGGATAAGGCGCCTGGACCAGGTCTCGTCCCTAATCCAGAGGGCCGAGCCGTCTTCCATTTTGGCGTCGACGTATCCACCGATGGCGGCCAGACCTGGTCCGGACAGTACGACAGGCATGCCTAGAAGCGCCTGACTCCAGTTGGTCACGAAATCTCCCAGGGCGAAGCCAGCGGGCAACTCGGTAGCCCAGGCATGCCTCGTCGAAGCCGGAGCGTCAAGGACGTCCCTAATTTCCACGTCTTCCCTTCCGCATATCGATTCTTGCCAGTGGACCAATGGGCTTGTCAGACTGCGAGGGTCTCTGGAACGCTGAGTCGTTGCCAGGTGTCAACGACGGTGTCCGGGCTCAGGGAGACTGACTGGATGCCTTGGCGAACGAGCCATTGAGCGAAGTCGTCGTGATCGCTGGGTCCTTGTCCGCTGACACCAACGTATTTGCCTCGAGCGTTGCATACCTGGATAACCATGGTGAGGAGCTTCTTGACCGACGCGTCTCTTTCATCAAAGCCTTCGGCAACAATGGCAGAGTCCCAGTCGAGGCCCAAGGTTAGCTGGGTCATGTCGTTGGAACCGACGGAAAAGCCATCAAAGAAGTCGAGGAATTCATCGGCAAGCAGAGCGGTGGCCGGCACTTCGCACATGTGTTCAGTCATCACGGCTCTGTTCCTTCGCAATGTTCTGATTGGGAGGCCGCCGCCGCACTCCGGGAAACGGTCGTTTCATTATGGGCCGAGAGGTGCGCAAGGGGGCGGCAGGGGCATGATGCCTTGCAGCGTCCAGGGGCGCGGTCATCAGCAGCCCCAAGAGCGGCGGCTGATCCCGTCCCTAACGCCAAGGCCGGATCAGGTGAAGACTGTGAGATCTTCGTACGGCGGCGGCAAGTTCGGTCAGAGCTGCGCCATGGAGCCGGAGGCGCTGGGCGCCCTTCTCCTCGATCGCGCCATCGGGGTTGAATGCGGTGGAATCCAGATAGATGTCCGGAGACAGGACCTGTGTTCCGAAAAATCCGCTGAGCACATTGCTGAGTTCCCTCGTGCCGAGAAAGTGAGCGGCGGATGCGCCGGTCATCGCGACCATGGTCACGGTGCCGTGCAGCGGACCTCCGGTCTCTGCGGTACTGCGTTCGATCCGCTCCAAAAGCAGCCGCATTGCTGCCGTGTGACTGGCCCGGTAGGTTGGACTGCCGAAACCACGCCGTCGGCGGCAGCTATTTCTGCTAGGACGGTTTCGTCGTCGTGCCGGATGAGTTCCGTTACTGCTCCGGCATCAGCGGCGCCGGCCAGTATTTCGGAAATCATGCGGTGGGTCTAGCCAGGACCGTGTGGACTCGCGTCCACACCCAGGACTTTCAAGCACCGATCCCGACGTAACTTCCCTTGAAGAACAGCAACGGCTCGGCCCCACCGCGGGCATCCATGGCCTTGACGCGGCCGATGACAATAGTGTGGTCGCCGCCGTCGTACTCCTCATGGAGCTCGCAGTCGATCCAGGCAAGGGCGTCATCAAGGATGGGACTGCCAAGCGGGGATGCAGCGTGGCTGACGCCGGAGAATTTGTCGGTTCCGGAGCGAGCGAACTTGCCGGAGAGTTCGCGATGCTCTTCCGGGAGAATGTTGACGCAGAACTTCCCGGTTGTCCGGATTGTCGGCCAGGTGGAGGAGGACCGTGAAGGGTTGAACGCGATGAGCGGCGGTTCCAGTGACAGTGAGGAGAAAGACTGGCAGGTGAACCCGACGGGTCCCTGCTCCGTGCTTGAGGTGATGATGGTGAGTCCTGTGCAGAAGTGCCCGAGAATTTCGCGCATGCGGTCCGGCGTGACTTCCAGGTGCTTGTCCATGATGCTTCTCTTTCAGTGTTGGGTAAGGACGACGTTGTCTGTTGCGTAGGTGAAGCCGATCCGTGGTTCGACCCTTGCCAGGGACGCGGACAGCTCGTGCCCGACGAAATCGGCCACCTCGGCGCTGATTTGCTGTAGCCCGGCAATGTTCAGGCCGGTGTGGATTCCCATGTCTTCCAGGAAGTTGGTGAGGTCTTCTGTGGCCAGGTTGCCGCTTGCGCCCGGAGCGAACGGGCATCCACCCAGGCCGCCGATGGAAGCGTCGAAGTCCGTGACACCTATCAGGAGCCCGGCGAGTACGTTCGCCAGGGCGGTGTCTCTCGTGTTGTGCAGGTGCAGCCCGACGGAGTGTCCCGGCGCCTGTTCTCTTATGGCCTGGACGAGGGCGATGACGCGGTCCGGTGTGGCGGTACCGATGGTATCGCCTAGGCAGATGCGGTCCGCTCCGGCCTCAACGAAGGCCCTCACGATGTCAGTTACGTGCACGACTGGTGTGGGACCCTCGAATGGGCAGTCGAAGGAGATTGCGACAATGACCTCGCAGATTCCTCCGGCGTCGTGGACCATCTTCAGGATGTGTTTGCCTGCATCCACTGATTCTGCGATGGTCTTGCCCGCATTGGCTCTGGCGTGACTTTCCGACGCGGAGATCACGTACTCGAGGTGGGTGATCCCGGCGGCCAAGGCGCGCTTGGCGCCGCCGACGCCGGCAACGAGGGCGCAGAATTCAACCTCTGGCCAGCGGTGCAGTTCCTGGACGAGTTCTGCGGCGTCGGCCAGGGCCGGCACCGCTGTTGGGGACACGAAGCTGGTCACTTCGATGCGCTTCACGCCTGCCGCTACGAGGCCATCGATCATTCGGATCTTTTGGTCAAGTGTCAGGGTGCGTTCGAGCTGCAGCCCGTCCCGGGGTCCCACTTCACGGATATCGACCGTGCGGGGCAGACTATGCCCGGCCGCCGAAGCAATCGACTCCAAGGTAAGGGAAGTGTTCGGTTGTTCGCCCATGTCTAAATGACCTCGCTGTCTGTGAGTTCTTTTATTTCCTGGTCATTCAAACCAAGAAGCCCGCGATAGACGTCGTCGTTGTCGAATCCTGCTTCCGGACGGCCAGCCCAACGGATGGAGCCCTTCGCGCTGGAGAATTTGGGGACGAGTCCCGGTCCCTTGATTGCGCGGCCGACGCGGAGGTCCTCGTGATCGACAAACATTTCCCGGTGGATCAGCTGAGGATCGCTCATGACTTCAGCCACGGTGTTCACCGGGCCGCAGACGACTCCTGCTTCATCGAGCAGGCGAACGATGTCGGAGGCATTCTGGCCGGAAGCCCATTGTGCGACGATGTCGTCGAGCTCGTCCTGATGGCGTCCCCTCGAGACGTGATCAGCGTATCTTGCGTCAAGGGCCAGTTCGGGACGGCCCATGACAGCGCAGAGCCGTGCGAAGACAGTGTCCTGGTTCGCGGCGATGATGACGGGGAGTCCGTCCAGGCTCATGTAGACGTTTGACGGAGCGATACCGTCCAGGCGGGTACCCGAGGGTTTGCGCACTACTCCGGCCCCATCGAAATCCGGGATGGTCGATTCCATGAGTGCAAGGCATGATTCTGTGAGAGCGACGTCAACGACATCCCCCTCCCCGGTGCTGCGGGCCCGGATAAGTGCTGCGAGTATCCCCTGTACTGCGAACAATCCAGCGAATGAGTCGCCCAGCGACAGGGCGATGCGCGGCGGGAGCTGGCCGGGGTATCCGTTGACGGACCTGAAGCCGCTGACGCCTTCAGCGACAGAAGCGTACCCGGGCTTGAGTGCGTCGGGCCCGTCCTGACCGTAGCCCGACACCCTTGCAAGGACCAGCCGCGGATTTTCCTGAAGAAGTACCTGCGGGCCGATGCCCCATTTCTCCAAGGTTCCGGGGCGGAAGTTTTCGATGACGGCGTCGCTCTGGGCCACAAGGTCCTTGAAGATGCTGATGCCGCGCGGCGTCCGCAGGTTGAGCGTTACGCATTTCTTATTCCGAGCATGGACTGTCCAGAACAGCCTGTGGCCGTCGATTTCTCCCTGGCCCCAAGTCCGAAGAGGATCGGGCCGGTCGGATGTTTCAATTTTGATGACTTCAGCACCCATGTCGGCCAGCAGCCTCCCCGCGAAGGGGCCGGCGACCAGGGAGCCAAGTTCCAGAATCCTGATTCCCTCGAGCGGACCGCCCTGCGGTCGCGGCGCGGCTTCGCGCCGGATCGGCAGTGTTCCCATCTACTTTTCCTCCTGTACCCCGAGGGGTGATGTCCATCACTGAGTGTCGTGATGGAGCACAACGCTATGAGGCGGAAGGTGCGCCGGAACAGCCGTTCAACGCGCTTGGACAGCCATTTTCTGCAGGGTTCAGAACCGCAGAACACTTAGCAAAAAGCGGCTGTCCGGCTGCACGGAACGGATAGTGTGACACAACTCTCAGTCCGTACCGTCGTCCAAGAGCTTCATCGCAGAACGGTGGTGTTCAGCTGAAAGGAAGGCAATGAGATGTCGACAACGACGTTGGTTAGGGAGAAGTTCTCCCTGTACATCGGTGGAAAGTTCGTTCCAGGTTCGTCGGGGAAGTCATTCACCACTTCAAGCCCCTACACGGGCGAGGTGTGGGCGGATGTTGCAGAGGGAACCGTGGCGGACATCGATGCCGCCGTGGCCAGCGCCCGGGCCGCACTTAGCGGGCCATGGGGGACGATGACGGGCACCGCCCGTAGCGCCCTGCTGCGCCGGCTCGGAGACGTGATTGCTGAAAACGCTGAGCGGCTTGCCACGCTGGAAGTCAATGATTCGGGGAAGCTCTTCCACGAAATGATCGGCCAGACCCGTGTCCTCCCTCAGTGGTACTACTACTACGCCGGCCTCGCAGACAAGATCGAAGGCCGGCAAATCCCAACGGACAAGCCGAACTATCTGGTGTACACCAAGCGGGAACCGGTAGGAGTCATCGGTGCCATCACACCGTGGAACTCTCCCCTGCTGCTATTGACGTTCAAGCTCGCACCAGCTCTTGCAGCCGGCTGCACTTTTGTGGTCAAACCCAGCGAGCACGCACCAGCCTCCACCGCATTCCTGGCGGAACTATTGGACCAAGCGGGCTTTCCTCCGGGCGTCTTCAACGTCGTCACCGGTGAAAGCCGCGAACTCGGCCAGGCACTGGCGTCGCACCCGGGAGTGGACAAAGTGGCATTCACTGGATCAACTGCCACCGGCGCCCTCGTGGCCCAATCCGCCGGAAAAAACATCAACAAGGTGACGCTGGAACTCGGTGGCAAGAGCCCCCAGGTCGTGTTCGAGGACGCCGACATGGAAGCGGCAGCGAACGGACTGCTCGCCGGAGTCTTTGCCGCCACCGGGCAGACCTGCATGGCCGGCTCCAGGCTTATCGTCCATGAATCCGTCCACGACAAACTCGTGGAACTCATCGTTGAAAAGGCCAACAACATCAAGCTGGGCGACCCGACATCGCCCGAGACCCAGATGGGCCCTGTCGCCAACGAACCGCAGTACCACAAGGTCATGGGGTACATTCAGAAGGCCCGAGAAGAGAAGGGTGTGATCGCCTGCGGAGGGTTCACTCCGGAAGATCTTGGCGGCCTCTTCATCCGTCCGACGATCATCACTGGGGTAAACAGGAACTCGACGGTGGTTAGGGAAGAAATCTTCGGGCCTGTGCTCTCTGTTTACACCTTTGCCAACGAGGATGAAGCCATTGAGTTGGCTAACGACACCGAGTATGGACTGGCCGGTGCGGTCTGGACCAAAGACGTTCACAGAGCCCACCGGGTAGCGGGTGCAATCCGGGCAGGCACTGTATGGGTCAACGCCTACCGGGTGGTTGGTCCGCAGGTTCCATTTGGTGGATTCGGCTCCTCAGGACTCGGCCGTGAAAACGGCATAGAGGCCATCAACGACTACACCGAAACGAAATCTGTCTGGGTTGAACTGACCGGTGCCAGCCGCGACCCCTTCAAATTGGGCTAGATCCACAGGGGACATTGTTTGACCACGCCTGTTGCCGCTCGGGCGAAAAGAACGAACACCTCTGCCCGGCCTTCATCCGGTGGTCAGCGAGGTAGCCGGGGTACCCACCCTCGCTACCTCACTGATCAGGCCGACGCTTCCTATGCCGCCGGTGGAGGAGTTGAACCGCAGCCTCACCCCTGTCGGCGGCACGGAATCCTTCCGTGCCGAGTGTAAGTGCGCTTGCACGGCCCGGCATGGTGAAGTCGTGTGTTGCCCATAGTGTGCGGACGTGAAGTGCGCTGCCGACGCGAGAGAGATAAAACCGCAGATTCCCGAGGGGAACGATGGAAAACTTTGCAGCTGACTTGGTGGGCCAGGCAGTCGAGGACCCCCTCGGCTTCGATTGCGCTTTTGACCGTTCAACGGGGCGGGGAGCGAGCCTCCACGCCTCGGCCCATTTCATGGCCATGGAACTGAATCGTCCCGGGGGAATCACGGAGGAGCCGCTTGCTCTTGAGCAGCTTGAGTCATTTGTCATGAGCAATCTTCTTCTCGCCGCGCCCAACAACTGCTACAGCGAGGATCTCCTGGGCCCATCAGTCACCATCGACCTTGGGTGTCTCCAACCCGTAGTGGATTTCATCAAAGCAAATGCTGGCGAACCGATTACGCCTGCTGAACTATCCAGAGTGGCGATGATGAGCATCTGGACCCTGCATGCGTCCTTCCACCAGTCCCTGGGCATGTCTCCTATGGAATATCTGCGCCGGGTCCGGATCGGGCATGTTCGGGCCGGACTCCTGGCCAACCGCAACCCCGAACTTAAAATCACCGACCTCGCCAACAAGTGGGGCTTTTACCACCCGAGCAGGTTCGCCGCGAAGTACCGGCAGATGTACGGAGAACTCCCAAGCGAGACCTTGCAAAGGCGTACCAAATTCCATGATCGCGGCCTAGGCCGCACCGAACCGAATTGAGTCATCCATGGGCTACACCCTTGCCGAAAAAGTGTGGAAATCACACATTGTTCGTCACGAGGAAGGCAAGCCGGACCTTCTATACATCGATCTGCACCTCGTCAATGAAGTAACCAGTCCCCAGGCCTTCGAGGGTCTTCGACTGTGCGGCCGCAAAGTTCGACGCCCAGATCTGACTCTCGCGGTCGAGGACCACAACGTCCCCACTATCGGGATCGATCAACCGATAGTCGATCTCACCTCACGACTCCAAGTCCAGACACTCCGGGAAAACTGCACAGCTTTCGATATCAACCTGTTCAACATGGGCAGCGAGGAACAAGGCATCGTCCACGTCATTGGACCCCAGCTTGGCCTTACCCAACAGGAATGACGATCGTCTGCGGCGACTCTCATACTTCCACGCACGGTGCCTTTGGTGCACTTGCCTTCGGCATCGGCACAAGCGAAGCCGAGCACGTTCTAGCCACCCAGACACTACCGCTGCAGCCCTTCAAAACAATGGCCGTCAATGTCGAAGGCAAGCTGGCACCCGGCGTGACCTCAAAGGACGTCATCCTTGCCCTTATCGCCCAGATTGGCACCGGCGGCGGACAAGGTTACGTTCTTGAGTATCGAGGTGAAGCCATCAGGGACATGTCCATGGAAGCACGGATGACAGTCTGCAATATGTCCGTGGAAGCGGGTGCCCGGGCGGGCTTGATCGCCCCGGATGCCAAGACCCTTGAATACCTCAGGGGCAAGCCTCATGCTCCATCAGGAGACGGATGGGACTTCGCGTCCGATTACTGGCTCTCGCTGGCGAGCGACCCTGACGCCGTCTACGACGCCGAGGTCACCCTCAATGCTGAACTCATCACTCCATTCGTCACCTGGGGAACCAACCCGGCACAGGCTGTGCCCATTTCCGGCAGCGTTCCGGACCCGAGTGACTTTACGGAAGAACGGGAACGGGCAGCTGCCAGGAAGTCCCTAACGTATATGGAGCTGACTGCCGGCACACCCATGCGAGACATTCCCGTAGATATGGTCTTCCTCGGCTCCTGCACTAACGGCCGTATCGAAGACCTGCGGGCCGCGGCAGCAGTTCTCGCCGGGCACCGCATCAAGGAGGGACTGCAAATGCTGGTGGTCCCTGGCTCAATGAAGGTCAAGGCGCAGGCGGAAGAAGAAGGTCTGGACCAGATCTTCCTTGACGCCGGTGCCGAGTGGCGCTTCGCCGGTTGCTCAATGTGCCTTGGAATGAACCCCGACCAGGTGCCGGCCGGGAAACGCTGCGTATCGACCTCGAACCGCAACTTCGAGGGCCGTCAGGGGCGTGGAAGTATGACGCACCTTGTCTCACCCCCAGTGGCGGCGGCGACCGCCCTACGTGGAACCATTTCAACACCCTCGGACTTGACCGCAGCCGCATCCTCGGAGCTGGCGCAGATCGGAACAGGACACTAATATGCAGAAATTTACCGTCCACACCGGTGTTGCGATGCCCTTGCAGCAGACCAACGTCGACACCGACCAGATCATCCCGTCCAAGTTCTTGAAACGCGTCGGACGGACAGGGTTTCAGGATGCACTCTTCGCGGATCTCCGTAGAGACAGTGCCTTCCCGCTCGACAATCCCCGCTACGCCCGCGCATCAATCCTGGTCACCGGAGCCGACTTCGGCACAGGATCATCCAGGGAACATGCCGTGTGGGCCCTCATGGACCACGGTTTCAAAGTCGTCATCTCACCGAAATTCGCAGACATTTTTCGTGGGAACTGCGGAAAAGCAGGACTGGTTGCCGCGAAGCTGGACCCCGCTGACATAGAGGAAATCTGGAAAGCGATCGACAGTAGCCCTGGTCTCCAATTAACGGTAGATCTTGCCCAACAGAGCATCACCTGCGCCGAACGCACCTACACCTTCGAAATCGATAACTACGTCAAATGGCGCCTCCTGGAAGGACTCGACGATATCGACCTCACGCAACTCGCCGAAGCCGCGATCCAGTCATTCGAAGAGCGCAGGCCCAACTTCCTCCCGGCCGTCCGCTAAAACAGGACCAACTCCCGCGCTGAAGGAAGCCCGTATGTTCCGGCCGGATATTAATGAAAGGACCGTAACAGTGAGTTTCGCTGCGAAGAAGCTTGGAAACGCAGGACCCGTACTGGTCCACTGAACTGACAGTTGCTGCCGCTGTCTACGGCACGGCGGGCCATATTCAAATCATCCGCTTTCTTCGGGCCAACGGACCATCCACAAGGCAAGACATCGCCCAAAGTACCGGCCTGAGCCACGGCGTCGCTGCGCAATGCCTCAACAGACTCAAAAGCGCGGGCGTTGTGATCTTTCCGGCTGAGGATCAGGCCGCCAGAACCTACATCCTTCAGACCCAACGCGCCGCGGACCTCTTTCAAGCGCTGGAAACTTACCTCAACAGCCGACTGCGCGGCCAGCCTGACCAAGCCGAATCCGCCGTCGTGCTGCCACTTCGCGGCCCATCGCGGCGGAGAAAAGAGCATCCCCAGTCGTCCCAGAAGTAGTGACAAATGAGCACGGCATCGGTCGGCTGCCACCCAGGCACCCGGCCGATGGCCGCTGCCGGGACGAAATTCCTGCACAAAGCGGCTACGGGGCTGCACTCAGGGGATATTGTGACCCACCTCTCAGTCAATATCGTCTAGTTAAGAACAACGCAGAACTGCCGGGGTTCTAAGGCCGGACTCTTCAAGACCAAGCGACCCTCGATCTGCTCCTACAGGAACCAGCTGAGGCAAAGCGACGAGATGGGTACCACGCATCCTCACCGCCGCCGATGGCTTCCTCAAAGTAGAGGCAAAGCCGTGAAGTGAGCCGGGACCGGCCCAACCATCTACCGGGAGAAGTTGTTTCACGTACGCGGGGCGGTACGTGAAACAGGACAGAAGAGACCAGTAGCTAGGCGGACCGGTTTGTTCTGTGGCGAACGCACGGGCGCAGCTCGCAATCCAATCAAGTTCCGATAGAAAGAAAAACAAGATGACAATGCCTGCCCACGAGTTGGATACCTTCGGCGTCGGAAACGTCGACATCGAGTCAACTCCCATCATGAACGACCAGAAAATGAAGTTGGGACTCTTCGCGTTCAACTGCAGCGGGGGCATGGTGATGAGCAACGCACCTACAACGTTCAGGGTCACCTGGGACCAACAGGTCAAGATCGCCCAGCTCGCCGACCGCATCGGCTTTGAAGCGATCGTTCCGGTAGCCCGCTGGCGGGGCTTTGGCGGTGACACCAATTTCAACGGCGTTTGCTTCGAGACCTTCACCTGGGCTGCCGGACTCGCCCAGGCTACCGAGCGCATCCAGGTCTTCACCACCACCCACCTGCCCACGGTGCACCCCATTGTTGCCGCCAAGGCCGCAACAACAATTGACCACATTTCGGGCGGGCGGTACGGAATCAACGCCGTCATGGGTTGGTTTCCCCCGGAGATGGAGATGTTCGGGAAAAAGCAGCTCGAGCATGACGACCGCTACAAGTACGGAGCCGAGTGGCTGGACTTCGTACAGGAACTCTGGACCAAGCCGGGCGAGTTCGACTTCAAAGGCGACTTCTTCAACGCCACCAACGTGGAGGCATACCCCAAGCCGTTGGCAACGCCGCGTCCGGCACTCATCAATGCCGGAACATCCCCCGCAGGCCTGGAATTCTCCGCGAAGTACGTTGACGTCAACCTCACGGCCCTGGACAGCCTGGAGAGCATGCAGGAACACGCCACCAAGATCAAGACGCGCGCCCGCGAGGGCTACGGCAGGAAGATCCAGGTGATGACCTACGCACTCGTTGTGTGCAGGGACACCGAGGAAGAAGCCAAGGCAGCCCACCGGCAGATCATCGAGGAAGGCGACTGGGCCGGTGCACGGAACGTGATGAGCGTCTTGGGCATGGAAAGCGCATCGTTCCAGGCTCAAATCGAAAAGTACCAGGAAAGGTTCATCGCCGGCTGGGGCGGAATCAACATCGTCGGCACGCCGGAGCAGGTAGTCGAGCAATTCCGTGAACTCTCCGAAGCCGGCATGGATGGCGCCTTCCTTGGGTTCCTGGACTACGAAAAGGAACTGGAGCACTTTAACGAAAGGGTGATGCCCCTGCTCAAAGAAGCAGGACTGCGCTACTAGCAAAACCCGGTTCACAGCAGGGTCGGGAACTCTCCCATCCACGTGTCGGGGTGGGAGTTCCCTGCCCGGCCTAGGTCTATGCGCTAATGGATCGTGGGCCGCCTAGAATTTAGAGGAAGGGGGACCTCGAAAATTCCAACCAGACGTTCGACACCCCCGGCTTGGTACAAGGTCAATGGAGCCCCTTGATGAAGCAGATACTCCAACTACTCGATAAGCATCCTGTCATGCACACTACAGACCTGGATGCTGCCCGCGAAGCTGTCACGGGCGTCTACCTCCCGAACGTGATGAAGACCCGGGACGACAAGCAACTGGACGTTACGCTAAATGCCTGGGGCGGGCACGACCTGACCGTTGGTTACCTGACCTACCAGTCCGAGACCCGACTGACAATGCCTGCTCCAGAGGAGTTCTATCATCTGAACCTCACCCTGGCCGGCGGCACTGAAGGGTTCAGGGCCGACGGGAAACGCGCCGAGACCTCCCCCGGCAGGACGGGCCTGTTTCTCCTGCCGCACCTGGGCACAGACCTCATCTGGTCGCAGGAAGCCGAACAAATCATCCTGCGCTTCTCGCGGCCAGCGATGGAAAATTTTGCAGCCGACATGATCGGTCAACCGGTAGAAAAACCAATCGACTTTGACTTCGGCTTCGATCTCTCGACCGGCCGCGGAGCTAGCCTGCTGGCCTCCGCCCAATTCCTAGCTGCCGAGCTGAATCGTCCGGGCGGTATCGCAGAGAATCCGCTAGTCCTAGAGCAGCTCGAATCGTTCCTAATGAGCAATGTCCTGATGGCCGTGCCGAACAACTACAGCGAAGGACTCCTAAAGCCGGCGCCGACTGTGAACCTTGGCAGGCTCAAACCAGTAATCGAGTTCATTGAAGCCAACGCGGATGAACCGCTCACCCCATCAGAATTGGCCCGGGTAGGGCTCATGAGCATTCGAACCCTTCACGCATCCTTCCAGCAAACGCTCGGCACCGGGCCCATGGAATACCTTCGGCGGGTGCGGATGGAAAGGGTACGGGCAGAACTTCTGTCCAACAGGGACCCCGACCTGAGGATCACCGACGTCGCGACCCGCTGGGGTTTCTATCATGCGAGCAGGTTCGCTGCTAGATACCGGCAAATGTACGGCGAGCTCCCCAGCGAGACACTGCAGCGCCACGCATGAACGTCCACCGGTTGTTGGTCTGTAGTAGTTTCCAGTGCGGGTGCAGGGCACACCGATTGTGGCACTGGTTGAGCTAGGTTGACCGTCCGGGTGCTCGCGGGTCAGCCCCAATGGCACTTGGTCGTTCAGGCGACGGGAAAGGTGTTTGGTCCATGACAGGTCACGACAATTCGCGCTAGCGCTCTTGCATCCCTCCGCGATGCAAGAGCAGTCACTGCTTCTTCGATGCGCGCTACATGGCCTGGCTACCAACTGCGGAGATCGCTGCCTTTGCCAATACTTCTCTTTGGGTGGCATCGAATGCTTGGGGCTAAGCTGAGGGCTTTTGTATCGGCACATGCGTGCGGTGGGTGGGGCTGATCCCAAACCAGCCGACAACACGATCATCAAGTCATGGCGGGAATCAGCAGAATCTTGCCTGTATCGCCGGTCAGCACCTCAACGGCTTCGTCTGCGCTTTCTAGGGGCATCCTGTGAGAGACCAGGGCGCTGAGGTCAAGGCGCCCTGACCCGACGGGCAGCATCAACTGCTCCTAACTGTCTCAAAGGCTGCGTCCGGAGATGCCCCTGAGGGTGATCCCCTTTTTGCTGATGACGGCTGCGACAGACGTGGTTCGTGACGGAATCCTCCAATTGCCGCCAAAATGTGATCGCTCCTAGCAACAGCATTGAAGCTCCGAGGTGACGTCCGGCGACAACGTTGAGGTGGCGAAGCGCGACAGCGCTTATCGACTCCTCGCGGGAGCACACCGCGGGTCCACTCCCAGGGCCCGATCTGATGCTGGTGCCCGGCCCTGATGATGGTGACGACGACGCCGAACGGCGCTCCGCATAACTGGGTGGCCAACCTGACAAGATTCTGGAGTGCGTTCACGCTGGACAGCAATGGGTAGTCAAGGGACGGGACGACTCCGTACTCCAGCAGTTCAAGATCACGACCGACGTCACTGCTGAAAGCCAGTCCTGTGAACCTGTCACCCCCGGGCTGTTCTGATTCTCCCGCGATATCCGCACCAAGTAAGGCAGGCGCCCAAATAAGACAGCAGTTACAACACAACCAACTCAGTTTAGGGATTCACTGTTATCGACGGTTGATTCGTGAAGCAGAAGCGGATGCGAGTACTGCCGTCTCTCGAGAATTCGCCGTTTCGAAGTCGCTCCTCGCCCATCCTTCTTCGGTCTGCGGGGACGTCGGTGAATCGTCAGCCCGCTCCTGCTGGGAGCATTCGCTCCCCTGCTTGACCCATTTTCCGTAACCGTTCAAGGCTTACTCCATCTCGGGATCGAAGAGCCATGCCGTCAAGAATGGCATTCAGGGCATCGGCCAGGGCAAGAAGGTTTGTTTCACCGGGGAGTTGACCATCATTCACGGCATCCTTGAGTCGACCGTGAATGTGGCCCACTCCGTCAGCGCGAACTTTTTCGAGTGCTTTGGCTACATCTGCTGAGGCCGGAGACATTCCCACAGCTGACAGTGTGACAAGGCACCCCTGCCTTCCGTCCTGGGCGGACATGATCGTCGCGCCAGTATCGAAAAGCTGGGAGAACGCGTGACGGACATCAGGCTCTTGCTTCAACCCGCGCCAGACGGGGTCCCAGTAGGTTCGCTCGTAGCGGTCAACTGCCTCGAGGAAGAGTTGGGCTTTATTTCCGAAGGCCGCATAGAGGCTTGGGGGCCGAATCGACATAGCGTCGCAAAGATCGCTGATGGAAGTGGATTCATATCCGCGTTCCCAGAACAAATCGAGCGCGGAGTCTAGGGCCGCGGCCCTGTCGAATCCGCGAGGACGACCTGGCGACTTCACAGTACGGGTCGACGAATGCTCCACATCAGAACCTTCCTTCTTCCAATTTGACCGGTTCTATAGTAGTCGCTACAGTCATTTCTGTAGTGCTTACTACAGAACAATTTTCCGTTTGCCCTCTCACGGCGTTGGCTAGCGTCCGCATGCAGGGGTCAGAGAAGGAGTAGCGCATGAAAGTCTTCCAGATCGGTGCTGCCGGAGGCGTCGGCCAGCGCCTGATGAAGCGGCTCGCGGCCGCGGGGGATGCACCAACTGGGATGCACCGCGCTCCAGAACAGGCACAGAAAATCGTCGGCTTTGGCGGTACCCCCGTCAGCGGTGATCTCATCGCCGATTCTGTCGATGAACTCTCGGCCAAGATGGAGGGCCACGGTGCAATCGTGTTCTCCGCCGGCGCGCACGGAACCGGCCAGGACAAAACCACCCTCATTGACGGCAAGGGACTTGAAAAAGCTGCTGATGCGGCCTCTCGGGCTGGAGTTCGACGGTTTGTACTCGTATCCGCCTTTCCGGAATCGGAACGGTCCGGGGGGCTGGGTGAGGGCTTTGAACACTACATGCGTGTAAAGAAGTCCGCAGATGTTTATCTTGCGAACACAGCACTGGATTGGGTCATCGTGCCGGCCTGGGCTACTCACCGATGAGCCCGGCGACGACCTCGTCACTGCCGGGCCAGCCATCGAATACGGCCCCGTCCGCCGGGACAATGTAGCCGCCTTCATTGATGCCGTACTTCACCAGCCGTACCTAAACAGGACCATCATCGAGCTCACTGACGGTACTACCCCCGCATCCGAAGCTGCCGCGAATTTAGCTTCCTTTGGCAAGAGCCGCAGCTAATTGAGAACAGCAAGCACAACCATCTCTAGTCAAACGGACTTCCCCGGTGCTGAAGGGCACTACCTCCTTCAAATCGGACAGTAAGGAACTCTCACCACTAACTATTTACGAGGAAAACCGCAATCATCACTGGCGCGTCCTCCGGCATCGGCGCGGCAAAGCGCAAAGGCACTTGCCGCCGAGTGCGTCCAAATCATCGCAGCGGGCCGCAACCAAGAACGCCTGAACGAACTGGCAGGAGATCCACAGGGGCGGGGCGAGGCAACAGGCCGCGTCACGGACATTACGGCACTTGAAGACGCACGGGCTCTGGGTCCTTTCGCGCTGGACACCTTTGGCACGATCGATATCCCTATCAACAACGCTGGCCTCATGCTCTTCTCACACTGGTCTGACTTGGCTATTGATTACTGGGAGAAGATGATCGATACCAATATCAAGGGCTACCTCTAAATGAGCCCTCGGCGTCCGCTTTCGCGCCCTGATCTGGCGTCGAGAAGCAGTCAAGCGTAGCGTCGATTTATCCGATGACGATACCGGAAGGCCAGCTGGACCGGTTGCCGTACCCTGCAGACGTTGGAGGGACCTGACTTGGCGGGATGGAATGCCGATACAGCCGCGGGGCCGCTTGGTCCTGGGCAATTACATTAGTGGAGGGGTCATCCTTCTGCATCTCTGTGCCTAATGGGGACATATATCCAGGGCACTCGCATGGCGTTTTTGTTCAGGACACCCGCGTCCTTTCGGGCTGGAGCCTAACTGTCAATGGTCAACCACTGGAATCATTGGGTTGCGAGACGAAGGAGCCCTACAGGGCGCTTTTTGTCGGCCGAGTTTCCCTCTCCGAGAGCTATGCAGACAGCCCTCTGATTGTGGAGCGGCTACGCGAAGTCGGAGCTGGCCTCGTAGAGCGGATTACCATTCACAATTATTCCCTAACGATGGTCACATGCGAGATTCGACTCCACGTTGAAGCCGATTTCGCCGACTTGTTCGAGGTGAAGGAAGCGCGTATTCAACGGCACTGGGATGAGATTCGTCAGCAAGATGGCGAGTCGCTGGTCATTCGGGCAGTTTGGCAGGACGTTAGCAAGGCTGTCGTCATCAGGGCCTCTGGTGCTGACATCACAGCAGAGGCTCTGACTTATCGGGCAGTCGTGGCGCCACAGGCTGACTGGACGACAGAGCTGATGGTAGTGCCAGGGGCCGGCATAGTTGCTCCCGTAAAATCCTTCCTGCATTCGGACGCCGGCGGCCTGTCTCCGAGTGATCGACGTCGGGAACAGTGGGTGGCGAAGATCCCGGTGGTAGAGATGGGGAACCACTCCATTGAGCGGATCCTGCAACGCAGCTATGACGACCTGGGCGCCCTCAGAATTGAGGATCCGGAACATCCCGACCGTGTCGTAGTAGCCGCCGGGGCGCCATGGTTCATGACCCTGTTTGGACGCGACTCGCTGCTCGCCTCGGCAATGGCCCTGCCGGTGGACCCGTCCTTGGCTTTGGGAACACTGCAGACTTTGGCTGATCGTCAGGGCAAAGTGGTGGACCCAGTAAATGAGGAGGAGCCAGGCAAGATCCTCCACGAAGTTCGGCTGGACGTATCCAGCGGGCTCGCCTTGGGCGGCAAGTCCGCCTACTACGGCAGTGTCGACGCGACACCGCTTTTTCTCGTCGTCCTGGGCGCGGTTAGCCGCTGGGGTTTCGCGACGGACACCATCACCGCCTTATTACCTCACGCGGACCGTGCGCTGGAGTGGATCCGGGACTACGGAGACAAAGACGGCGACGGGTTTGTTGAGTATGAGCGACTCAACAACCGCGGGCTGGTAAACCAGGGCTGGAAGGACTCATGGGACGGGATCAACTTTGCGGACGGCCGTCTGGCCGAGCCGCCCATCGCACTCTGTGAGGTGCAGGCGTACGTCTACACGGCCTATTTGTCCAGGGCATGGATTGCGTACGATGCCGGTGATTTGTCACTGGCCCAACAGCTTGCTGATCGCGCCGCCGTGTTGAAGGAACGCTTCAACGAGCAGTTCTGGATGCCCGACCGTGGGTACTATGCCGTCGCGTTGGATGGGAAGAAACAGCCAGTCGACGCTTGCGCATCCAACATGGGGCACTGCCTTTGGTTTGGCCTGGTGGATACAGACAAGGCGCCACTCGTAGCTGAACGCCTGATGTCTCCGGAAATGTTTAGCGGCTGGGGGGTACGGACTTTGTCCAGCGACATGGGCGCCTATAATCCGGCGAGCTACCACAACGGGTCAGTCTGGCCGCACGACAATGCGATCATAGCCGCCGGCCTCATGCGCTACGGCTTTGTAGAGCAGGCGCAACGCATCGCAACGGCCTTGCTGGAAGCGGCGGAGTACTCTAACGGCAGGCTGCCGGAGTTATTCTGTGGCTTCGCTCGGGACAAATTTGCGCAGCCTATTCCTTACCCCACAGCTTGTTCACCACAGGCTTGGGCAGCAACCACACCGATTCAACTTGTGATGAGCTTGATGCAGTACGATGCCCACATTTCCCGCGGTGGCGTGTGGCTCAATCCATTTCTCCCGGAATCTTTCGGTCCTCTCCACATTTCCAACGCGCCCGTCGGCCGCGGTCGCGTTACGATCGATATCGCCGGATCAACAGCCTCCGTCCGAGGACTACCTGAGGGGATAACGTTTCATCGAGGGCACCGGCCATGGTGGAACGAGCTGATCGAGCAAGCCCAGCTACCCCGAAAGCAAACTCCAACTTAGCCGAGTGAGAACCCTGATCCCGTGAATATCGAAGACTTGAACGGATGGATACCCCGCTAAAGATTGTTCCGAGAATAACGGGTCTCGCATCAACGACTGGGTTGCTGCCCGCGGGTCGGGTCGCCGCCCGAAACGCCGCACTGATCGTTCGCGGACCATGGTGTTTTTCGCCCGTGCAAGGGCGATTTGGCACAGTTGTAACACGCCAATCATGATCAGGGCGCTTCATTATCTAGAGCGGAAACCTGCTCGGTCCCAGTTGGGGAAGAGGCCAGACCGTACTTCGCTGGCAGCCTTATAGGCATATCACCGGAGAATGTCAGCCCTATCTTCCTTTGACTGCGTGTACTCGGGCGCCCACGAGCAGTGGCAAAGTCGTTTGTTCCGATGTGGAAGCCGTCCACAATGGAAGTGCCGCGATTGCTGGCGCTGCCAATATGCGGCGACCGCGGTGGCAGTATCTTGACGAAGGCTTGTAGCGACCATAAAAAGTGGCGGAAGTACGTCAAAAAAGGGGTTGTGTCAGCGTGATTAGCCCGGCATTTTGCCCGAGCCTGAATTGCGGGTAGCGCTTCCTAGCTCAGCGTCGAAATGTCGATGACGAATCGGTACCGGACGTTGGAGGCTAAAACGCGCTCGAAGGCTTCATTAACCTGTCCGGCGGAGATAACTTCGATGTCCGAACCGATGCCGTGCTCTGCGCAGAATTCCAGCATTTCCTGGGTCTCTGGAATGCCCCCGATGACGGATCCCGAGTAGGATTTTCTGCCCCTGAGCAGTGAGAAAACGTCCAGGGAAAGGGGCTCGGCCGGTGCGCCCAAGTTAACGAGCGTCCCATTGGCCGCGAGCAATGACAGGTACGCGTCGACATTGATGGGCGCGCTGACAGTATTGAGGATTAGATCGAACGCGCCCCGAAGGTTCTCGAAGGTTTCTGGGTCCTTGGTCGCGTAAAAGTCGTTGGCGCCTAGACGCAGTCCGTCTTCTCTTTTTGCCGCCGTTTGGGAGAGGACAGTGACTGTGGCGCCCATTGCGTGCGCGAGTTTTACTGCCATGTGGCCCAGGCCGCCCAGACCGACAATGGCCACTTTGCTCCCTGGGGCCACGCCCCAGTGGCGCAACGGTGAGAAAGTGGTTACTCCAGCGCATAGCAGTGGGGCAGCGGCGTCCAGTGGTAGCGCATCGGGTATTCGCAGCACAAAGTCCTCGGAGGCAACGATGTGTGTGGAGTAGCCGCCCTGCGTCATCATCCCGTACTTGTCGTTTGCCCCGTACGTGGGTGTGTTGCCCGTTAGGCAGAACTGTTCCTGGCCCTTTAGGCAATTCGTGCATTCCCGGCAGGAGTCGACGAGGCAGCCGATGCCAACGCGGTCGCCGATGCTGTGTTTCGTTACTGCATTTCCGACGTCGGCGACGACGCCCGTTATCTCGTGGCCGGGACGAGCGGGTATTGTTTGGCGCCCCAATCGCCACGGACGGTATGGATGTCTGTATGGCAGATCCCCGTGAATGCAATTTCTATGAGGACGTCGTGGGGTTCGAGCTCACGGCGTTTGATGGTCACGGGTTCGAGGGGGTGCGATGCTGATGTTGCGGCTAATGCTTTGCTGGTGATCATAAAACGTTCTTCCGAGATTCGAGCGGTGTGGACATCAGGGCGGCTTTTTGTTGGGGCGGCGACCCCCGGTTAGCGGGCTGCGGCCCTGTCACTAATGGCGAGCAGGTCATAGGCGCTTTTGGCCTGCGCAAGGGCTGTTTTGATCCAGTGGTAGTGCACGCCAATCATGATGCGAGGCGCCTCGTTCTCCAGCGCGAAAACTTGCTCGGCCTCCGTCCAGGCGGGAAAGAGCCAGGACTTGCCGGCAGCCTTAAACGCGTTTACACATCGGAGAATATCGGCCCAATCTTCCTCTGACTGCGTGTACTCCCGCCCGCTCATTATGGCTAGGTCGCTTGTTCCGATCTGGAATCCGTCCACGGTGGGAAGTGCCGCGATCTTTTCAATATCCCGTACGGCTGACGGATGCTCGATGAGCGGGAAGCACATGGTGCGCTCATTGATTTCTGCCGTTTGTGCTTGTGTCCATCCGCCATATGAGAAGACACGTCCTCCGGCAAGGCTCCGGTCGCCGACAAGCGGATACTTCGAATGTGCGGTGATTCGCGCGGCGTGGCCAACGTCCTCGATGTGCGGAATGATGACGCCATCGGAGCCGAAATCGAGGGCTTGTTGCACCGGGGCCTGAGCGGGAGCAAGTACCTTCGTGAAAACCTCGAGGCCGAGTCCCTTAAGAACCGGAATAAACGCTTCCAAGGTGGTCAAGTCGAACATGCCGTGTTCGGCGTCGAGAACCACGAAGTCAAAATCGAGCGAGGCCAGAATTTCGGCCATGGGGACGCTGGAGTCGGTAAGCCAAAAGCCGGTTTTAGTCGTTGTCATGAAATTTCCTTCGCTTAGCATGCAGGTACGCGCGGTGTATACGTAGAGAATACACAGCGGCCACTCTCAGGAGAAGACCCCGACCGACGGAACCAGGCACTCCGACAACGTTAGCCCCCAGAACAGGGGCCGAATGCGCTATCGGGCAGGGGGGCAAAGAGATCGCTGTCCCTGCTCCCTCACTAAGGGCCCTGGGCTGATAGGAGCAGCTCTGGCCAGACGGGGGGAAGGTTCGCAGTCAGCGCGGGAAGGTTGAAAATTCAGGCGAGGAAACTCTCAAGTGGTCCCTAAGTACCGTTGCTGCGGCCTCGGCATTGTGGCTAGCAAGGGCCTCAACGATAGCGTGGTGCTGAGCGCGGTTTGCTGAAACGAAGGCCTCCGATCTCAGCCATTGCGACCGGGTGATTGCACCCCACTGGTTTTGTCGGAACAGAGTGTGAAAAAAAATCTATGACCGGGCGGTTGCCGAGCGTCTGCACCAATGCCGCATGAAAAGCTTGATCGGCCTCTAGGTATCGGAGAGCCGCGGCTTCGTCCTCAAAGTCGGCGTTTTCATCCATGATCTCGAGGTTTCGGTACATTGCCTCCGGAACCTTATGCCCCGCTGCACAAAACTCAGTGGCAGCGAAGGACTCGACCATAAATCTTGCGTCATAGGCATCATGAAGATCACTGGAGTTCAACTCGCGGACCTGCGCACCCCGCCGCGGAACGCGGGTGATGAACCGTTCGCCTTCCAGGCGATTGAAGGCTTCCCGTGCCGGCGTACGCGAAACGCCCGCAGCTTCGCAGACGGTGGCTTCATCAATGAACGTTCCACCCGGCAGGGTGCCGTCCAGAATACGCTGGCGTAGCCATACGTAGGCCTTGTCTACGGCGGTTGCTTTCATGGTCCCACTCCTCATCACTGGATCCGGTCAATGCGAATACTCCGGGTCTCATCACTGATTCTGGCAGATGGAACCAGCATTCGGACGACTTCAAGGCAAAAAAAAATACTTCATGTGTACGCGGAACACTCTAGTAACATACCTGAAACTTCCAGCACACATACGCCGTGCACTCTTGACGTATACATAGACTTATTGTTAGCTGGATTACATCAAAGGAGATAGGAGGGGCATGCGGATCAGTATCGGCCAATTGGCTGTTCTCGACGACAAGTCGGCGAACCTCGAGGCGATCGCCCGGGCGACCGCAGCCGCGGCATCAGATGGTGCACAGCTTGTAGTTTTCCCGGAGCTTGCCATGTACTTCAAGCACGGGCTGGATGGATCGTTCCTGCAAAACGCGGAGCACATCCCGGGAGAGTTTTCCGCTTCGATAGACAACATCGCCAAGGAGAACAACATTGCCGTTGCCGTCGGCATGCTGGAGGCTGTAGCGGGTGAAGATCGTGCTTTCAACACCATCTATGTCACCTCATCAAAAGGCACTGCCTTGGCGCGCTACCGGAAGGTGCATCTATATGATGCATTCGGTCTTCGTGAATCCGATGTCATTGCCCCGTCCCTGGATGGGCACGTGGCTACGTTCGATCTAGAGGGTCTTCGCTTCGGGTTGATGACCTGCTACGACTTGCGGTTCCCGGAGAGCGCTCGGTCGCTCGTCGATGCCGGCGCTCAAGTGCTCCTCATTCCGTCCGCCTGGACGCCTGGCGTGCGAAAGGAAGACCACTGGGAAACACTGGTTCGTGCAAGGGCAATCGAAAACACCAGTTACGTGGTGGCACCCAATCAGGCTCCGCCCTTATCCACTGGTTCCAGTCTCATCGTGGACCCCATGGGAATCGTTCTTGCCCAGCTGGCGGAAACACCAGAGACCCGTACCGCGGAGATCACCCTGCGACGCGTGGAACAGGTAAGGACCCGCAATCCCTCCATCGCCAATCGACGGTTTCGCGTCGAACGAATCCCCTCGTGAAAGGCTCGTAATGTATCAGATCGCCCCCACTCCGGCGGTACTCCCCCGGGAGCTCACGGACAGGGCCCTCCTCGTGGAACCGGCAACGCTCGGACACGCTGTAGATCGGGGCTTCACGACTGGAATTCACGCCGTGACGCGGGCAAACCGGTTTGCCGGAACGGCACTTACCGTTCGCCTCGCCCCAATGGACGGAACAGCCCTGCATCACGCCGCCGACGAAGTTCAGCCCGGACACGTCGTAGTCATCGATATGGGCGAAGACCGCGACCGCGCAAGCGTTGGGGCTATGGTGGCCTTCGTCATCGCCCTACGCGGGGCCGCCGGCGTTGTGGTCGATGGCATGGCAACCGACATAGCAGAGCTGGAAGCGACAGGCATGCCCGTGTTCTCACGGGGACTGAGCTCCAAGACGACCCGTCTACTGGGCCTAGGCGGCGATGTCAACCTCCCTGTCGCCGTATCCGGAGAAACAGTGCGCCCAGGTGATCTCGTCATCGCCGACGCTAACGGCATTGTCTTTATCAGCCCCCACCGCTTTGAAAATCTCTATCAAGACTGCATTGATTTCCAGACCGTAGAGGAACCAGCCCGCAAAGAGCTGTCGCAGGGCGTTCGCCTCTCCGACAAGTTCGGGGCGGCGGAGCACATCAAGCGCTCCGCTACCTTCCTCTCGTAGCCCAGGACATCCCCGTTCCGCTCAATAGAAAGCGACAACCATCATGAAGAAATCAGTCAGGATCGTTACCGGCCTGGGTCTGAGCGTTGCTGCTGCCGCCGCCCTTGCAGGCTGCTCCTCCAGCTCCTCAGGCACCGAAGAAACCCAAACGGAAGTTCAAGCGGTCATGTCGGGTGTCAATTACAGTTGTGATGCGCCGAAGGCCGACACGATGACCGACATCACTATCGCCGCAGTTCCCATCGTGAGCAACGGCGCCCTCTACGCCGGGGTTGACAGGGGCTTTTTCGCTAAGCACGGCCTCAACGCAAAGTTGTCCAGCGTCAACGGCTTGCCGGCTTCGATCGCCGCCGTGCAGGGAGGCAGTGTCAACTTCGCTTTCACAGGGACGATCGCCACTTTCCAGGCGATCGATCAAGGCATTCCTCTGACTATTGTTGCGCCATTCGCCGGCATCGCCCCTAAGTATTGGGAGAAGATGCAGGCAGGCGAGGAAGGCTACACACGGGAAGTAACCGCAATTCTCGTCAGTCCCACCAGCGGCATCGAAGATCCGGGCGACTTGAATGGCAAGACTGTCGCTATCGCTGACCCGAAGGGGCAAGGTGAACTCACCGTCCGCCACGTTATCAACGCGAACGGAGGCGACGCCGACACCGTCAAATTCACCACGATGAGCTACGCCGACGCAGCAAACGCGCTGATGGCGGGCCAGGTGGACGCCGCCTATTCGACTGAGCCGGCGATGACCCCGGCAGAGAAAGCAGGGTACAAGATCATCTCGTGGCCTGCAGTGGAGACATTCCACGAAGGGCCGACATCGGCGATGGTCGCCTCGAGCGACTACGTTCTCAAGAACCCTGAGGTCGTTGCACGGTTCAACTGCGCGATCCAGGAGACGACGGCATTCGGGCGGGAAAACCCCGACGTCGTGAGGGCCACTGCGGCACGTGAACAGAAGGTGGATCCCGCAACGCTGGCAAAGGCTGTCGTCCCCTATTACTACTCGAAGGTCGACATGGCCGGTCTTGAGCGGTTCTACAAAATCGAAAAAGAGGAAGGGTTCATTTCCTCGGACATTGATCTCAACGCTGTAGTGGTGCCGCAGGCGCTCAATGAGTAACCGTCGAATCCACATCTCAGAGGGCACCCGATGAAGAGAAAACAGACCAAGGCCGCCCTTAGCGCAGTTCTGGGCGGAATAGTTGGCATCGTCCTTTGGCTGGCCGCGTGGGAATGGGCAACTACGCTGGGGCCCGTGGCCGCAGTATCCGGTATCCCCACCATGAGCGGATCTATCAACCAGGCCATGGCCCTCGCGACTGATCCTACCTTCTGGTCAGCCATCGGTGAGACGGTCGCCATGGCATTGACCGGGTTGCTGATTGCACTCGCCGTGGGACTTCTGGTCGGAGTCTAACAGGGCTGTCCCGGCCGGTGAACGAGGCGCTTGATCCAATGATCCAGTTCCTGCGACCGCTGCCGGCGGTTGTGATTCTTCCGCTCGTGCTGCTCATCTTCGGCCCAACCAGGGAGCTCGGCGTGTTCCTGGCCGCATTCGGAGCGGTGTGGCCCATCCTCGTACAGGTCCAGGTGGGAGTCAGGGATGTGGACCCCGTTGCAATCGACACGGCACGTGCCATGAACCTTAGCTGGGGAAAGACGCAGACCGCAGTGGTGTTGCCCAGCGCCACCCCCTACATCATGACAGGCGTTCGCATCGCTGCCAGCGCAGCGCTTCTGCTGTCGATCGGTGCCGGTCTGCTTGGTGGCGCTCCGGGTCTGGGACGGCGTATTCTCCTCGCTCAGGAGTCTGCACAGTCTGACCTGGCATTCGGGCTTATCCTCTGGAGCGGCCTCCTTGGCGGCGCTCTAGCCCTGATTCTCAATTATGCAGAGCGAACTCTCGTTCGCGGCGGCCGCCCTTTGGAGGAGTACGCATGAGCGTGTTTCGCAAGATCATTATTGGGACTGCAGTCCCGGTCCTGATTGTCATCGCGTATGCGATCTGGACCTCGACAACCCGCAATCCGTACTTCCCGACTCCGCTCAGAATCATTCAGCGTTTCCAAAAACTGTGGCTCTTCGAAAACTTTCTTTCCGACGTAGTGCCCAGCATCGTAAACCTGTTTGCGGGATTCGTGATCGCATCAGTGCTCGGCGTCGCCGTGGGGATTGCATTGGGGCGTGTGAAGGTTCTTCGCCTGCTCTTCACACCTTTGCTGGACTTCGGCCGTTCCATTCCCGCCATCATGCTCATTCCACCACTTGTGCTCGTGCTCGGCGTCGGAGACAACTCCAAAGTAGCGATCATTGCGCTGGGGGCATTTTTCCCGATCGTTCTCGCCACGATCGACGGTCTACGACGCACAGATCCGGCGCTGATCGATGTAACGCGATCAATGAAGCTCTCGCGCTGGAAGGAGCTCTGGGTCGCCTGGATTCCGTCAGCGAGTCCCTCCATAGCCGGAGGCCTACAAACGGGTCTGCAATTCGCCTTCATCCTCATGGTCGCCAGCGAGATGCTTGCTGCTGTCCGCGGCTTGGGCCACATCACCATGCAGGCCCAGCTCACGTTCGATTCCGTGAGCGTATGGGCAGGTATCGTTCTGCTCGCCATTCTCGGCTTTGCACTCAATACCCTCTTCGTCCTTGGTCGCGACCGCGTCCTCAGTTGGTACGTTGCGTCCCGCGCCGCGTCCCGTGCTCGCTAATTTGGAGAACCACCATGAACACAAGCAGCCCCGTTCGTCTGACAATCTCCGACCTGTCGAAAACGTACGGCACAGGGTCGGCAGCCAACGAAGTCCTTCGCGGCATCACCTTCGACGTGCACGTAGGAGAGTTTGTTTGCCTCGTCGGGCCCTCTGGCGCTGGAAAAACCACGCTTCTTCGATGCCTTACACGCCTGATGCCGTCCACTACGGGACAGGTACTCCTGGACGGCGAGAAGCTAACAGGCCCCAGTTCCAAAATCTCCATTGTCTTTCAGGAGTACACGCGTTCTCTCATGCCGTGGATGACTGCAGAAAAGAACGTCGCACTTGCACTGACCAACCGGAAACTGCCCCGAACAGAAGTACGACGTCTGAGCCGAGAAGCTCTCGCGAGCGTTGGCCTTGCCGGGTCTGAAACCAAGTACCCCTGGCAGATGTCGGGCGGCATGCAGCAGCGCGTCGCTATTGCCCGCGCCCTCATTACCGAACCTGAAGTTTTGGTCATGGACGAGCCCTTCGCCTCCATCGATGCACAAACGCGTCTCGAACTCGAAGATCTCACCCTCGAACTTCAGCGTTCCCGCAACATGACCGTGATGTTGGTGACCCACGACATCGATGAAGCCGTCTACCTCTCGGACCGCATCGTCGTCCTGTCAAAGAATCCGGCGACAGTTCAAGAGATTGTCAACGTAGATCTCGGTGCGGAGCGGGACCAATTCACTACCCGGGAGAGCCATCGTTTCGGTGAGCTGCGTTCACATGTACTCGGCCTTATACGGCATTCGCAAGAAGTCGCCAAGGCGAAGGTGCAGCAGCTGTAAGAACGGCTGGCCAAAAGCCTGCTTGCCCTGGGGTTTCACCATCTGACCTCAAGGGACCACATCGATGTGCCATTTCTGAAAGTCACGCTCGAACAACTCAACCAACAATCATTAGGAGTCTTCTCATGTCAGCCACTATTACGCAGGATCGGCATGCCGGGGTGGTGGATGCGATCGTCGGGCTTGATCCCGATGGTGTGGCATACGTGCCTTCGGCGAGTATTGCCCCAATCATCAACGGTGTCCTTGACGCGCAGTCGCGTGGGGACCTGCCGTTGGTCTATCCGGTATCGCGGGAAGAGGAAGCGATCGGCGTCGTTGGTGCGTACCCGTTCGCCGGAAAATTCGGTGTCATCATCATGCAGGACAACGGCTTCGGCAACGCGCTGACCGCATTGACGACTTTCGCCGTGTCCTACCACCTGCCCTTGCTGATCGTCGCGAACACCCGCGGCGGGCTGGGCGAGTACAACTCCATGATCCATTCGATTTCCGAGCCGGTCCCGGCATTGCTGGCTTCGACCAACATCCCGGTCTTCCGTGTGGACCGGCGCAACACGGCCGAGGACTGGGGAGCGACGGTAGCCGAAGCCGGCAACCACGCCCGAATGACCTTCCGACCCGTCGTCGTCCTCATGGAATTTTTCGACCCCAAAGACGGAAAGGCAAAAGCATGAAACGCATCGAAGCACTCCGCGTAGTCGTTGACGCGACCCCAGACATCCCGGTCGTGGCTACCTGCGCCGCAACATCCCGTGAATTGGCCTCCGTCGAGGACCGGGACAGCCACCTGTACCTGCTGGACGCGATGGGCCTGGCCATTTCTGTAGCCACCGGTCTGGCCCAGGCCATCAAGGATTCCCCGATAAGCCGGGCCGTGGTCGTTGAAGGCGACGGTTCGCTGCTGATGAACCCGGGCGCCGCGATTACTGCCGGCTTCCTCGCCCCCGAAAACCTCGTCATCGTGCTCCTTGACAATGGCGTCTATGCCTCCACAGCCTCCATTCCAACTCAAGCCGTAAGCATCGACCTTGGCCGGTTCGCCGAATCCGTGGACCTGAAGGTCTTGCGCGCTGAAACCCCTGATGAGCTGATGCTGGCCTTGAAGCGGACCATGAACTCCGACGGCCCGTGGTTCATCCACGCGCGTACAGAGCCGGGCAACGAACCCGGCACCAAACTGCTGCTTATCGACCCTGTAGTCCACGGCAGCCGCTTCCAGAACTGGCTGACGCCACGACTGACCGAGGCGCCCAAACCAGCCATTAACTCCGGCCCGCCGGCGCCAGAAGAGAACCAAGTCGAAAGCACGTGATCCCCCCATGGAAGACACCATCACAACCGCTGTCCCCTCCCCCATCCCGGTCCTGGGCTTTCCGAAGAATCTGATGCCCATTGGCGGTGCCTGGGTTCCAGCAGCCAGTGGCGGCAGGATCACCGTCCTAAACCCCGCAACCGAGGAGCCCATTGCCCAGGTCCCCGACGGCACCATCGGGGATGGTCTTGCCGCCCTGGACGCCGCGGCCGCTGCCCAGAGCTCCTGGGCCGGGACGCCCGCGCGGGAACGGGCCGATATCCTCGCCGCCACCTACCGGGGCATTATTGAACGCCGGGACGAGTTCGCAGCTCTCATCGTCGCCGAGATGGGCAAGCCCTGGCCCGAGGCCCAGGCTGAAGTCGACTATGGCGCCGGGTTTTTCCGCTGGTTTGCAGAGTCAACGAACCGCCTTCACCTAGAAGGCCAGTACGGGCTCGAACCTGGCGGCCAGTACCGTATCGCTGTTTCCAAGCGCCCCGTCGGCCCGTCGCTGCTAATCACACCTTGGAACTTTCCGCTGGCCATGGGCGCCCGCAAGATCGCGCCCGCCCTCGCCGCCGGGTGCACCACCATATTGAAACCCGCCGAACTTACGCCCTTGACCAGCCTCTTACTCGCCCGCGTCATGGAAGAAGCCGGTGTGCCCGCCGGCGTCGTAAACGTCATCACCACCAACAACTCTCCCGAAGTCGTCGCAGCGATCATGGCCGATCCCCGCTCTCGGAAGGTCTCCTTCACGGGCTCCACCCAGGTTGGACGCGTCCTTCTCACCCAGGCCGCGCAGAACATCATGAACACCTCCATGGAACTTGGCGGCAATGCACCCCTGATCGTGTTCGACGATGCCGACCTTGAAACGGCAGTCGAGGGTGCAATGGTCGCCAAGCTCCGCAACGGCGGCCAGTCATGTATCGGGGCCAATCGCGTCTACGTCCAAAACGGAATAGCTGCCGAATTCACGCGCCGCTTCACCGAGAAGATGGCGGCTGTCAAGATAGGCAACGGCACGGAACCAGACACCGAGCTCGGCCCCCTCGTGGACACCAAACAGGTCCTCAAAGTGGCATCTCTGGTTGAGGACGCCGTCGCCAACGGAGCGCGATGCCTCACGGGCGGTCACCGCCCGGGCGGCACAGGCTACTTCTACCCGCCAACCGTCCTGACGAACATTCCTGCCAACGCGCAAATCCGGACCGAGGAAATCTTCGGTCCGGTCGCCGCGATCTACGCCTTCGAGACCGAAAACGAAGCAATAACAGAGGCGAACAACACCCCCTACGGCCTTGCCTCCTACATCTTCACCAAGGACCTCGCGCGCGCCCTCCGCGTCGCGGACGCGATCGACGCCGGCATGACAGGGATCAACCGCGGAGTCGTCTCCAACCCGGCAGCACCCTTCGGTGGCACCAAAGCCTCCGGGCTCGGCCGTGAAGGTGGCACGGAAGGGCTCGAGGCCTACCAGGAGACCAAATACACAGGCATCCAACTCTGAGCAGAGCCCGACGAGCTCCTGAAGAGTTATGACGCTTCGTCAGGAGGAGAACAACGGATGAAAGCACCACAAATCGTCACGGAAGTGCGACTGAAGCAGAACTGGTCGCACCTAACAACCGGGCAACGCATAACCGTCGCCGAACCGGGCTTGCAGCCCTACAGCGCCACGCTTGAAGAGGTCATGACCGATCACAGCGTCCTCTGGGTCATTGCCGAGAGCGGACATCAACGCAAAGCCTTCGACCATCGCGAGGGGGTGGTGATCACCCCCCTCTGAGCAGGGCATCCGTTAGCGTCCGTGTCCCCTCTCCCCGCAGCCCATCCCTGTTTCGAACCTTGGCAAAAGTGCGCCAACTAATCGAAGCCAGGGACTAGAAATTGAAACATATTTAGGTTTCAATAGTGATGTAGCCCACGCGGCATCACTGACTCCCGAAGAAACAAAGGAAGCATCATGTCTGAAACCACCGCAGTAAGCAAGAACATCAAGGTCATCCCCACCGCCGATTACGTAGCCGTCAAGGAAGCCATGGCCGGCTACCTTGAAGGCCTGACTGTCGGCAACTTCGACCGCATCACCGACTCCTTCTGGGAAGACGCCACCATGCACGGCTTCACCGCAGCAGGCCTGACCGAAGGCACGTACAAGAACCTCAAGCCCTATGTGGACCAGTTCGGTGCCGCCCCCGATTCCAAGTGCCACCTGGACGTCCTGGCGATCACTCCGAGCACCGCCGTCATCCGCATCGATATGGAAGACAACGCAGACGGCACCGACTACACCGACTTCCACACCCTCATCAAGCAGGACGGCACTTGGAAAGTCATCGCCAAGGTCTTCCACCAGTACGGCATCTAACGGCCAGTACGGCATCTAACAGCCCGGCGGTAGTCCTGGCGCCAGCAGGCAAGCGCTAACCCGACAGGGATTCCCATACCAGAACTGCCGGGAAGAGCTATGCGTTATATTCCAAACCAAACATGATCCTTGCAATACAGATACTTCGCTTAGCTTTCAGGCACGAGCGGACAGCAGTCAAAGGAGACCCTGCGTGAGCATTGCAGACCTGACACGGCCCGTTAAGGCGGTCGATTTTTTTCGGCTCCTACGCCTTGTCCATAAATGGAGAACTCGTGACCCCGGAAAAAACATTCGAGGTCTTTAACCCGGCAACTGGCGACGTCCTGGCATTGGCCCCGGACGGAACCGAGCTGCTTGATGATGCTGTGGCAGCGGCGAAAGCCGCATTTCCCAGCTGGTCGAGCCTCCCTTGGGAGGAGCGCGCGGACTACCTGACCCGATTCGCTGCAGCACTTGAGTCCCAGAAGGACGATCTTGCACGGCTGCTGACGCTCGAACAGGGCAAGCCGCTCGCCACGCAGTCAACGTTTGAGGTGGGGCTTGCCATCAACTGGGTTGCGGAAGTCGCAAAGCGACAGCTGCAGGCCGAGATTGTCGAAGAAAACGATGACCACACTGTGGAGGTACGTAGGACTCCTCTTGGAGTGGTCGGAGCGATTGCGCCCTGGAATTACCCCGTACTGCTCGGACTGTGGAAGATCGCCCCCTGCCTCATCACGGGGAACACGATGGTCCTAAAGCCGTCCCGTACACGCCGTTGACGACGCTCAAGTTTGGTGAGATCGCTCAGCAGATCTTCCCGGCCGGCGTGCTCAACGTTGTCTCAGGCGGCAACGATCTCGGCCAGCACATGACCGAGCACCCGGACATCTCGAAAATCAGTTTCACCGGTTCCACCGCCACCGGAAAAAAGGTGATGGCCAGCGCAGCGTCGAACCTTAAGCGGATCACCCTGGAACTCGGCGGAAATGATGCTGCCATCGTGCTGCCGGGAGCAGACCACAAGGCCCTCGTTCCAACCCTGTTCTGGGCGGCTTTTGGCAACTCGGGACAGTGGTGTGTTGCCGCGAAGCGGGTGTACATCCACTCCAGCGTCTACCAAGAATTCCTTGAGGACTTCGTCGCCTACGCCAAGGAGCGGGTGGTGGGCAACGGTCTGGATCCGGAAACCGAGCTCGGGCCGGTACAAAACACCATGCAGTACAACAAACTGCTTGACCTGTTTGCCGACATCCGCAATAACGGCTACAAGGTTCCCGTTGGCGGCACCATCGACGAAAACAGGCCTGGGAACTTCGTTCCTGTGACCGTCGTCGATAACCCACCGGACGACAGCAGGATTGTGCGTGAGGAGCCGTTCGGTCCCGTCCTGCCGATCCTGCGCTATGACGATGTCGAAGAAGTGATCCGCCGGGCAAACGACACCCAGTCCGGGCTCGGAGGATCCGTGTGGGGTCCCCCCGAAGAGGCCGAAGCGGTTGCTCGCCGACTCGAAACCGGAACCGTCTGGGTCAACGAGATCCATATCCATGGTGTGGACCTCCCCTTCGGCGGCCACAAGCAGTCGGGAATGGGCGTTGAAAACGGTGTCGAGGGAATGGGCGAGTTCACCAACCCCCAGACGCTCATGATCAAAAAAGCTAAGGCTTAGCACAGCACAGGCCGCCGCTTCCCGGGGACCAAGGGGCGTGATCACCGCAACACCGATGATCGGGCCACCTGGTCAGTCGCATAAACGAATCGAAGGAAACCGAAAATGAAACTGGATGGACATTGCCTGTGCGGCAATATCACCTACACCTGTGAGACGGAACCGCAATTTACAGCCATCTGCCATTGCACGAACTGCCAGCGCCAGACCGGTGCGGCCGTTTCATTGGTCGTAGGCGTTGATGACATCGACCTCAAAATTGAGGGAGACTCCCTCAAGACTTTCATAACGGTCGGCGAGGATCACGGCAGCAATACCAACCGCTCGTTCTGTTCGGACTGCGGGTCACCCATCGTGAGCCGCATTGACGCCATGCCTGGACTCGCATTCATCAAGGCCGGAACCTTGAACGACACCTCATGGCTGAATCCGACTCTCGAACTCTGGCATCGGTCAGCACAGTCTTGGGTCCCCCCCGTACCCGGCGCCGAAGTACACCCACGAGGAATTCCCGCCTAAAGTATCCGCCGCATGCACTGCGGTCTTTCCTACCGGAAGACCGCTTTGCGCTGACGAGAACCGTTGGGAGGAACAGGGAGAACGACTCCCGGTTCCTCCCAACGGATTTTCCCCCTCAAATTCCCTGGCTTTCCGGTGCTTAGGTGCCAGGAAGTCCCTACTTGGGTTCGACATCAGGAGTAGCTATCAAGCAGCAAGAAGTGGATGGATCGTTCAACGACGAGCTCTACACAGAACTTTTGCCCTTGCGCCCATCTTCATCCAAAATGCGGATGCTAACGAGTGAAGGCGTCAGGGTCGAGGGCGAGGGTGACAGTCGGTTCTTAGTAGTCGAACCCGCTGCACTTCAACTGCTTGCCAGCGAAGCGATTAGGGATGTTTCACATTTCCTTCGACCAGCCCATCTGCAGCAGCTCCGGAATATTCTCGATGATCCTGAAGCATCCCCCAATGACCGGTACGTTGCTTTGGACCTGCTCAAGAACGCGAACGTGTCTTCAGGCGGTGTGCTGCCGATGTGCCAGGACACGGGTACAGCCATCGTTTCGGCCAAAAGGGGCCACCGGGTCCTCACTGATGGCGACGATGCAAAACACTTGTCCCGCGGCATCTTCGATGCATATCAGCAACTCAACCTGCGTTATTCACAAATGTCCCCGCTCGACATGTGGACCGAAGCTAACACCCGAACCAACCTGCCCGCTCAAATCGAGATTTCACTGGGCAAAGGCCTTGACTACGAATTTCTATTCATGGCCAAGGGGGGCGGCAGTGCAAACAAATCGTTTCTCTATCAGGAGACCAAGTCCATCCTGGACGAAGACCGCATGCTTGCCTTCCTCCGGGAAAAGATCGAGAGTATCGGTACCGCCGCATGCCCGCCATATCACCTCGCCGTGGTCATTGGGGGAACCTCGGCCGAGTTCGCGCTCAAGACAGCCAAGCTGGCCTCCGCTCACTACCTGGACACCTTGCCTGACTCCGGGGCACACTTGGGTACGGGTACCGCGACAAGGCCTTCGAGGAGCTGGTCTTCAACCTCACTCGCACGATAGGCTTCGGCGCCCAATTCGGTGGAAAGTACTTTTGTCACGATGTGAGGGTCGTCCGGCTCCCGCGGCACGGAGGCTCGCTGCCCATTGCCCTGGCCGTGTCATGCTCCGCGGACCGGCAAATTCTGGGAAGAATCACCCCGGAGGGGGTCTTTCTGGAGGAACTGGAGCGGGACCCTGCCAGGTTCATCCCCAGCACCGGACTCGAAGAAATCACTGATTCGTCGGCTGCGATTCCGATTGACCTCGATGCGCCCATGGAGCAGATTCGCCAGCAGTTAAGCATGTGCGCCATCAGTAGCCGTCTTTCGCTGTCCGGAACGATGGTCGTCGCTCGGGATATCGCCCATGCAGAGCTGAGGGCCAGGGTTAAGCGTGGCGAAGGCCTGCCCAGTACATGCTGGATCACCCCGTCTACTACGCCGGCCCGGCAAAGACACCGAGAACATGCCCTCGGGATCATTCGGGCCGACAACGGCCGGCCGTATGGATGGTTATGTCGAGGAACTCCAGGCTTTGGGGGGCTCGTTGGTGATGCTTGCCAAGGGAAACCGATCCGCAGCTGTCACAGAGTCATGCCGTCAACACGGCGGATTTTACCTCGGATCAGTGGGAGGGCCCGCTGCCAGGCTCGCCCAGGATTGCATCAAGTCGGTTGAGGTTATTGACTATCCCGAACTTGGGATGGAGGCTGTTTTCCGGATAAGGGTAGAGGACTTTCCGGCATTTTTGGTCGTTGACGACAAGGGCAATGACTTCTTTCGGCAGGACATGAGGACACCACTGACGCTTGGAACAACACGACGTCTATAGCGTCACACGATCCCAGCCACACTCGGTAGATTCTGCCGGCCGCAGCCCCTTCGAGGGCGAGGTGACGCGCATGGTGCGGACATTGAACTCGTCACATTGTCGGAATCGGAAGCCCACCTCCCCCAGCTAGAAGGGCATTCACCTAAGACGAAAGAGAGGCCCAGCAGTGCATTACCAACAGGAGTGGCGGCCCTTGGTGGGCCAGCACGTCGAATTACGCCTTAACTTCCAGACAATACGGGGCGGCCTCGTAGATGCAGTGACAAACGACGACCAGATCCTCTGGCTTGCTGCTGAAGGTGCAACGCCCCGGGCCATGTTCTGTCGTAGGGATGGGTACCAGGTCTGGATGAATTACTCGTGGGAATCACCGTCTGCTGCCGTTCGATGAGCATGGTGCACCGGCCCCCAGCCGTGAAACCCGCGTCCTTCTACAATTGCCCTTTTAAGAAGAAGGAAGCAGAAGAATCACTGCTTGATTCGCATATCATCCGCCGGGGATCTCCGCCGCGTCGTCCAACGTTCCATGTAGGCCTCTACCCGGTCGGCCGCCGCTACCGTCTTATGGTGCCGACGAAGGCTACTGGCGGCAACTGCCAAAATTCCTTCCGCCGACCGCGCGATTTCCTGGTCGTCCATACCAAAACGGGCCGCATCAGCCCATCGGTTCATCGAGGGAGCGCAAAGACCCATTGCCCGGTCCGCTGCGGAGGTGTCCTCGATGAGGGCCGCGATCACCGCGACGGGGACAATCCACGACAAGCCAGGCAGGGCATCGATGTAGCGGACCTCGAAATAGCCTTTTGGCCTGATGTGCGGGAACAAGGTCGATGCATGATAGGCCAGATCGTCAATTGTCGGGCGAGTTCGACCCGGTACGACGACGTCGCCACCGTGGATCCAGTCACGGAAGCTGACACCAGAAGGTGCGGACCAGTCTTGACCTGATCGTCGTACAACCATCAGGGAAGCATCCAGAGCCCATCGCGCAAAGCCGTCCGCGACCGTCTCGCCGCGCCGCCGAGGAGGCGTTCCAGTACGTGCTGGATCCAAGCGCTGCCATACCGACTGCCGGGTACTCTTCCAGCCCGTCAAACGTCCCCGGAAATACGGGGAATTGGCGAAGGCTGCTACAAGAGCCGGGCCAATCGCATGCAGGAGCTCCCACCGCGGCTCTATCCCAAGGGCATCAGTCCCGCATTCGACGTTGACCTGAATGGATGCCGAGGAGCACATCATTGCCCGCCCGGCGCTCTGCCAGGGCCGGAAGTAGCTCTCCATTGCATCGTAACGAGGCGACCTAAGAATCCTCCTCGGGTTCCTTGCAGGATCCAGGCCCACGCCGAGGAGCCGCGCACCCTGGCGGGCCGCCCGTTCATCGATCAGGGCTAGATCGCGCTGCACGGAACCAATTAGATTCACAAGCGACGACGCTGGACTGGAACTGAGTTCAACCTGGCCCCCAGGCTCGAGAGTTAACCGCCCCTCAAGTCCATTGAGACCCAGTGATTCAACAAGCGCTTGATACCCCTCACGCGGATAGTGGCGGGCGAATGGTTCTGTCCCGGCTACACCGACGAGCATTTCGAGTTCCGCGCCCACACGGCCGCGTTGTCCTGGCATGAACCGGCTGTGCAGCCAGGCGTGTGCCTCCTCCTCAGACAGGGCAATGATGCGATCGGCATCTTTGCCGTCGATAGGCTGGGAGGCAACCGAGGCCAGGTCACCAGGGGTGGTTGTGCCCTCTGCCGCTGACGTGTCCATACGCGCTCAGTAAACCCCTTCCCGTTCCAGGCGAGCACGCGCCGGCTGGTCATAGCCAATGGACTCCAAGATTGCTTCTGTGTGCTGGCCTACGTCTGGAACAGGATCCATCCGCGGCGTATGCCCGTCCAGAGTTATGGCGGGCAGTATGGCCCTGATGGGCCCGGCGGAGGTATCAACCATGCGCCAGCGGTCGCGGGCCGCCAGCTGAGGATGCTCTATAACATCTGCCACGGGGCGAAGCCTTGCGTGAGCAATCTTGGCCTCGCTCAGGCGGTGTTCCAGTTCATCGCTTGAATTCGACCCAAAGACTTGGCTAATGACTGCATCAAGTTCGACCCTGTGCTCTACCCGTTTGCTGCCGGAATCAAAGCGGCCGTCCACGGCAAAGGTTGGGAGCTGGAGAACCGTCGTGCAGAACGACAGCCATTCACGCTGGTTTTGAATCGACAGGACGATTTCCTTGCCGTCACCGGCAATGAATGTACCGTAGGGCGCGATTGCGGCGTGGCTGGTACCGGCGCGAGCCGGCTGTTTGCCCCCGTACTCGGTGTAGTAGAGGGGTGCCCATCCATTCGATCAGAGAGTCGAAAAGGCTGATCTCAACGTGGGTGCCCTCGCCCGTTCGCTCCCTGTTGTATAACGCTGCGAGCAGTCCAGCGAAAGCATACATACCAGCACCGATGTCAGCGGTTGGAATGCCCGTCTTGGCAGGCGCCTCTTCCGATCCAGTAATCGACACCAGACCTGTCTCGGATTGAATCAGAAGATCATAGGCCTTAGCGTCACGATAGGTCCACTTGTGCCATAACCGCTGATCGAGCAGGTTATGAGTTTGGGGTACCGGGCTCTGAGATCAGCTGAACCAAGGCCCAGACGCTCGGCCGCGGACGGTGCAAAGTTTTGGATGAACACATCAGCCTCACTGAGCAGCCGGTGCATGATCGCCACTGATTCCGCGTTTTTCAGGTCGAGGGCGATGCTCTCCTTTGAACGGTTCAGCCACACAAAGTGGCTGGACAAGCCGTTCACTGCCTCGTCATAGTCCCGCGCAAAGTCCCCGCCCCCGGGCCTCTCGACTTTGATGACCCTCGCCCCGAGATCGGCCAACTGCCGAGAAGCGAAGGGTGCCGCTACAGCCTGCTCGCAGGAAACGACGGTGACGCCCTCCAACGGAAGTCTAGATGCCATCAGATTTCTCCTTTGTTAGTACAGCAAGTATGCACCAAAAAAAATAACGATGCACAGTCTTAAATATCATGCATAGTTACCCCAGCTCTGTCCTTCTGTAACTCCGAGGGCACTGGCGGACTGACCGACGAGCAGAAGATGATTCGATGGAAAGGGGACCCAAATATTCTTTTGTGAGATAATGTACGATGTGCAGCGAAGCGTAAGCTATGGAAAGGCGGAGTGACCACCAAGTGGCCTCAAATCCCGTAACGAAGCGCGACCAGATCATCATGGATATGCGCACCCTGATTTTGTCGGGTGAACTCGCCAGAGGAACCCGGCTTCCGCAGGACCATTTGGCGAAGCGCTTTGACAGCAGCATCACACCGGTCCGCGAGGCTCTCCGTGTACTTGAGTCTGAGAATCTGGTGGTTTCTGAACCACACCGTGGGGTCCGCGTTGCGGGCATTTCGCTTGAACGCATCAAAGCGACCTACATTGTCAGGCGGCTCCTGGAGGGGTACGCGATTCGCAGGGCCGCGACAAGGCTCTCCCCCACGACCTCAGGCAGGCCGAACAGATCCTGGAGCGGCTCAACGAAGCCACCCAGCAGCAGGACACCGAAAACATTCGACTGCTCAACCACCAGTTCCACTTCTTCTTCTATGAGCGGTGCGGTATTCCTGCCCTCTCCGACGAAATTGAGGATTTGTGGCGCGCCTTCCCCTGGGACATGATGCTGTCCGCCCCAGAACCGTCGTACGCGTCGGAAGTAGAACATTCAGCAATCTTGGACGCCGTCAAAGCCGGAGACCCTGATCGAGCAGCTGAGGCGCTGGAGGTTCACATTCGGCGAAGCTTCACCGACCTGGCAGAACGGATCACCGGCAAGGCTGCCCCGGACCCCTTCGATATCGACAACGACTGACCGGGCCGCTCCTTCGGCGGGTCCAGGGCTCCCTCGCCGCCGTAAGCACTGTTGACATCCAAACCAGAGACAGCCAGTATTGAAGCCACGAATCATGCATTATTCTTAGTTTCGTGTATGAAAATCCTAGTCGGGCACCCTAGCGTGCATTCCAGTCCTGCTCACACTTGGGCATGTGAAGGAGATAGTTGATGCGAGGCGTTACTACCGTTTTGACTGCCCCCAATGAAGTGGAGCAGCGCGAGTACGAGCTACCGGACCCACCCTCGGGCGGGCTCTTGCTGGAAATGCTTCGCGCTAATGTTTGCGGAACTGAAGTCCACATTCTCCACGGGGAGCACCCACTGATTGGGCCCGGTTGCGTCCTAGGCCACGAAGGCGTGGCGAGGGTGTCCCGTCTGGGAGAAGGAGTCCGGCGAGACTTCGCGGGTGAACCTTTGGAAGAGGGAGACCGTGTGGTCGCCACCTATTTTCAGGTTTGCCGGCGCTGCCCTGAATGCAACTCCGGACACGGTAACCTATGCAGAAACGCATATAAGGGTTGGTCGTCACGCGCCGATATGTCGCCTCATTTTCACGGCACCTTTGGCACGCACTACAGCGTAGGCCCAGGCCAGTACGTCTACAAAGTACCGGCCAGCATTTCCAGCAAGGCGGTTTCATCCGCGAACTGCGCGCTGTCCCAAGCCTATGCCGGATGTGAAGTAGGGGATATCCGCATCGCGGACAAGGTGATCATTCTCGGGGCCGGAGGACTAGGAATATGCGCCTCTGCCGTCGCCAGCAAGATGGGGGCCGAGGTCTTTGTCGCCGAAATGACTCCGCAGCGGCTGCAAAAGGCTTCCGAGTTCGGGGCACACCATCTGATAGATCTGTCCCAGGCGGAGGACAGCGCACAGCGTGTCGAAATGATGCGCGAGGCTACCGGGGTAGGAGCTGATGTGGTGATCGACATGACCGGAGTGCCAGGAGCTTTCTCCGAAGCCGTCGCGACCGTCCGCCCGGGTGGCACCCTGGTTTCCATCGGCAGCATCAGCCCCAACCGGTTCACCCAGTTCGACCCGGGATCATTCACCCGTTCCGGAGCCCAGATACGGGCATCCATCCGCTACCCCGCGACAGTTCTAGGTAAGGCTGTGGCCTTCATTGAATCCACTCCACAGTTTCCATGGGAGGACCTGGTCGATGCTGACTTCGAGTTCTCTCGGGTCAACGATGCACTGAAAGCGGCCGACGCCCGGGAAGTAACCCGTGCCAGCCTGGTCATCAGCCATGATTGAGTCCGCAAACCCAACCCACGGCAGCACGCACGGATTTCAAGGCCATGATTCATTCGTGAGGACCCGGTCTGACTGCTCCGCCCAGCAGGCTGTTGCCGACGCCGTGTCGGCGCTGTTCGTTCCGGGCAGCCGCCCGGATCGCTTTTCGAAGGCTGCGTCATCAGCAACAGACATCGTCATATTCGACCTAGAGGACGCAGTTGCCCCAGCACAAAAGGCGGACGCTCGGGCCAACGTCGCGGCCGCCCTATCGCCGGACACCGGCCTCCGAGCTTTGGTGCGCACAAACCCTGCCGGAACCCCCCACTATGCCGCCGACATCGAAGCCTTGTGCGAGGTCGCAAGGTACAAGGCCCATGGCCTGCTGGGATTTATGGTGGCCAAGGCTGAAACCCGTGACGCTATCCGTGACCTCGCATCGTGGACGCTACCACTGGACTTGGCTGTGGTTCCGCTCATCGAATCGGCACTGGGGCTGGTCAACTCACATGATTTAGCCAAGGTTCCAGGCGTGACCAGGCTGGCATTCGGGGCCATTGATTTCGCCCTCGACATAGATGCTGGATCCGACGACCGTTTTCTGGACCATGCCCGCTCGGTACTTGTCCTGGCGTCCCGAGCGGCGGGCCTCAGCGCGCCGCTGGATTCACCGTCGACGGAAGTCAAAACCATGAGACGGGTCAGCGACTCTGCCCGTTTGGCTCGCAGCTTCGGTTTCGGCGGAAAAATGTGCATCCACCCCACTCAGGTGGCAGAAGTTAATGCCGCGTTCAGGCCCACCGCTCAGGAGATCGCATGGGCGGAGCGGATCGTCGGCTGCGACGAAGCAGTTCTCCAAATGGACGGGCAGATGGTTGACCGCCCGGTAATAGAGCGCGCGAAGAGAATTCTGCAGCGCGTTTCAATCGCTAAATAAAACCGAGAACCTGGGACCCCGATGGGGAACTGACATGCGGCCTCCATTGGCAGCACAGATAAACGACAGGGGCGAAAGCCCGAAAGGAACGAAAATGGCACACCCCACGATCACACCGGGCCTCGAACATGATCTACTCGCCTCCGTACCGACCGGCCTCCTCGTCGATGGCCAGTGGCGCGAAGCCAGCGACGGACAGACCTTCGAAGTTGAGGATCCCTCGACTGGAAAAACTCTGGCCGTTCTAGCCGATGCCACAAGCGAGGATGCTCTTGCCGCTATGGACGCCGCAGATAAAGCGCAAGCCAGCTGGGCGCGAACTGCACCCCGGGAAAGGGCCGAAATCCTCAGACGCGCCTTTGAACTCGTTACGGCCAAGGCCGATGACTTTGCGCTGCTTATGACACTGGAAATGGGTAAACCCCTTGCCGAGGCATACTCAGAGGTGGCCTACGGCGCAGAGTTCTTGCGCTGGTACTCCGAAGAAGCAGTGCGCGACTATGGTCGCTACGTCACCAGCCCCGACGGGAAAAACAAGATACTCGTCCAGCGCAAACCAGTTGGCCCGTGCCTTCTTATCACTCCGTGGAACTTCCCCCTTGCGATGGCGACACGGAAAGTCGCCCCCGCAGTTGCAGCAGGTTGCACAATGATCCTCAAGCCGGCGGCCCTCACCCCGCTAACTTCCCAGCTATTCGCACAGGTCATGATCGACGCAGGACTCCCAGCTGGCGTCCTTAACGTCGTTTCCACCTCGAAGGCTGCTGACATTTCCGGCCCCCTGCTGAAGGACTCGCGACTGCGCAAGATCTCGTTTACCGGATCGACCAGCGTCGGCAAACACTTGATGGCCGCCGCAGCCGAAAATGTCTTGAGGACATCCATGGAGCTGGGTGGAAACGCCCCGTTCATCGTGTTCGAAGATGCAGATCTGGACAAGGCGGTCGAAGGTGCCATGGCCGCCAAAATGCGCAACATGGGTGAAGCATGCACCGCGGCGAACCGCTTCCTTGTGCACGAATCTGTCGCCTCGGAATTTACGCAGAGGCTTGCTAGGAGGATGGCAGAGCTCCGCCCAGTGCGCGGGACCGACCCAGGCTCCACCCTCGGCCCACTGATCCACAGTGGAGCGCGTGAAGAAATCCATGGCCTGGTCACCGCAGCCGTGGCTGAAGGAGCAACCATTGCCACGGGAGGAAACAAGGTAATGGGTGAAGGCTACTTCTACGAGCCCACGGTGCTTGGCAATGTCCCAAGCACAGCCGCGATCCTTTCCCAAGAGATTTTTGGGCCCATCGCCCCCGTAACGACCTTCACCAATGAAAAACAAGCGATAGAAATGGCCAACTCCAGCGAGTACGGACTCGCGGCGTATCTCTTCACCCGCGACTACAACAAGCTCATCCGTGTCTCTGAACAGATCGAGTTCGGCATGGTCGGATTCAATGCGGGGATGCTGTCGAACGCAGCTGCTCCCTTTGGAGGAGTGAAACACTCCGGCCTTGGAAGGGAAGGTGGCGCGGAGGGCTTGTCCGAGTACACAAGCGCACAATACGTATGTATTGCCGATCCCTATGTGAACTAGCGCCGACCCTACCCAAGTGAACATCTGGCAGGCCGAGGACCCCGAGAAGGGACAGTTCTCGGCCTGTCCTGATTTCCGCACTCATCCTTCGTTGGACTCGTGACGCGAAAACGTGAAGGTCGAAGCTCCTGGTCAGGACTTCGGACTGCTGCCTCCGGTGGACCGACAGCGTTCCCCGCAACAGAAGCCAGGGGCCAACATGCTCTTAGCTCTCGCGCGTCAGGCATAGGGCATCTCCCTTTTCTAAGGGCACGGCGTCCTTCTGATGGCCGTTTCCGCCAACTCCGCCGCGTGGCTTAGCCCATTCCCCGTAACCACTTGGAAACAGAGTGTCGCCAGAATGAAACATGAATAAGTTTCAATTGTTGTGTAGCCCACGCGGCATCACTGACTCCCGAAGAAACAAAGGAAGCAACATGTCTGAAACCACCGCAGTAAGCAAGAACATCAAGGTCATCCCCACCGCCGATTACGTAGCCGTCAAGGAAGCCATGGCCGGCTACCTTGAAGGCCTGACTGTCGGCAACTTCGACCGCATCACCGACTCCTTCTGGGAAGACGCCACCATGCACGGCTTCACCGCAGCAGGCCTGACCGAGGGTACGTACAAGAACCTCAAGCCCTATGTGGAGCAGTTCGGTGCTGCCCCCGATTCCAAGTGCCACCTGGACGTCCTGGCGATCACCCCAAGCACGGCCGTCATCCGCATCGATATGGAAGACAACGCAGACGGCACCGACTACACCGACTTCCACACGCTGATCAAGCAGGACGGCACCTGGAAAGTCATCGCCAAGGTCTTCCACCAGTACGGCATCTAGAACACCCAAACATCGTGTGCCCGACCGTGAATATGGGCGGGGGTCTTGCCAGAACCAACCAGTCGTGGCGGGATGTTTGTTCGTCCGATGGCTTTCGTACGGCAGACCGAGCGGGCTCCGTGAGGCGGCAGCGGCTAAGCATGCGGCTGCCGCTCTTATGCATCCCAGCCGCCGCTGTCAGCGGTCAGGCCGCCCCGCCCAGGATTACCCAAGCACGTCCCGTCTCGTGCTCGTGGTGAGTCGACGGCCTCCGTATCCCTACGCGTGCAGCTGCCTTTCGGTCCACGCACGGCGCCCCAGAGCGGGAACCGGGTGGTACAGGTCGTAGTATTGGGAGGTGACGCTGCGAGATATCATGGACGACATTCCCATTCAAGTGGGAGTGCACAAGGAAGCGTTACAAAGCAGGAGCCGCAAGAAGCTGGCGCTAACCCTCGAAGTTACCCGTGGCCTTTTGGAAGAAGGAGGTCCGCAGGCGGTAAGTACAACAGCCGTGGCGGCCCGTGCCGGCATCTCCGTGGGCTGGTTGTATAACTACTTCGAGAACCGCGACGCCCTCCTGGAAGAGATCCTGGTTGGCTGCCTCAGGGGGCTGGACGGAGCCATGGCCGACGCGGGCATGGACCTCAGCGGACCTAACTGGCGCCCCAAGGCCGAAGCGGGTGCGCAAGCCTGTTTGGAGTATTTCAGCAAGGACGCTTCCTTCCGGGCCATCTGGTTTTCCGGGGAGTTCTCTGGCCGAATGATCCAGGTGAACCGGCACCATGATGATGCTCTCGCAGCATGGCTGGCAGGAACTGTCACGCAAATGCGACCAGACGCTCCGAAGGTTTCGATCAACACTGTCATGGAGATTTTCGTGGGCATGCTCGACAAAGGAGTGGACTTGGCCTTCCGGGACAGTCCGCAGCATGGCGATCAGGAAGTTCTTGACGAAGTTCGACGCGCGAGCGTGGAATACCTCGCGACGTATCTTCCCTAGAAAAAGCGCGCCAGGGTGGGAGGGCAGGAGACCGCCAGCCCTCCCGCTCCCAACGCGACCTTCCCTCCTCCATAACGAAGGAAATCAGGCTCCCGGTCGCAGCGCCCGTTCACCCATGCCTGCCAACGGCAAGGAAAAGGGCAGTGGTTTAGTGCCTTGCGGCACGGCGAGACGTTAGGCACTTGTGATCAACGAAGACGAAAACCTGAAATAGGATCAAGTTTCAAGACGGTCCCATTTAGTTCGTGGGCCGCTTCCACAATTTCCCAAGCTGATTCCCTTGACCTTGGTGTCTCTCCCGATTCCGGAGGAAACTCGTGCCGAAAAGAATTTCCATCAAGATTGCCCTGACTGCCCTCTTGGCAATACCAGGCCTGTTGCCTGCACCTCTACTCCCGCGCCAATAAGCTCCCCTGAAGTTTCTGTTGGCCCGACAAAAGGCGCCGGTCAGGACATCGGATCCTTCGTCCTCAGTACCGAAGCAAAGTACGGAGAGACCGAACCAGGGTCCCGGGCGTTTGTCTTCCGCCACATGGACGAAGTGGACCACAATCCCACCGTACAAGTGCGCCACGGTTCGCATCTACGTCGGTTTACCCAGGCGAACCCGTTGAAGTGTCCTTCGAGTTGGATGGTAAAACGCAGAGCATCGAAACCTTCATGAAAGATTTTGGAATTACGAGCCTAATGGTGGTGAAGGACGGCCAAGTACGGGCCGAGCGTTACCAATACGGAAATCAGGCGTCGTCGAAAATGGTTGTGCAGTCCGTCACCAAGTCTGTAACCTCTACGGCCTTGGGTATAGCAATAGAAGCCGGCCAGATTGCATCACTAGAGGATCCGGTCATCAACTACATTCCAGAGCTGAAAGGCAGCCCTTACGGCGCATCCTCCATCAGAAATCTGGCGGACATGACTCCTGGAGTTGCCGTGCCGACGACAGAGGCGCCGAAGGACCCAACAAAAACACCACGCCGTGTCGCGTATTACGATTCAGATCCGGCGGCGGTGATTAATTGGCTTAAGACCTTTGAAAAGGTCGCTGAACCAGGAAGCGCATTCGCATACTCGGACTACAACTACTACTTGCTTAGCCTGCTCATCGAAAGGGCAGTGGGAGAGCCAATCGAGGAATACATCTCGAAGAACATCTGGGAACCGGCGGGGATGCAGTATGACGCTTACATGCGCACCACACACGCCGGTCAAGTAGATGGGCACGGCGGAATGTCAATGACGCTCGGCGATATGGCCCGATTCGGTGCCTTTGCCATGGATTCGGTGAAGGGTACAGGCGGACCACACGTTTCGCCCGCTTGGTTCAGGGATATCTCGCTGGCGAGTACCAGCACCGGGGTTCGGGCGCCCGGAGCCATAGACCTGTTCCCAATTTCGGCTACGAAAGCGGGTGGTGGACTCTTCCGCGTGACGGAAAAGCCTACGCTCTTGGGAACGATGGAGCTTTTGCGGCATTGGGCACCTACAATCAGGCCGTTTACGTCGTTCCGGGCGCGAGCACGGTTATTGCCATGCAGTCTGCCGCCAACTTTCATGCTCCGGAACTTTTCCTACATGGGCAGAAACTGGCCACAGCGATAGTAGAAAAGCTAAAAACCGACGACGCATAGAAAGAGTACGTGGGGTGTAGGGCCCGGCTTCGGCTTGGCTCTACACCCCTGGCGTTTCACCCGAATTTCACTGCAGCTTGGCCTTGCTGTCACGTCTGAATTTTTAGATGCGTGGTCACGCTGGGGCCGATTCAGTGCCGAGGAGGAACCTAGTCGGTTTTCGGTTGGATCAGTAGCCGTTCAGTGGCGTTCGCCTCGACTGCCTCTTTCGAGTAAAGCAGCGGGAAGTATCCGTCCTTGAGCCAGAGTTCGTATAGATCGGCATAGTGGGAGCTTCTCGGATCGCCGTCTTGGCCAGGCGTGTTGATGGCAAATGACTGATCCCAATTTCCAACGTCCAGAACGATTCGGAAGGACGCACCCGTGGCCTCAATTCCCGTCAAGGGCGAGGGGGCAGCAAGTCCGACGGTCTCCGAGTTCCCTGATTTCGGTTGTGGCCCAATGGTTAGCCACTCTTCGTTTGCCAGGATCTTGGATAAAGGATGACTTAGGAGGGACGTGTTCACCTCTCCCCAGGCCCAGTTGAGCTGGTCCTCTCCCAGTTCCGTGCGCAGCTCAGTGACAGCGGAGGCGAGGGTGGATTCGAGTACTTCTCGCAGGCGCGCTTCGTGGGCAGCCAACTTGTGAAACAGCATCATGTCGATGGAGAGGTCTCCGATAACCGTTTCCGGTGGAGTGATTCGGGCCAACGCGTCGTCAATGACGTCGGCGTCCACCAGTGTCCGCAGTGCGTCCACGAAGAGGTAGTTCCTCAGCGGCCCCCGGAACCACCGTTCAAACAGGGTCGCGGCAGTCGAATCCACCGTCATGTGAGCGTCCCACGCTTTCAGAAGTTGCCTGCCGAGCTCTGCTGCGGGTTGTGTGAAGGGCTCATCCGGCATGAAGGCGCAAACGTCACGAGCAGGAATGCTCAAATAGTCGTTTTGCAGACGCATGGATTGTCCAAAGTCGTGGGCGTGGTTATCCTCCAAGACTTCCGCAATCCGATGCATGCGATATGGGGCATACCACTCGTAGGATACTTCGACTGGTTCCCACTCCTCTGGCCCGGGCAGATTCATCTCGTTAGCCGAGGCCACCCAGCCTCGTTGAGGATCGACCATGTTGGGCAGTGCGCTGGCGTCCTGGTAACCGTTCCATTCGTATCGGCCATCGCCGGGCACTGGGAGGAGACCGTTCCAATTGGGCCTGACAGGAACCAGGGCGCGCGGAGACCAGCCGATGGAACCGTCGATGTCGGCATACACATGGTTTACGCCTGGGCACCCCATCGGTTAAGTGCGCTCCGCACATCATCGGCATTCTTGTAACTGAGGTTCTGGAGGCTGGTCAGGTATGGTGCCATGCCTGTTCCAGCCACGCGGCTCGCACTCCGAAGGCTGCGCCACGGTCGCGATCAACGTAGATAACAGGCCCGTGCCTGGTGAATTCGAGTTCTACTTCGACTGGGTCGCTGTCCCTGACTTGTATTACCTCGACGATGCGTTCGGTGCGGACCCAAGCGTCGTTGTAGCGGTAGAGCGTCGGATCTTCTGGGTGAAGCTCATAAACGTACAGATCCTCCTGATCGGCGTTCCAAATGGTCAAACCAAAGGCAACAGAGCCGTTGTGGCCGATGGAGACTCCCGGCAGCTGTGGTTCGCCGGCTCCGATGACATCGAAGTCAGGGCACTTCAGATGTACCAGTTGCCGCAGCGAAGGTGTAGTCATTGCCCGATGGGGGTCGTTCGCCAGCAGCGGCCGTCCGGTGGATGTACGCTTCCCGGAAATGACCCAGTTGTTGCTGCCCTCAGGAGCAGGCGGTTGAAAGGAACCTGGTCCAACCGGGCCAGTAGCCAGCCTGTAGACCGCGAGGATGTCCTCATGGATCAAATCAAGGTTTAGACCATCAGGAACCGTGATGTCTGCAGCGGGTGACAGATCACGCCGGAGTCCTTCCACTTCAGGTCCGAAGTCTCTAATCGTCATGGCCCGGGCCACCTCTTGTTCAAGGTTGGCATAGAGACCGTGACTTCGGATGCGCGTTACGTCGCTAGCCTCCCAGGGCTCGGGAAGGTAACCGAGGAGGTGGAATTCAGGTGAAAGACGTGTTGGGTCCGCCACCGTCATTTCTATCCAAGCATTGATGCCGGCAGTGAAGGCTTCGACGATGCCTCGGGTCTCGTTGCCATAAGCAAGCCACTCAGCCCGCATATCGCCTCGATATAAAAAAGAGCCGCGCCGCTCGGTCCCGTTCGACGTACTCAGCTCCGAGCACTTCGGCCACAAGGCCCAAACCCCTTCTACGCCACCAGTCGAGTTGAAACATCCGATTGCGTGCAGTGACGAATCCTTGCCCGAAGAAGACGTCTTTTGCACTTTGCGCCTCAATGTGCGGTACTCCCCACTCATCGATTGCGACCGTGATGGGTCCCTGAACTCCCCTTATGGTCAAGGTTTCTTCGTTCACTGGCTGGTCTCTCTTCCTAAATGTATTCCTGTATTCGCCGGGGTCTGACTCGGAGCCCGGATCGGATGGACGCGCCTTTTGCCCTAAATGTCGACGAGCACTACCGGGTGAGGAGCTTGCCTGCGAAGACGTGGTCAAGGTCCCCCGGGCGAATCCGTCAGTGGTGTTGTTGGTCAGCAGCACTTCACCCGTGGAGAGTGCAGCCGCAGACTAAGTAGGAGATTGATCTGGCCGAGTAGGGCTGCTTCCTTTGGCGCGGTAGCGGACCTTTAGCTGTCACTCCGTGCCGGTGTAAGGGGTCGCCGGCTGGCTGCTTCACACGGTGACTGGTCCGTCACACGCTTCGAGTAGCGCGGCTTCGGTGAGAGTTTTCCCGCCAGCTCCGCTACGATGCGCCCTTGGTGAAGCACCAGTACCCGATGGCAGGTGGCCACGAGTTGCTCGTGGTCGCCGGAGAACATGGCGACTGCGGCTCCGGCCTTGGCCGCTTCAACCATCTCCTCCAGAAGAAGTTTCGCGGCACCCGGATCGACGCCCTGGGTTGGCTCATCCAAGAGAAGAACCTGAGGGTTCAATTGAAGCCACTTCATGAAAACCAGCTTCTGCTGGTTCCCGCCACTGAAATCAGTGACAGGGAACTCAGGTTCGGCGGGGTGGACTCGTGCCCGCTGCATCAGTCGCGTCGCGAGTGTGCGGATCTTTCGAGCGTCCAGCCCCTTCCAGTTCTGGAAGTCCTCCAGGACAGGGACCGTCAGATTTTCCTCAGCCGTGCCAGCTGCCCATACGCCATCCCGTAGGCGGTTTCCAGGGACAAGAAGAACGCCGCGTTGGATGGCCGAAGCGGGGGGAAGTGAAGGTGACCTGAGAGCCGTCGACGGCTACTGTCCCTGCGGAGACCGGAAGATCGCCGGCGATGAGGTATGGGAGTTCTTCCTGCCCCATGCCGGTAAGACCTGTGAAACCAACGATCTCGGAGCCACGGATTGCGAAGCTGACATTTTCAATTTTGTCGCCAGTTAGGCCAGTGACCTCAAGTCGGACTGTCGTGTCATCGAAGATGGGCGGATCAGGAAAGAAGTCGTCCATGCGTTGCCCAAGCATCTCGGCGACGATGTCGGAGCGTGTCGTGTTTTTGATGTCGGTTGTTCTGACGTCACGGCCCTTCCGCATGATCGTGGCGCGGTCGCAAACTTCCATCACTTCGCCCAGGCGGTGACTCACGAAGATGACACCTGCACCCAGGTCAGCCATTCTGCGCATGAGTTGCAGAAGTTCGGACGCCTCATGCTTGGGAAGTGCGGCCGTGGGCTCATCCAGAATGAACAAATGCTGTTCTGATGAGCTATTCAGCAGGCGCATGGCACGTGCAACGGCGAGCAGCGCGCGTTGAGTGGGACTGAGTGTGGCGACGAGTGCATCGAGATCGAGTGCGAAGCCCAGCCGGCCAAGGATTTCTTCATACACCCGCCGCTCCGCACGGATGTCCACGGGGAGCAGGGATTTCGTTCCGTAGCGGGCGTTACGCCCAGGTTTTCCAGGACCGTCATGGAATCAACGACACCAATGTCCTGGTGTACTACGGCTATGTGGCTATCGTGTGAGTCAATGTGTGTCGTGTTCAGGGGCGAGCCGAAGATTTCGACCTCTCCTGCGTCAGCTGTAACCACTCCGGTGAGAATCTTTATCAGAGTGCTTTTCCCGCACCCGTTTTGCCCGAGCAATGCGTGGACTTCGCCTGCCCTGACAGTCAGGGAAACATCTTCCAGCGCCAGGGCTCCGCCATAGGCTTTTGCAACGTGCCGCACAGAGAGCGCGACAACTGGAGAATCTGATGTCATCTCGTGGCCCCTCCCCGGCGTCTGCCTGCGAGCTTTGCGGCGGTCACGGCTCCAATCAGTGCCAGCCCGTAGAAAATGTTGGATACCCACGTCTGGGCCCCCAAAAGCTGGAGTGCGGTGATTCCGACCGTGAGGAAGTAGAGGGCGACCAGGGTGCCGAAGGCATTAACCTGCCCACTGCAATGGCCGTGGCACCGAGGAAGGCGGCAGCAAATGGCTGGAGCATGTATTGACTTCCTACGCTGGGGTCGACGGCGCCGAAATAGCCGATAAAGCAGATGCCGACGAGCGCTGCGAGGATGCCCGATACCATGTAGGCGCCCATTCTAATTCGATCAACCGGGACCCCGCTTAGCCGGCTGGCATTCCGGTTTCCTCCGACGAAGATCATGTACCGGCCAAGCGGAGTGCGCTGGTATACGTACCAAACCAAGACGATGAGGACCCATGCATACCATGTGATCATCGGGATCCCCAGCAATTGCGAGCGGGCGAAATTGACAAACTCATCCGGCACTCCGCCTACGACTTTTCCACCGGTTACAAGGTAGGCGACTCCTGCGAGTGCTGTGAAGGATCCCAAGGTGATGACAAAGGAGTCAACTCCGATCTTGACGACAAGGTAGGCGTTGATTAGCCCGACCACTGCCCCCAGCAAAAGCCCAATGACTACAGCAAGCAGTGGTGGAATGCCGGTGAGCGAAAGTTGCAGCACAACAGCACCGGAGGCGACCATGATCTGCGAAATCGAAAGATCAAAGTCGCCGACGCGAAGAACGATGGTTGCTGTCAGGGCCAGTAATAGCACGAGGGACTGGTTGTTGAGCATCGTCGTCAGCAGCGCGGGAGTTCGGAACTGGGGGAAGATAGCAACGCAAGCTATCGTCAGGACCGCAAGACCGATCAACAGAGCCCACCGCTCGAATGAGAAGCTCTTGAGTATCTGTGATACGGGACGGCTTGCATTCCTTGTGGGTTGCAACGCTTGATCCATGACGGTCTCCTTCTAGAGACGTAGATGTGAAAATACGGGGGATGGAAGCGGTGGTGGCCCCAGACCCACCACCGCTTCCGAATGGTCAGCCCTTCCAGGCGTTGACGAACTTATCCTCGAAGCCGACGTAGTTCTCGAAGGTCTTGCCCTGCGAACCGTCCCCGATGTTCTCGGTGTCCAGAATTCGCGTGGGCACGACGATGCCGTTCGGCTTAGCTCCGGCCAGGTGCCGGGCCATATCATCGAGGGAAACCCAGCCGATCCAGGCTGGAGGAGGCCACGCGGCAGTGCTGTCCAGATGCCCGCCATCAACAATTTCCTGTACTGCGGTTTGTAGTCCGTCATGGCTGAGGAAGACGCCTTGGAAATTTGAAGCAGAAAGGACGGGGTTGATGAACGTCACGGCGCTATCCCATGAGCTCCACACGTAGTTGGTGTCGGGGTCACGCTGCAGGGCGCTCGTTAACTGGCTGCCCACATCTGTGGATACGTTAGCGAGATCGATGTCCAGAACGGTCAGCTTGCACTCAGTCGGGCAGTATTCTTCGAAAACTGATTTCGCTCCCTCGACAAGTTTGGCCCAGACGCCGACCTGTGATGAATGAACCAGCACGACGTTAGCTTTGCAGCCGGAGTTGGCGAGGACCCATTTCGCCTGCGCAATTCCGTCTTCAGTCGGAGTGGCGGCGACGTTTCCGTAGATGCCTTCAGGCAGTTGGTCGTTGGGATCTCCGGAGTAGAAATTCTGCACGGGGATGCCTGCAGCCTTTGCGTCAACCAGAGACTGGGAGACGACTGCAGGATCAATGCTGACCAGGATGATTCCGTCAGCCTTCTCAGCGATCGCCTGCTGGATTCCTGCGTTGTAGCGATTTACTTGACCCTGGCCGTCGTAAAGCGTGGTCTTGATCCCGGCCTCATCAGCCGCCGCCTTCATGCCATCGAAGAGTTCGGATCCCCACTGATTGACGAGCGCAGTGACAATCCATACGTTCTTGCCAGCAACAGCTGCGGTATCCAAGCGCTCTTCCGGCACCAGCAGTGGGGTGACTGCCCTGGCAGCTTCAACGTCGGGCGATACGCTGTCGACGCATTTTTGCTGGTCGGCGGTGAGCTCACCCGCTGTCTTCGCGCTGCTCTGGCCGGCCTCCGTTGCCGGTGTACAGCCCGTAAGTAGAGCGGCGAGTGTCACTGCAGTCACCACGATGAGACGTGGGACTGATGCCAAGGATCGCCCCCTTTTCCCATACCGGGAATCTCGGTTCTTGAACAACATTGGTCTTTCCTCCTAGATGTATCCCGCTTCCGGGGTTTTGACCTTCGCGTTAGGCGTCGGTGAGGTGCAGGGCCGGAATGATCGACCGATTGGTAGATTCATGGATTTGATCCCCGCACCCTTGCTGGTTGCCCTCCGGGAGAGCAGCGATACGAAGGTCTAGTCCAAGCGGCCGAGCACCGGTCAGCCAGCGATTTCCGGCTCGCCAAATAGAGCCACTGAAGTGTCTTTCCTGTTGTGGTCAGCGCGGTCGTTTCACTGAGTACATACGCCCTCCACTAGGGCGTGAATCATGAGTATGGACGATTGCTCGGCGTTTACCTTCGATGTTTTGAGAGGGCTCAAGGATGCTAGCGATCCCGTCGTGCCGGTTAGGCTGAGCTTTTCAATTGACCCAGGTGTCAGCTATCTCACCCAGGGTCGCTATCCAAACCCCCTCGCGTTCACGTACGTGTGCCAGGAACTTCTCGAACGCGACAATGTGGTGGGCCCTGCCGATGGTGCCGGGATGCACTGTGAGGGTAAAGACGCCACCTTCCTCGTGCTCGTATGCATAGTCGAACTGCGTGGTCCATCCCTTGACCAGGTCGTCGATGCTGGAGGGTCCGTGGACCACCCCGGAGATAAACTCCAGGTGTGGGAAGTCATCGAGGTACCAGGAAACAGGAATTTCGAGGATTCCCCAGGGCTCGCCAAACGTATTTCCATTCTCCAGATCGAGACTGATCTTGCGAGGGAAGTAGGGCTGGAAATCACGTCCCATCAGCGAAGAGTCGTAAGTGAAGCCCCACTTCAGGAGCAGTTCAAACGTGGTGCTGCTGAAATCCCATGCCGGTGAGCCGAAGCCGCGGGGCCGCTTGCCCACGTACTTTTCATGCTGCGCGATGGTTAATTCCATGAGACGCGCTTCTGTGTCCGGATCCATTGAGGGAATGTGTTCGTGATAGCAGCCATGTGCACCAATTTCATGGCCAGCTGCGAGGACCTTTTCGAACTGGGCGGGAAATGTCGCCATTGTATGAGTGGGAGTGAAGAACGTTCCCTTGATGTCGTACTTCTCGAGCAGGGCGAGGACCCGGGGGACACCTACTTCCGCATCAAACTCACCCCGAGCGAGATAAGCGGGGCTTTCCAGCTTGAACGTCCCCTGCCAGGCGGACTGGGCGTCGAAATGGGGCTGGATGTTAAACGCAAGTCGTTTTCCCGGAGGAAGTTGTAGCGGCATGATCTCTCCTTGATCTGATGTGGGATTTATCGGCAGTCAGATGGTCTGTCCGCCATCAATGACGAAGTCGCTGCCAGTGATGAATCCGGCCTCGTCGGAAGCCAAATAGGCCACGAGGGCCGCAACCTCCGTAGGCTGCCCGATGTGACCAACTGGCAGAGATTCGATGTAGGCGCGGTTTGTCTCCGGCGAGTTCAATTTCGCCATATCGGTGTCGATGAGTCCCGGGAGAACGCAGTTGGCCCTGATGCCGTGTTTACCAAGTTCTTTGGCAACGGACTTGGTCAATCCTCGAACACCCCACTTTGAGGCGCAGTAGGCTGCGAGGGCGGGGAACCCGCTGCTGCCGGCAATCGAGGAAAGGTTCACGATTGATCCCCGCCCGCTTCAATCATGGAGTTCAAAACTGCCTTAGTCCCGAGGAACGGGCCAATCATGTTTACCTGGATGTGGGCCATATAATCGTCGAGAGCTGCCTCAGCAAACGGGACAGGGCGGAAAATGCCGGCGTTGTTGATAAGAACAGTCGGAGGCCCAAAAACTTCTCGAGTTTGGGCTACACAGGCGGTCCATCCACTTTCATCTGATACGTCTAGCCCGATAAAGTGTGCCGCGTCGCCGAGCATCTTGGATGCTTGGGTACCTGCTTCAATGTCCAGATCCGCCACGACAACGGATGCACCGCGACCTATCAAAGTCGACGCGCACTCATATCCGATACCCCGCGCAGCGCCGGTCACAATGGCGACACGGCCGTTAAGGCTGGAGCTGGTAGTTGAGTTGTTAGTCATAATCTGAAGCCTTCCCTTCGGTAAAGTTTGATGATCTTGACGATGCGGGTGATCAGCTGATTGGCGATGCAAACAAACCCTGGCCACCGCCCATGAAGAGGTCTGCGCCGACCACAAACGAGGACTCGTCAGATGCAAGAAACAGGACTCCGTAGGCAATTTCACGAGGGTCACCGATTCGGAGCAGAACAGGATTTGATTCAATGAATTCCTGTTCCCGTCCCGCGGGATCGGGCGAGGCAGCGATGACTGAACGCATCATGGCGGAGTCGATGGTTCCCGGCGAAATGGCGTTGACACGGATCATCGGTCCGTAGTCGACCGCCATCTGCTTCGTAAGCATTAGCACCCCGCCCTTTGCGGCGGTGTACGCGGGTAACGTGCGAGCGACAAAACTTCCGAAGGTGGAGCAGGTATTGATGATCGCGCCCTTGCGCGCCTTGAGCATGTACGGGATTACAGCACGCGAACCGAGGAAGACACTCCGAAGATTGGTAGCAATGACACGGTCCCAGACATCCACGGGGTACTGATGCGCTGGCTCATACACACCTGCAAAACCGCATTATTGTGAAGGATGTCGATCCCTCCAAAGGCATCGACGGTTGCCGCCGCCATGCGTTCCGTCCCCTCAACTGAAGAAACGTCTACCGCGATGGATTCTGAACGTCCACCCGCCGCCACGATCTCGGCTGCAACAGCTTGCGCGCCTGATTCGTCAATGTCCGCCACCATGACAGCCGCTCCCTCCTCGGCAAGCAGGAGGGCCGTCGCACGACCGATGCCGCTCGCTGCGCCCGTCACGATGGCAACACGCCCATTGCTACTCATCGGGCAGCCATACCGTGACGCCGGGGGCAGGGTTTGAGGAGGGGAGCAAGACGTTCTGCCGCTTCCAGCGAGGGTGTGACGCCAAGGCGCCGATCAGCGGTTTCCTGTGGTCTGAAGTGGTGCTCAATTGAATCCTCCTAGTGTGTTCCGGCGGATTGTTTTCCGCTACCGCTGGCTTAGCCCGTTCCGCATGGGACTACCTCCAAAGCCCGATGTGACGGCTATCTCTCTTTAGGTCTATGGTCACCCGCCGCGTGATACGTGTCCAATGCCAAAACCGTCTCGGGTGATAACCTGAGAACATCATGGACTATCGGGATGTAATGCACTTTCTGGCCGTGGCTGAGTCAGGATCCGTAAGGGAAGCTGCGGTACAACTCCACATTTCCCAGCCTGCCGTTTCGCGGCGCATCATAGGTTTGGAGCGACAGCTAGGGGTACGGCTCTTCCACCGGGCCCCATCGGGAATGATTCCTACGGCCGCCGGCGAGAGTCTTATGGAGATGGCTACCGATATGCGGGATCGTTTCCGCAGGGCAGAAGGTGTCATGGAGACCCTCCGTTTCGGAGCTCCGAGTTTCACTTTGGCCTGCCCGGAAATGACCGCACACTACTTCATCGCCCCCTATATCGCGGCTGGTGCGCCAGTTGAATCCATCCGGACGGCGCAACCAGCAGAGGTATACGAAGAACTGCGCCGGGGCGCCGATGTTGCCATCAACACGTCGGAACCGCCGCCGCATCTGGCGTCACGGACCCTTAGCTCCACGAGGATCCTCGTGCAGTACTCCGGGCGGCCGGGATTTGACGTCGAGGAGGGCACAGTCGAGCTGGCAAAGGTTGTCCAATTCCCAATGCTGCTGGCCAGAGGCCGAGCCGTCGAAGCCCTGGTCCGGCGTACCGCGATGGAAGCGGGTCTCAGCCTTGACATGGCCACAAATACAACCGATCCCGTCATCGCCCAAGCCCTGGCGGCCGCGGGAAGAGGCAATGCCGTGGTACTTGAACCTGTAGCCGATTATGACCTGCAGCAGGCATTCGTCCTTCATGGAGGCAAGCCACTAGTTGTGCACTTCTACGCGGTGTGGGACCCCGCACATTACGCGGCCCGTGAAATCGTTTCCTTTGTTCAGGACCTGTCAGCTTGGTTCGAGCGAAAAACGCCTTTCCCTACCCGGAAAAGGGCAATGTTCCTCCCAGAGAAGAAGTAGCTCATTACGAAGTGACCGGCTCACCCCAGAGCCGGAGCTAAAGGGACTGAGTCCCGGCATCGCGCCGGGCTCAGTCCCTTCCATCTCTTTCCGGAAAGTTCTTTTATTGACTCTCCACTGTGAGGCACGCTACAGTTTTCCGTAGTTATACGAATAACCCCCCTTCACAAGTGGCCCGAGGAGGTGCCCGTGGCTGGAACACGGCCAAAGTCAGGACCGACCATGCACGATGTCGCTGCTGCCGCCGGTGTCTCGCAGGCCACCGTTTCCCTGGTGCTGAATTCGGCGTCAGGTTCGCGGTTCTCGGAGGAAACCCGGAAGAAGGTCCGGGACGCCGTGAACCGCCTCGGATACCGTACCAACGCCCACGCCAAGACCCTTCGTGAAGGCGTGGCCGGCATGGTCGGGTTTATCGGCGATACCGTTGCCACTACTCCGTTTGCCGGCGCCATCATCGAAGGCGCTCAGCAGCGGGCCTGGGAGGATGGACTCCTCCTGCTCACCGTCAACACCGGCGGAGACAAGGACCTTGAAGCCGCATCCCTGGACACAATGCTCTCCTACAAGGTTGCGGGAGTGGTTTACGCCGGCATGTACCACCGGCGCCTGGACGTTCCGGAGGCTCTGGCCGGGGTCAAGTCTGTGGTGCTGAACTCTCAGGACCGGGCCGGACGGGTTGCCAGCGTCGCTCCCGACGAGGCCAAGGGCGGATATTCGGCCACCCGGAGGCTGCTTCAAGCCGGTCATTCCCGCATTGGGCTGATCAACATTGAAAGTCTTGAGAGCGGGTTGCCGGCTGCTGTCGGCCGCCACGAGGGCTACCAAAAAGCGCTCGAGGAAGCGGGCCTGGGACTGGATCCGTACCTGGTCCGCTTCGGCAAAGGGGGCGAGGAGGACGGCTACAAGTACGCGATGGAGCTGTTGACCTCGATTAACCCGCCCACCGCGATCTTCTGCGCCAACGACCGTGGCGCCTGGGCGCCTACCAGGCAGTGTCTGACCTGCGCCTTTCTGTCCCTGAGGACGTGTCCATTGTGGGCTTCGATAATCAGGCGACGTTGGCACCGTTCCTCCGCCCTGGGCTGACCACCTTTGAATTGCCGTTCGTCGCCATGGGCCGGCGCGCGGTTGAACTGATCCTCCAGGATGCCGAACCCGATGGCCGGGTCGAGCTCATGGACTGCCCTCTGATCGAACGGAACTCAGTGACCCATCCCAAGGAGATGCCATGAGCCGCACAATCCCGGCCCGACGCGGCGGTCCAGCTGCGGCACCGCTGCCGCAACGGAAAAATTCTCTTTCGCTCCGCCTCAAGAGAATTTTCCGTGCCTGGCAGTTATACGTATTACTAGCCCCGGCCGTCATTTACATCCTGGTCTTCAAGTACTGGCCGATGTACGGCGTGCAGATAGCGTTCAAGAACTACAACCCGGTAGACGGCTTCGCCGACAGCCCCTGGGTGGGCCTGACCCATTTCATCAGGTTTGTGAACTCCTACCAGTTCGGCCAGGTCGTCGGGAACACGCTGTGGATCGCCATCCTCGGCCTGCTGGTGGCCTTCCCCATTCCAATCATCCTCGCGCTGCTGGTCAACCAGCTCCAAAGCGAAAAGTTCAAGAAGTTCACCCAGACGGTGCTGTATTCACCGGCGTTCATCTCCACCGTGGTGGTGGTGGGCATCATGTTCGTCCTCCTCTCTCCCCGGTCGGGGCTGGTAAACAACGCCATCCAGCTGGCGGGCGGGGAACCGGTCTTCTTCATGGGTTCCGCAGAATGGTTCGTCCCGTCTACGTCATCTCGGACGTGTGGCAAAACGCCGGTTTTTCGATGATTGTCTACCTGGCGGCCCTTGCAGCCATCGACCCTGCACTGCATGACGCGGCCAAGGTGGACGGGGCCTCAAAGCTTCAACGCATCCGGCACATAGACCTTCCCGGCATCATGCCGGTCGTGACCATCCTGTTCATCCTTGCCATCGGCAACCTGCTCAACGTCGGTTTTGAGAAGGCGCTGCTGATGCAGACGCCGCTGAACATCTCAACGTCGGAGATCATCCAGACCTACGTCTACCACGCGGGCCTGCAGCAGGCGCAGTTCAGCTACTCGGCCGCCATTGGCCTGTTCAACTCCCTCCTCAACCTGGCGCTGCTGCTCGTCTTCAACACAATTGCGCGCCGGGCCAACCAAGCAACCCTGTGGTGATGCCGATATGTCCCTGACAACCAACCCCCGCACTGCCGACACCGCAAACCGCACCGTCAGCCAGGCCCGACCAAAGCAATCGCTGCGGTCAAGGTACGGCGACCGCGCCTTCACCGTCGGTGCGACAGCCGTCCTCCTCTTGTCCATCCTGGCCGTGGTGTATCCGCTGTACTTCATCGTGATCGCCTCCATCAGCGACCCGAACGCCGTCTACGAAGGGAAGGTCTGGCTCCTGCCCTCGGGCATCACCACCGAAGGGTATGAACGGATCTTCACTGACGCCCGGATCTGGAACGGCCTGGGCAACACCCTCGTCTACACGGTTCTCGGCACCGCCGTCAGTGTCAGCACCATCCTCTGCGGCGCCTATGCGCTGTCCCGCAAAGACATGCCGGGCCGGAAAATCCTGATGCTGCTGTTCGTGATCACCATGTTCTTCGACGGCGGACTCATCACCAAGTACCTCGTGGTCCGGGACCTGGGCATGCTCGACACCGTCTGGGCAGTTGTCCTGCCCGGCGCCGTTGGGGTCTGGAACCTCATCATTGCCAGGTCGTTCTTCGAACACACCATTCCAAACGAGCTGCGCGAAGCCGCCCAAATGGACGGGGCAACCGATTTCAAGTTCTTCTTCAAAATGGTGCTTCCGCTGTCCAAGCCGCTGATCATGCTCATGATCATGATCCACGTCGTGGCGCACTGGAACTCGTTCTTCGACGCACTGATCTTCCTCAATGACGACACCAAATACCCGCTGCAGCTCGTCCTGCGCAACATCCTGATCCAGTCAGACGTCTCATCCACCGGCACCACCGGCGGAGACATCGAATCCTATGCCGCAGCGCAGCGGATCGCAGAGCTCACCAAGTACGCCATGATCGTCGTCTCGAGCCTGCCCCTCATGATTGCCCTGCCATTCATGCAGAAGCACTTCACCAAAGGCGCCATGATCGGCGCCGTCAAATAGTTTCTCCCGGCACCACCACCGCCCCGGCAACCGCCAAGGGGCAACACCAGCAACCCCGGAACAACTCCACCCAGAAAAGGAATGACCATGGCATTCAGCCGCAAATACGCCGCCCTCGGCGCAATCCTGGCCGGAACACTGACGTTCACCGCCTGCTCCGGCGGCGGCTCCGGCACCACGGAGATCAAAGACGCCTCCGCCGACTTCGGTTTCCAGGAAACAGGCTTCCCGATCGTCAGCCAGAAGCTTGACCTGACGTTCTCGGGCAGCAAGGCAGCCCTCGCCCCGGACTACAACACGATGACCGTGGTGCAGGAATGGGAAAAGGCCACCAATATCCACATCAACTGGGAAAACCTTCCCGACCCTGTCTTCCAGGAAAAGAAGAACCTGATCCTCGCCAGCGGTGACCTGCCGGACGCCTTCTTCAACACAGGCCTGACCGACGGTGAAATCGCCACCTACTCCGCCAGCGGCACCCTCATCCCCCTCGAAGGACTGATTGAGAAGAACGCCCCAAACCTCTCCAAGCTGCTCTCCGAGCGGCCTGACATCAAGGCAGCCATCACCTCCTCGGATGGACACATCTACTCCCTGCCCTCCGTCGAGGAACTCGGGCTGGTCCAGTTCCCCCACGAACTCGCCATCAACACCTCCTGGCTGAAAAAGCTCAACATCCCGATGCCGAAAACCATTGACGAGTTCCACGACGCACTGGTGGCCTTCAAGAACCAGGACGCCTCCGGAACCGGCAAGACCATCCCTTTGAGCTTCATGCCCGGATCGTGGTGCGGGGATATCGTCGACCTGATCGCGGCCCTCGGCGGCGTGCCCGACAATGCAGATCACCGCATCGTCCAGGATGACAAGGTCATCTTCACAGCCACCCAGGACGGCTACAAGAAGGCCATCCAGACCCTCCACGAGTGGTACAAGGAAGGCCTGATCGACCCGGAGTCCTTCTCCCAGGACGACAAAGCGTACCTGGCAAAGGGCAAGGCCGCGCAGGAAAACCTCGGCTCCTTTGTCTGGTGGGAGATCCCAGAAATGGTCGGCGCTGACCGCGCCGGCGATTACGCCCTGGTCCCGGTGCTGGAAGGCGTTAACGGCAAGCGGATCGCCAGCCAGTCCAACAACCAGGAGATCGCCCGCGGCGCTTTCGCGATCACCCGGGCCAACAAGTACCCGGCTGCCACCATGCGCTGGGCTGATAACCTTTACGACCCCGTCCAGTCCGCCCAGGCCAACTGGGGACCGATCGGCGAGACCCTGCAAAAGGATGCCAGCGGCCTGCTGACCCAGATCCCCGCCACCGACGGAACCAGCGAAGGCGAACGCCGCCAAAAGGTCGCTCCCGGCGGCCCGAAGGCCAACACCGCGGAGAACTTCAAGACCGTCGTTGCACCGGAACCGCGGGCAGCGGAACGCCAGAAGACCGTCAAGGAACTCTACAAACCGTTTGCGGGCAACGACGGCTACCCCCCGGTCGCGCTGTCCAACGAGGAACTGCAGCAAATCAGCAGCATCCAGACCGATGTGACATCCCTGTTGAGCAGAACATCGCCAAGTGGATCGTCTCCGGAGGCATCGAGCAGGAATGGGACGGCTACATCTCCCAGCTCAAGAACGTCGGCGTCGACAAAATGATCGAGGTCTACCAGCAGGCCTACGACCGGTACCAAAAGAACTCCTAGCACCCCGAAACGGGTGGGGCCGGCTCCACAAGCCGGCCCCACCCGCCTCACCCATCCACCTGCCGGCAGTCCCACGGAGCCGCGACCAGGCCTGCCTAGAAATGAGACACCACCTTCATGACTGCCGCGACCGCCACGACAGCCGAAACCTTCCGCCCGGCCCTGCACTACTCCGCCCGAAACACCTGGCTTAACGACCCGAACGGCCTGATCTTTCATGAAGGCGTCTACCACCTCTACTACCAGAACAACCCGTCGGGAAACGTCTGGGGAAACATGTCCTGGGGACATGCCACCTCCACCGACCTGCTGACGTGGACCGAACACCCCGTCGCCATCGCCTGTGACGAGAACGAAGACATCTTCTCCGGCAGCATCGTCTACGACCGCGCTAACACCAGCGGCTTCGGGGCCGAGTCCGTTGCCCCTCTCGTGGCCATCTACACCAGTGCCTTCAAACCCGGCTCCGCCCACGATGGCCTCCAGGCCCAGTCCCTGGCCTACAGCCTGGACGGCGGCTACACCTGGACCAAACACACAAACAACCCAGTCCTCACCCGCGGATCCGCCGATTCCGCGACCCCAAAGTGATCCGGTACGACGGCGACGCCGGCAGCTACTGGGTGATGGTCGCCGTCGAAGCCACAGACTTCCAGGTGGTGCTCTACAAGTCCGACGACCTGAAGAACTGGGAACTGCTGAGCACGTTCGGCCCCGCGAACGCCACCGGCGGGGTCTGGGAATGCCCCGACCTGTTTCCCCTGCCTGTGGACGGCGACCCGGCGAACCTCAAGTGGGTCCTCACCGTCAACCTCAACCCCGGCGGGCCCAACCACGGCTCCGCCGGCCAATACTTCATCGGCGACTTCGACGGAACCACCTTCACCTCCGCAACGACAGTTACCGAAGGCTTGCAGGACCCCGACCGGCTGGACGAATACCAGTGGCTGGACTGGGGCCGGGACTACTACGCCGCCGTCTCCTTCAGTGACGTACCCGATGGCCGGCGGCTGATGATCGCGTGGATGAACAACTGGCAGTACGCCAACGAGATCCCTACCTCGCCGTGGCGCAGCCCCATGTCACTCGTGCGCGAAGTGTCCCTTCTGAGCATTGATGGCAGTTGGCGGCTGGTTCAGCAAGCCGCAGGAGACTTCACCCCACACGATCAACAAAGGCCGGCTTTCAGCCTCTCGGGAGTTGAAATAACCGACGGGCAGCACGTCCTGGAGGGTGCATCCGGCACTGTTCAACGTTTTGAGCTGACCATCGAACCAGGAACAGCCGAGGAATTCGGGATCGTCGTCCGCGGCGACGGATCGCAGGGGACCCGCATTGGTGTCCGCCCCGCCGAGGGGACCATCTTCGTCGATCGGCGGGAATCAGGACAAACAAACTTCCACGAATCCTTCGCCTCCATCGAAACTGCACCGATCCTGACAGCGGACGGTTCCTACGAAATCGAAGTCTATGTTGACCACTGCTCAGTCGAGGTTTTCGCACAGGGCGGCCAAGTCACCCTTACCGACCTGATCTTCCCGGCCGCCACCAGCACCGCTGTTTCCGTATACGCCATCGGGGGAACAGCACGTCTGAACGACCTGACGGTCACCCAGTACGCATAACCTCCCCGTTTGGGAGAAGCGGTGGAGGCGCATCGCCCCCTGCGAGTCTGGATCAGGAAACGATTGAAGAGAGAAATCATGTACGACCTTGACTCCCCCATTCCGTCCCGCCAGATTTTGGACGTCGTGGTCATCGGCGAAGCGCTCATGGACGTCGTCAACTCGCCCAGGGGCACAAGCGAACACCCGGGCGGGTCACCCGCGAATGTCGCTTACGGCCTTGGCAAACTTGGCGTCACCACCGGACTGCTCACCGCAATTGGCGATGACGAGCGCGGCGCGGCGATCGTGCAGCACCTGCACAGTGCAGGCGTAACGCTGCTACCCGGCTCCCGCTCCCTGAACAAGACCCCGTCGGCAACATCAACACTGGCCCCGGACGGGTCAGCCAGATACGAGTTTGACCTGTCCTGGACCTTGGAACCGACCGCTCACGCATATACGCCGAAGGTCCTGCACACCGGTTCTATTGCCACGTTTCTGGCACCCGGCGCGAACACAGTCAAAGCACTCCTGCAGCAGTACCGGCAGGATTGCACTCTTACCTATGACCCCAATATCAGACCGTCCCTGCTCGGCAGCCACAGCGAGGCCAAATCCACATTCGAGGACCTGGTTCACCTTACCGACGTCATCAAACTCAGCGACGAGGACGCCTTGTGGCTCTACCCCCGGGAAGAAGTTGAGGACATCGCCACGCACCTCCTGGGACTAGGCGCCGGGCTGGTAGTCATCACCCGCGGTTCAAGGGATACACTGCTCGCCACAGCTGAGACACGCATGCACGTTCCGGCAGTGAAATCCGAGGTCGCTGACACCATAGGCGCCGGTGACTCCTACATGGCAGCGCTGATTCTGGGGCTCCTGACCCGCGGAACCGATGGTCTCGCCCCCGCTGTCCTCGAACAGCTCGGGCGAACAGCCTCTATGGCCGCCGCCATCACGGTCCGCCGCCACGGTGCAAAGCCACCAACATTGGACGAACTCCGAACTCATCTACAACCCGTGGTCTAGCGCAGGCAGCAAACAGTCCCCCACGTCTGATGCTTCCGACTTTCGAAAGATGTCTCTTACCGCATTCGAACAATGACCTTTGTGAGTGTGGAGCATCGCAGTCCTGGCTCCTCTGGCATGTACATCAGTCATTAGGCGTAAGGATCCTGCCGGCGCCTCCACAAACAATTCTCCCGGGAGGCACCTATGGATGGTCCAGCTCGCATCACAGATGTGGCCCAAGCAGCGGGCGTCTCTGCGACCACTGTGTCCAACGTCCTTAACCGACCTCATAAAGTCGCTGCTGGAACGAGGGAGATAGTTCAGAAAGTAATCCAAAACCTTGAATATGTCCCCAATCCAAACGCTGCAGCACTCCCCAAAAGAAGGCAGAAACAGGACCTCCCGGAGGTTACATCCGAAACCGAAGCAAATCCCTCACGACTTCAAACCCTGCTGGAAGCCCCCTCCAGCTCCCCAATACAGAAGCGACCAGTTCCACAGAAGAGCCCGGCCTCGACTGGGAAGGCCTGAAGGGGGGGCGAGCTGGTCGAAATCCTGTTCAGAAATAGAATCACCGGGACAGGGCTCGTGGACATAGTTATGCCCGATCACTCGCTCATCTGGTTGTGGATGGATAACGGCCAAGGCAGAACCATGGTCACGAGGGAAGATGTTCATCGCCTAAGGCGCAACGGCAGGTGGACGAAGCCGTCTTTTGCTATGGGGGTTTGAGTCAGTGCATCGACGTCGAGCAGTACCCGAGCAACTCATTCGGTACTGCTCAATCCCTTCAGCCCCTAGTTTGCGAAGTCCGGAACAGGACCCGAGCGGACTTGAATGGTGAAATCTCGCTTCGCCCCTGTCGGTCTGAAGCACACCCCAACCTGACGTCAGGGCACCTGACAAGGGAGAACAGGCGCTGTCGGGACGTTTCCGGCCTGTCGTAATCTGCACGACGAGTCAAAACGTGCGACATTGCCACCCTCTGCCGAGTGTGACGTCATTAAGTCCAGATTGTTTGGACTATTTTGGCGATTCTCGAGCTGTCAGACCCGTTTCCCTCCCCCAAGATTCGTCAGGTTGGAATCTGAGATACTCACGAGCAGTCGTCAGCGAAACGGAATTCTACATTATTCTGACGCAAATGTGCTCCGTAGAAACGCGAATGGCTAGGCATTCGTTGGCGCCTAGGCTGGATCTCGAGTGCGGCTACGGATTACCGGCACCTGAGGTTTCTGGATTTCCACCGTCGGCCGGCCCGTTACTACTCGTTCCTCGTTCGTCAGGCGTCGCTGAGGCGGGCCAGAAGTTCAGCGTCGTGATTCAGGACGTAGTTGAGCCCCTCGTCGATAGTTTGACGCCGCAATGCTTTCTGACGTCCAGGGCAAGGATCGTTGTTCTTGCGGTGCTCTTTGTCGGGGTGTTCCCGTGAATGATCCGGGCCTTGGGGGATGGATCGGGACTCTTCGTGGCCATGCCCCATGGTAGGTCAGCTTTTCTGCTGACTACGGGTTCTCGTGGGCGTAGCCTGTCCTCGTGGCCAGCATCATCACCCGCGCCCGGTGGGATGGGACTACCGCTGTCTCGGTGCGGTGGCGGGACTACAGGTCAGGTCATCAACACCGGCTGACCCTTAAGTCGGAGCAGGAAGCACTTAGTCTTGTGCGATACCTCAATGACAACGGGCAGATGCCAAAGTTGCCCTGGTCCTGCCGCCCAACTGGGGAAACAAGGCGTTCCCACCGTTGCGGACGTTGTCCAAGAACATATCGAATTGCTGGTTCGCCCCTCCCTTGGGACTATGGGGACGTATCAGCGGATGCTTGACCTGCGGATTCGAAACACGATAGGTCACATACCAGTTGACGAGTTCGGGTACCGGGACGTCATGCGCTGGGTCAAAGCCCTTTCCGTCGACGGTGTCGCACCTAAAAGCATCAAGAACATCCACGGGCTGCTGTCAGCTGCAATGAAGACTGCCGAGTTGCTCGGATACATTTCCCGCAATCCCTGCCGCGGCGTCGCCCTCCCCACGGTTGAAAGGGCAGAGGACGACGCTCTGTTCCTCACACATGCCGAGTTCAGCTTGCTCATAGTAGGCATGCCCCCGCAGTACAAGACTTTGGTGCAGTTCATGGTCATGACAGGGGCCAGGTTCGGCGAGGCAACCGCGCTCAGGGTTGCCGACATCGATCTGCTCTCTAAACCGCCGACCGCTCGAATCAATAAAGCGTGGAAACGCGATGGGCAATCCCGGTACTACATGGGTCCGACCAAAACCAGGGCAGGAAGGCGCACCATCGGGCTCAATCCCACCTTGGTAGACCTGCTCGTTCCCCTCGTGGCAAGTCGGCCGGGCAGCGAACTGCTGTTCACAACGCCCAGCGGCCAGCGAATCGCTCACAAACCCTTCTGGCAACACCACTGGGTGCCAGCTGTCCGTGCCGCCCAAGCCCAGGGCCTAACCAAAGCCCCGCGCATCCACGACCTGCGGCACACACATGCCTCCTGGCTCCTCCAAAACGGTGGGATTTCCCTGTTCGCGTTATCACGACGTTTAGGCCACGCATCCGTTCGAACAACCGAGCAGGTGTACGGACACCTCATGCCCCAGGCGTTGCAGGATGGCGCCGACGCAACCGAACGGTCCGTCAGGGGCCTCAAGTCATAGATTCGCTTATCCCGTTTCGTTCTTCTCCGCTGGAGCCCGGGCGGCGGACCCTGCTCAAGCTTCAGGACCAGTTGTGGGAGTCCCTGTGAGGAGGCATTTTCAGCCGTTGGTCCCCGATTTTCTCGTGAAGCCGAGACGCTGTAGGCGTGCGTGGCTACCTGAAGCCCAATCATCAATCGCACACTATGATGGATATATCCGACATGGAAGAGTGATTGCCGTGAATAAAATCCAGGACGCGCGGGAACTTGGCGAGCAGGTGAGACGTCACCGGCTCAATGCTGGCCTGTCACAGGAGGCACTGGCCCGTACAACTGGTATCAGCCGTTCAACCCTCGTTGATCTTGAGCAGGGTAGGAATGTCTCCATCAGCACCGCCCTGAAGGTTCTTTCCCAGCTGGGCACCGCACTGATCATCGAAGGTGCCCCTCGGGAATCGGAACTCTACTGGACAGCGGAAACGGCAGCCCGTGAGATAAAGCGGGAGCTGCGCAACGGCGATCCTGACTTTGCCATGCGCGTGTTGTCCATGGCCGCCAGTTATTTTGACGATCTCAATCCATCTGACCGTCGGCGGTTCCTCCGCGCTCGGCCCGCGTCGACTGGACGGAAGCGCTGGGATGCACTGCTGGCCAGGACTTTCGCCTACAAATGCCATCAGCACGGGCTGAAAGAGCCGGACTGGACAAGCACTCCCCGACTGGAGTCGAAATGGTATGCCACCCCCCGCAAGCATGTCTCGCATGCCTGGAAGCAAAGAATGGCAGAACGAACGCCCGTCGAATTCGCCGAAGCGAACATCGTTTTCGACGCCGCCAACCTGGCCGCTGCATGAGAACAGGACGCCGCGCCTCTTACCGATCCGATGACATACGAGGACTTCTCATGGAGCTGTCCCGCCGGCTCCATGCCAGAGGTGCGGGCGCAGACATCTATCTTGTCGGCGGAGCGGCGATCGCCATCGAGTTCGACTCCCGACGCTCCACAACAGACATCGATGCCGTGTATCACCCGGAGCAGACGGTGCAGGACGTAGCCACGGACATGGCACAAGAATTGGGCTTGGACCCGCGGTGGCTGAACAACGCCGCCCGGGCCTACATCCCGGACGGGCAGGACACGGAAGCGGTGGAAGTGACAATTGCCGACAACCTCGTGTTGCGTGTCGCCTCGCCAAGGTTCCTCTTAGCCATGAAGCTCGCGGCCGGCCGTGACCGGGACATCCCCGACATCGCGGTACTCTGTCGCGCCCTGGACATCAGCACCGCCGAAGCAGCCGTAGACATCGCGGTCGAGCTTTACGGTGAGCACTCAATGCAACTCAGTAACCGCGACGACCTGCTCCTGATCGCCCAAGAGGCCCTGGGCAGCATCAGCAACGAAACCCCGCCGGATCGACTGTCCAGAGCCTCAGCCCGTCTAAGCAGTGGCAGAAGGACAGCGATGCCCTAGAAGACAACTCTTTGCCGGCGACAAGCCGAGGCGGCGGCAGGGCGCGCGGGGAAATATCCGTTTTTGGGACGGTCCCACGCTCCAACGGTTCATTCCGGACTACTGCCCGGGAAACGATCTCTACCGTGGCCCAGTCTGGCAGTCATAAGCAGGAGTGAAGCCTCAGCCGTGGATCAGCACATACCCCCGACGCTTGCTCTCTTGAAGTGAGTATCGAAGCTCTCGCTGTACTTGCTCTTCGAGGTCCGGAGGAACCTTGCAGCCTGTTCCATTGCCCGGTCCGTATCCCTGGGGTTGCGATGGTGGGCAGCGAAGTTCCGGCGGTACGCCACGACGAACGTCGACGCAGAGTTCGTGTTCGTGACCCGTGCGACAGCGGAAAATCGCCCGCACGCTTTGTTCCTGCTTCATGAGTATGTCCCCTTCATCCCTTGACTGGCAGCGCGATGCTTCCGTTGGAACGCTATATACGGGATCTGACAATCGTGCAGGGCAGGATGGGGCTTGGAGGCAGTCACCGCCCGTCGCTAGCTTGACGGAATATCCGTTATCGGCCCTTAAAGGGCGGAGTGGGGAAGTCGCTGCGAGAAACTCCCGCAAGAATGAAGAGAAGCGCACGGAATACTCCGTGCGCTTCTCTTCATTCTGTAGCCCGAATTTCGTGAGGGCCGTGGTTGGACAGGTAAACTACGGCTGTGCCGAGGCTGTCAGATCCAACTTGAGTGGGTTAGCCCCGTGTTCATCGCTGGTAAACGTATCGCTGATCCAGTCGGCGGTGAAGGTGATAACTCCGGAAAAATGATCCAATCCGCAGTGCTCGGCACCTCCTTCTTCCTCGCCGAATAGTCGTAGCTGGCGGTAAGGGCTGTTTACAGCCTGGTCATACGTGGTTTGGGCGTGCCGAACAGGTATCTGGCGGTCATTGACACCGTGCGTGATCAGAAACGGGACGCTGATCTTGTCCAGGACTCCCTCTAGCGTGAGCTTATCGGCGATCGGCAAAAAATTCATTGACGTCTTTAACTCCCATACCCAGGAGACGTGGTCCCAGTAGTGTGGAACAGGGTTCTCTGCTTCGCGTTTTAGTCGGAAGCGCTGAATCTCCCCCCCAGTCGTGCAGGGCTCCCCAGGCGACGACCAATTTGAGACGCTTCTCGAAAGCTGCAGCTCTTGGAGCATAGTATCCGCCAAGAGACCAGCCAACCAGTCCGATACGGGTCTGATCCACTTCGGGATCGTTCTCAAGATAGTCAACGCATGCAGATGCCCATACCTCGGTGTCATAGCGTGCTTTCAGGCCTCTCATCCGCAGGGCTTCACCACTTCCAGGGGTGTCCATGACGAGGGTAGATATGCCTCGCTTGGCCAATTCGGCCGCAAAGCCCGTATAATACAACATCTCCTTGGTTGAGTCCAAGCCGTTCCACTGAATGATTACAGGTGCAGGACCAACTGAGCCCTGCCGCGGCTACGAAGTAGCCGGGCAGGGATGAATCACCGTAGGGAACCTCCACCCGCCGCATTTCAACACCTGTCCGTTCCGCGCTCTTTAGCAGGAGGTCCATAGTCTCCTGGTAGGCTGAGTCGCGGCCCGCCCAGGTCGGAGATTGGAGCCGTTCTGCATATGTGAGATACAGGCCCGCGCGGTAGTATTTTTGCCCCGCCGTAAGCCTATGACCCGAGGCATCGTCGAACTCGGCAGACTGGATCAGCTCAGTGGCAACAGCGTTCCAGGACTCGTACAGCTTCTCCGTCCCGCCATCATCGCCGCTGCGGGACGCTTCAAGAAGCGGCCGGCAGGCACGGTCCACCTCGTCGATCAGTCCTCCACTATTGAGTATGGCGGCGACTGACATGCTCCATACGTAGTTGTCTGGGAAGTACATAAACATGGCTAAGGCTCCTAAGGGTTAAGTAAGGTTACGGTTCGCTGCTCGCTGATCCCGGCAACTGCAACGTCGCCTCTGACGTCACATCCACATCGGCAAGATGACGAAGAGGAACCACGGGATGATGCTTCCCACAATGACCATGGCGACGCCCCAAATCAACAAGCTACGGAATACCCCGCGCTGGCGGTCCAAGGGACTGTTGGCGATTAGCAGTGCCCCAAGGACCGAGAAGGGGCTGCTGTCCACGACGCTTGAGGAGATCGCCAAAGTGGACACCGCCCCTGTGACTGGGATAGTCAGGATTGGGGCCGACCAACGATGCGATTAGGGGGACCAGCGCCCCGGAAACCGCGCCCGTCGCGGAGAACAGAGAAGTGAACGCAGCGAGGAAAGCCACCATGAGGATTCCAACGGTGGGGGATCCCATGTTGCTCAGTGCATTGGAGACGAGTTCCATTCCTCCTACCTTCTGCACGACCCCGATGTACGTCATGATTCCGCCGATCATGAGGATCGTTGACCAAGCCATAGCCGCGACCACTTTGACGTCATCTTTCGGGGACATCAGCGATAGCGCCAACCCTATCGTGAACGCTGTGAGGCCAATATCGAGCTTGAATCCCACACCTAGGACAATCAGCAGGCAGATACCGAGCAGCGTCAGTACCTGGCGAGCTTCAATTTGGAATCGAGGTGGAGTTAGAGCCTTCTCGAGCGTAGCGGTAGGGGCGCTGCGGCCAGTCGTTCCCTCGGGCATCGGCGCTCCAACCGGCGCTGCCAAACTGCTGTCCTGATCGCCGGAGCGACCTTTACCGCGTGCGAACCATGCAACCGCGTCTGCTCCTAGGGAGTCATTGCCGCGTCGGATCAGCGAAATGCCGCCAAACAGCAAATAAATCCCGGCCGCGAGGATGATGTTAAACGCAGGGAATTGACAAAGATTGGACCGGATGAGTCGGGCAGGCCCGCGGCGTGGACAGCGCCGTTGATGATCGCGCCAATCGGACTGATGCTAGACATCGACCCCGCATGGCAGCCATGGACAACCATAAGGCCCATAAGGACGGGGTTTATGCGCGCGGTAATGGCCAAACCGAGCGCCACAGGTGCCAAAATAGCGGTCGATGCCGCAGGGCCTGCTCCAATGCCGGACGTGAAAGCTGCGATAAAGAAGAAGATCACGGGGATGATCGCGACCCGTCCACGAACCAACCCCAGGGCGGCATTAGTGATGAGCGCCATGGTTCCGTTCTTCTGGACCACGGCGAACATGTAGGTAATGCCACCCAGTAGCACAAAGAGGTTCACAGGAAACAAACCCATAAGTTCCTCACCGGAAAGGCCAGCGAGTATGGCGCCGACAAGGAATGTGGCTGCGAAAGCTGCGGCGCCTAGGCTCACGGGCCAAACGGTGCCGACGACAAATATGACGACAAGCGCCAGCAATGAAATCACTGCAATAGACAATGAAAGTCCCTCCATTGGGTTTTCAAGTAGAACTACAGTTTCGTTCGGGCCGCCGACCCCTGTAAATGTCTCTAGTGACACACTTCACACTAAACTATGTGAACGCCGACACCCTGAGCGGAGCGGTACCCATCCCTCTAGTAGACGTGTCCGGGGGCGGCCGTTCGAATTCACCAACTTGCTCGATCCGGGGCAAATCCCCCCAGACTTCCGACCAACGACCTCCAGCCGCTCATGCGTCGACTCGGGCCAGACGCCGGATAGCCGCTGAAGCATCTACGACCGGTGGCAGATCGTCCCATTTGGAAGTTAGGCAGCTTTCGGGATCGGGTCGAATTGATCAGGAGCTCAACGCCTCGGCGACATCGGCGAGGGTAATCGCGACACGAGCATCCATTGCAGCTTGCGGACTGCCCAGGTCGAGTCCACTCAACGAATGAATGCGGCGGAGCCGTTGGCTGACAGTATTTGCGTGAACGACTAGTGCCCGTGCGGTCGCCTGTCGATCGAAACCAGAGTCGAGATAGGTCCTTAGGGTCTTTAACAGCTCTCCGCCACGCTGTGCGTCGTGGGCGGCGAGGGGGCCGAGCGTTCGGGTTGCGAAATGCCGAAGCGGTGTGGGATCCGGTAGCTGAAGCAGCAGCCCGGCGACTCCTAGCTCCTCCAGCGTGACGACGCCGATACGGCCAGAGGCGCGAGCTAGGGCAACGGCCCCACGCGTTGTCTGGTAGGCACCACCGAACGGCGCAGACGTCACGGCCGAGACCGCGACCGTGACATCGTGGACGCCGCTGGTCGAAGTGACGAGCTGGTACAGCGCCTCGCCAGGTGCCTTAGGCGATGGCTCCTCGGGCCAAAGCGCGACGAGCTGACGGCGATAAACGGCGACCAGAGGTCGCGGTGAGAGAACCGACGTCCGCGCGAACACATTGCTCGCCGCGCGCTGGAGCGCGATGTCACTCATGGGCTGATCCTGCGCGCGAAGATCTACGACGATGGCGCGGTGGGGCGAACCCAGGTCATGGCCAAGCAGCCCGGCACGTTCGCGCAGAATGGTTGTGAGGGAGCCGGGTGCGGTGAGCAGTTCCGTTCAGGAGCTCCCCGCGAAGCCGCTGTTCGACTTCTGCGGCGGTGCGCTGCCGGAGGAGCTCCACCGCTAAGACGATCGAGGCATGCTCAAGCACTCGACGGTCAAGCGCACCAAGGTTGTCGACGGTGCCGGGAAGCCACAAGGTGGCATTGACGACGCCGTCGAGGATCACGTCGACAATCACGAAGTCGCCGATTTGGCGAAAAACCGTTGTCCGACCCGTGGGGACGGCGTGCGCTGGGCGAGCGGCTTCAACATGGTTCGGTAGGGGCTGTTTCGCCTCACCGCCGACACTGGCGAGTACCATCCCGTTGCGGTCCCTGAGCGTTACGGGGCGATCTAGCAGCTCGTGCACTGTGGCGACTAACCCGTTGATGCCTCCGGCTCGAACCGCCACGGCAATCAGACGCTCATGGATTTGCTCAGAGCGCGCTAAAAGGTCTCGTTGCTGGCGCAAGTCGTCCATTAGGCGCGCTGAGGCGATGGCTATCGCTGCCTGCTCAGCCAACAGCCGAAGACTGCTCGATTCGGCCGATCCGTATTGGTGGGCGGTTCGGCGATAACCAGTAAGGGTGCCAATCACTTCGCCGGCGGAGACCAACGGCACAGACACCATTGACCGGAACTTCTGGTCTTTTGCAAGTGCGCCCAGTTCCCCTCAAATCCGGGCGCGTCCGCGATATCGGTCATTGCGTGCACCTTGCCCGACAAGAAGGCGCGGCTTGAGGGTACGTCCTGAGCAGGTGCGCCGGTCAATGGGAGTGGACGCTCGGAGTTTATCCGGTCGACGTAGTTCTTGGTGAGTCCGCTGTAGCCCATGATTACGAGGTGTTCTCCCTGCTCGTCTGGAAGGAGAACCGCGCAGTAGTCGTAGCCGAGGAGGTTTCGGGCGGTGGCTGCAACCTGGTGCAACACATCCGGCAACTGTTGATTTGCATTGACGGCTGCGGTCAATCGGGCAATTGAATTAAGCCACTGCTCGAGGGTCACGGGAGAGGGTTGCACAGCGTTCAGTGTTGCCGAGTACATCGTTATGCGTCAAGTATGTATCGGAGGACATTTACAGAGACTCGCGACCTAAGTGAAGCTGTAGTCACTTCTAATACACCTTCAATGTAAGGATTTTCATGGACAGGGCTGTCCAGCGCCTCGGTCGGTGCCGCGAAATCACGTCGGCTAGGTGCCTTGTGTCGGCGAGCACCACGGGCCGATTGACCCGCTCAATTTTGCCAGCATCCTGTTCGCGTTGATTCTCACTCCTACTCCGACTGGGAGAAAACCCATGACATCTGAGCAGACAGAAACACTACCCGTATCCGCCGATGATACCGAGGCCTCCATTGCAATGGTCGACCAGCTTTGCCTGCGTTACCGCAATTGGGGGCGGTGGGGGACGACGACGAGCGCGGTACTCTCAATTTCGTCACACCCGAGGTCTTGGTCGACGCGTCGAGCATGATCCGGAGCGGCCGGGTTGTGTCATGCGCGCTTCCATACAACGCCGATGGTCCTCAATCAGGAGGTTTCGGAGGACGAACGAACCCGGTTCACTGGATGCTGCAGGACGGGGGTGACATTGCCCTCGGTGCGCAGGACGATCTCGCGATACTGCGTTACACGGATGACGCCGTGTCGTTGCCGCTGCAGAGCGGCACGCAATGGGACGCACTGGCCCACATCTTCTATCGGGGGCAGATGTACAACGGTCATGGCCTCGAGAAGGTCACCAGCACCGGCGCAAGCGTGAACAGCATCGACAAAATCGCCACCGGAGTAGTCGGGCGAGGTGTTCTGCTGGACATGCCGAAACACTTCGGCGTGCCGTGGCTCGAAGCCGGGCATGCAATCTCAACCGCAGACCTAGACGCATGTGCCGAGCGACAGTCGGTTGAGATTCGCAGCGGTGACATCGTGCTGATTCGAACCGGTCAGATCGCCCAGGTTCGTGCTGAGCGCAACTGGGGCCAGCACGACTCCGGGCCGGCCCCCGGACTCGGCGTGGATGCTGCGCATTGGTTCACGAGAAACGAGATTGCTGCGCTGGCTACTGACACCTGGGGCGCAGAGGTACTGCCAAACGACACCCCTGGTGTCTTTCAGCCGCTGCACCTGATCCTCCTTGTGAATGCTGGGATGACGATCGGGGAGATTTTCGACCTTGAAGCACTATCGGCTGCCTGCGCGGAGGAGGAGCGATATGACTTCTTCTTCACGGCTCCGCCCTTGCCCATCTCCAAGGCGGTCGGTTCACCAGTCAATCCTCTGGCGATCTTTTAGCCAGGGGTTATCACTGATGGCGAATACACTTGGCGTCTCTTCAATACTGTTCTGTCCTGCAGACGATGTCTTGAAGCTGCAGAAACTACCTGGCAGGCGCATCGCCTCGGTGGCGTTGGACCTTGAGGACGCCGTCGCGCTGGAACGGCGAGAACTGGCGAGGCAACTGATCATTGACCACGCACCTCAGATAAAGCAGTCCTCGACCTTGTACGTGAGAATCAATGCGATTGGCAGCAAGGATCACATGCCCGATCTGAAGGCCGCCGTCATGGCCGGGGCACATGGTGTGATTGTCCCGAAAGTGGAGAGCTGTTCCGAGGTTGTCCAGTTCTTCCACTCCCTGGATTCGGTGGGCGCAGCGCCCTTGCGGGTGATCGTGATGATCGAGACTGCATTGGGTCTGCTCAATATGCGCGAAATCGCATTCGCGGAATCGGATCGTGTTGAAACCCTGATGCTGGGCACTGCGGATCTCTGTATGGAACTTGGAATCTCCCTAAGCTCGGACGAGCGTGAGCTGGACACCGCGCGGTCCTCGATCGTCGCTGTGGCCCGCGCCGCAGGGCTTGCTGCTCCGCTGGACGGCCCTGACTTGGACCTCGGGATGTCTGCATTCCAAGCCTCCTGCGAAAGATCCCGGCGTCGGGGGTTCAGCGGCCGGGTTTGCCTGACTCCTGCGCAGGCACACGCCGCCGAAAGCGCTTACGAACAGGCGACAGCCGAAGAAGTCAGTTTCTCAAAATCTGTAGTCGAGGCCTTCCGCTCGGCTCAATCCAACGGAGCATCCGTTACGAAGGTGAACGACATGTTTATTGACCCGCCGGTTTACAGGCGCGCACTTCAGATATTGGAGCGTCAGAACTCAGACGCGAATTCGGAGGAAACAAATGTTCGAAGCTGACAGCGTGAAGATCACCGTTCTCGTGGAGAACTGGGTCGACATGCTCTTGGAGGATCAGCACTCAGACCACGGCGAACACTGTGTTCGCAACGGACTGATTGAGCACTTCGATCAAGGGCGTATACCGCCCCAAGCCGAGAACGGCCTGAGCATATTGGTGACGGCAAAACGCGGGATTCACACGAAGACGATCCTTTTCGATGCCGGGCTCACGGGGACTGTCCTTCTGCACAACCTCCGTGCGCTGCGGATCGGCGTGGAGGACATCGACGGCGTCGTGATCAGCCATGGGCATCCCGATCACTTCGGAGGCATCCTGCCTCTTCTCGACATCTTCGACCGGACGATGCCGGTCATGACGCATCCGGACGCCTTCCTGCCGCGGTTCGCCGTGATGGCGGACGGTCGGGTATCTCAGTACTACAACCAGGGCTTCACGGCAGAGAGTTTGGAGAGACATGGCGGACGACCAATTCTCAACAATGGCGCGCTGGATCTTGGGTGTGGGATCTATACGACCGGATTCATCCCGCGAACGGTCAGTTTCGAGGGTCCGCAACCCCCAGCCCACGACCATGCGCCGGGACTCTACCAGGTTGCGGCGAACGGCCACTACGGGCTTGACGAGGTTCTTGACGAGCAAGGACTAGTCATCAACGTCAAGGGCAAGGGTCTGATTGTGATCACTGGTTGTGCTCATGCTGGGGTACTCAACACCATCGACCGGGCACGGGAAATGTTCGGGGAGCGCCCGATTCTGGCAGCGATTGGGGGTTTCCACCTCGGCTTCCCGACCACTCCGGAGGCAAATGTAGACAGGACTTTACAGGGCATGCTGGAGCGCGATGTGAAGCGAGTCGTGCCTATGCACTGCAGCGGCCTCCGAACTCACGTGCGATTCTCCCTTGATGCTCCTGAGCAATACATCCAGCCTTCCGTCGGAACAGTGATGAGCTTCTGATGGGGAAAGCACTTCCCCTCGAAGGTGTTCGCGTCATAGCTCTTGAACAAGCTGTCGCCGGGCCACTCTCCTCTAGGCATTTGGCTGATCTCGGGGCAGAAGTGATCAAGGTGGAACGCATAGACGGAGGAGATTTCGCCCGCGACTACGATGCGTTCGTGCACGGGCAGTCATCTCACTTCGTGTGGCTCAACAGAGGCAAAAAAGAGCGTCGCACTGGACCTGAAATCGGCCGAAGGGCGCAAAATCCTTCGGCAATTGCTAAAGGGGGCCGACGTGTTCTATCAAATCTCGGTCCAGGAGCCGTGGACCGCATCGTATCCGACGACGAGCTTGTCGCCCTCAACCCGGAGCTGATCAGATGCATCATTAGCGGATACGGACCCGATGGACCCTACGAACATAGGAAAGCCTTCGACCTACTCGTGCAGGGCGAAGCGGGGGTGACAACCAGCACCGGCGAAATCGGGCGGCCCGCCAAGCCTGGAGTTTCGCTCGCCGACCTCGGAGCAGGAATCTACGCAACCACGGCAATTCTCGCAGCACTAAGGGGGCGGGAGAGGAGCGGAAGTGGTGATCGCATTCATATCGCGATGTTCGATGTGATGGTGGAGTGGATGAGCCCCCTCCTTTTGGCATACAGAGAAGCCGGCGTAGAGATAGAGCCAGCGGGTACAAGGCATGCGACCATAACCCCTTATGGCCCATTCGAAACCCGCGATGGAAAGATGCTAAACATCGCGGTTCAGAACGACCGACAATGGGCCTCCCTTTGCAACGTTCTGGGCCTGAGCTCTCTGGCCGCACAACCGGACCTAGCGACAAACAAGGGCAGGCTTGCCAAGCGGGAGTTTGTGGAGAAATCGGTGTCGGATGCCATCGGCTTGCGCAACCAAGCGGACGTGGCCAGTGATCTTGAGCGTGCCGGCATTCCGTTGGGCTCTCTCAACTCCGTTGCTGACGTAGCCCATCATCCGCAATTGGAGGGCGGCCGCAGGTGGGAGAAGGTCGTTTTGCCATCCAACGAGACGGTATCTGTTATCGCCAGCCCATTCCGCGTCGAGGGCAACTCTACGATGAAGCGAATTCCGGCGCTTGGGGAAAGTACCGTGTCCCTCCTGTCGGAGTTGGGATACTCAACGGCAGAAACCACGCAGTTTCTCAGCGATGGTGTCGTGGGCGTTGGCGGCGCAGCCTCAGTGTTCCCCGCATGAGCGAGTTCCTCGTCTTCATTGAGGTCAGACGCCCAGCAAACACACCCGACGCCGAGTGGGCTTCCTTATTGGAACGCGAGGCAGCCCGCGGCCGCGAGTACCGCATCTCCGGCATCATCAGCCGAATCTGGCGCGTACCAGGAACCCGCCAGAACATCGGAATTTGGGAGGCGGCAGACGCAACGGAATTACACGCCCGCATTTCCGCTCTGCCCATGTTCGACCACATGTCGATAGAGGTCCGGCCTCTAGCGTTGCACTACCTCGAAACCTACGCCAGGACCGTCACAGGGAGGACCCGACCCAAGTCCGCTGGCGGAGGTAGTTCCGCATGGAAAGATACGGAATAACGCCGGTCTCTGCTGACTGCAGGCATCCGAGACACGCGAATCAAACCTCCGGACACTGCGAGTCATTGTCCTAAGACCTGAGCTGTATCTATTACTTCCTCACGGAGGGCGAAGAAGCCCTCCGCCGCGTCGCCATGGGTCGGGGCTGCCGCTGCCTCTATCTGGGAACAGAATCCCCACGAACCTTGCAGAAGGCATTGCCCCTCAACTGTCGCGTGACACGGTTCTCCATTCATAACTAAAGGAAGGTTGCGGAATGGACATGTTCTCAGAACTTGACTCCCGCCCCCGGCTAACCAGACGCCAAAAGGTACTGACTGTTATTGCCACCTGGGCCGTCTGCCTCGAATTCCTGGATTACTTTATCGTTGGCTTCATCATCGTCTTCATCGGAAGTTCGTGGAACCTCAGCTTCGGACAGTCCTCGCTCATCCTTCTGTCTTCAGGAATCGGTGCCATAGTGGGCGCGATCTATTTCGGCAGGCTCGCTGACCGCATTGGACGGCGGCGAGTTTTCATCACGACGATCATGACCTTCACCCTTGCAACCGGTGCACTGGCACTGACGCCGGACAACGCCGCGTTCGGGTGGATATACATCGTCCTGATGCGAGTCATAGTGGGTTTTGGAGCCGGCGGGCTTTACGTGGTTGACATTCCCATGGTCCAGGAATTCCTTCCGGCCGCGAAACGTGGCCGAATCACCGGCTACGTGACGTCCGCTGTCCCCCTTGGTTTCTTGGTCGGCTCAATTCTCGTGTGGCTCTTCGCCGACCACATCGGGTGGCGAGGAATCCTCATGATTGCCGTTGGACTGGGCATAGTCCTGCTGCTCTTACGCCTCACCATTCCCGAATCGCCCCGATATCTAGCCCGCAACGGTGATATTGAGGGTGCGCGGCGATCAATCGCTTGGGCCTTGGAAATTGATCCTTCCACGCTTCCGCTCGAAACCTCCGGCACGGCTGCCCCACAGCAGCGCCCTGCGCAGATGCGTGAACTGTTCTCCTATCCACGGAGTCTCTGGGTCTCGACGCTCACAAACCTAGGCGCCCAGACCGGCTATTACGGGATCGCACTGTGGACTCCAACTCTGTTTGTGCTCGTGCTGGGGATCCCGGCGGCACTGTCGGGTCTCTACATGATCTTTGCCACTCTCGGGGCACTCGTGGGTCGATTCGTCCTCTCACACCTAGCCGAGATCCTGGGGCGGCGCGCCACCGGGGCATTCGCGGGAATTACGGCGGCTGCGCTCCTCGTAATGGCCGCGCTCACTGAGGACCTAGAGGTTTTCGGAGGAGTTTCCGTCTTCCTGCTCGTCATGATCATCGTTTACTTCTTCGCGGAAGGCGGTTTTGCCATCGTCGGGCCCTATTCGGCAGAGGTCTGGCCCAGTGCCCTGCGGACCACTGGAATGGGGTTCGCCTATGGCGTCGGAGGCATCGGCAAGGTCATCGGACCGCTGGGTCTGGGTCTCATCGTCGGATCGAGCAACTTTGTAAAGCCTGATGCCAGAACCGCGACCCTTCTGCCCGCCTTCTCGTACTTTGCGGCCTGGTTCCTACTCTGTGGGCTGATGTTTCTGCTATTCGGTCTTGAGACCAAGGGAAAGAGCCTAGAAACGCTCGACGCAGAAATCGAAGCGCAGCGAAAATGTGCCTTGCGCCCTGCAGAACTGGGCATGAAGGATCCCTCTACCGTGAGCCCAAGGCAGGACGAGGTCACTCGCAGGTAATTCGCCGGGGCCCATGACGTCCCTCCGCGCCTAAGAAGCAAGAAGTACTCGCGGAAAAACCCGTGCCCGAAGGGAAATCCCGGCCGCCGGTCTGTGGGTCGGCCGGCCCACAGACCGGTGAACCCAATCGATTGGCGTCGGAATCAAACACAATTCGGAAAGACTTATTCAACATGAACACGCAGGACTTTACGGTTACTATTACCGTTCCCGACAGGGCCAGCCTGGACCGCCAACTCGATGCAGCCGTCGCGCTCGCTCAGGCAAAGGCTGTGAATCCTCCAATAAGAGGAATTCTCGTAACGAGACATGACTACGATTGTTTTACCGTCTCACTTAGTGACGCCGTCCCCTTCGGTCTCATTAGGGAACAGCAGGACTGGCGGACTTCGGAGAAGGCCGACCGAGTGTTTAGGCCCCATCACTAAACTACGAAGTCCAAGCCATCCACCTGCGAAACGCCCGCTGAGGCAATCCGTGGGGCTGCACTCCTGAGGGTGTCGCAGATAAGCACCCTATTGTCCTCCGCGAACTGGCAGCAACTCCGCGTGCCCCTAACAGGTCCCGACCAGCAAAGAAACTCAGGGTCGACACTGTATTGGCGGACGGATCTTTTCTTTGGATAATGTCCAGGAACGGAACCGGTGCCGTCTGCTCATCAAGGATGAAGTTTCCAAGACCCTGTTAGTGGTCGGGTAGGTTGGGCCTCGGGAACGAGGCCCTGATCAAAGCTGCGGAATAGTCTGGAAGTTCTCTACTAGACAACGCTCTGGTCCTTGGTCACTGGGCGTCCAGCCGTTTGCGATGAACTCCCGCTTGTCCTTGTACAGCGCACAAACCCCGTTGGCTTGAAGTACACCCCAATCTGACGTCAGAAATGGCCCTGATACCCGTCAGGATAGGGCCAGTTTGAGAGCTTACTGACACTGATTTGGAAAGGTCTTGGCTTCAACCTGACAGTCGTAGCTCCTGGTGCCAGTCCGAATTGGTCGCCGCTGGCGGGTACCCGGGCTTTGGAGAAACGCGTACTGATTACTCGCGCGGCTTGGCAGATAGAGATCGTAGGGTCGTAACCGGAGCTGGCGGCGAGGGTGTCGCTGAGACCACGACGCCTCCCCCAGCCGTCGCCAGCTTCAAACTCGGGGGTTGGGGGTGCGGTGCCCACGGGCTGCGAAACTCAAAATTGGAACAATAAGTCCCTGTGATGGGCAAAGTTCCTTCCGCCTGCCTGCGTGGCTCCTTACTGTGTCACTACAGGGGCCGAGGATGTTCCCTGAGTCGCACGTCAAAGGGGACGTATGAGCACACGTATTGCGGTTGAGGCCATGGAAGAAGCATGTACCGGGGCTCCGCCGCGGCGGGGTGGAACTCCTGTTCCCGCTCCCCCGAAGACCCGCTTGGTGCGACCTCGTCTTGTACAGCAGAATCCGCGCTCTGCGCAGCGGGAACATCAGGTGCAGCGGGTGATCCTCGATCTCGCCGCTCTTGCCGCCGCGCATCGGCCACCGGTTCCTTAGGCTGGTCGTGATGATCGTGGGACCTTCACGCCGAGTCTGCTGATCAGGGGCCCGCGAAGTCTTGGTTCGAAAGCCCTGTTATTGAGGTTCTGCCGGTCGTACGCTGTGGTCATCCATCTGATTCGAGGAGGCACCGATGCGCACAGCGGAACCAGCAATCCAAATGGAGCACGTGCACCATCTTTCCGATAACCTCATGCATCAGCTGGCCAGGGGCCGGGAGTGGGCGACGCCAGGGGTGCAGGCTGCGCTTCAACGAGCGGTGGCAGGGCTGGATACGGGTATCGAGACCGCGTCGCCGCGCCTGCAGGCACTTTTACGCCGGTTGGCGGATGAGCTTGCCGGCGGTGTGGAGACACTGACTCCCCGGGTGCAGGAACGATTAAAGCGTGTGGGACCGAAAGCCCAAGTCACTGAACCGGTTTCGGGGCGTCCCGCTGCCCGGGTATGGTGGGCGGTTTGCGGGTTCGTGGCTGGAGCTGCAGCCGGGGTAACTGCGTGGCGTCTTGTGCAGGCGTCCCGAAACGAGCCGGCCCCGTCGCTTAGTGCGCAGGAAAGCGGCGGCACCGACTTTGCGGGAGATGCAGACCTTACCGCTGGCCGCATGTAGGAGCGTCCGCTGGGAATGCATCAAGGCGGCCACGGGGATGCGCGGTGGCAGCAGCCGGCAATGACGGATGCCCAGCTTTTCTGTGTCTTCCTGGACCCGAGGGGGCCGGAGCTGGTTACTGCCGCTTTGCCGGACGAGGAGCTATCCAGGCTTTTGGATGCTCTTTACCGCCACCTTGATACTGCCGATCCTGAACCGAGTGCCATTTTCTGGTACGAGACGGGCCTCGAAGAAAGCCGCCGGAGGGGCCGCTAAGCGGCCACTCGCACTCGGTTCTAGTTGTCGCGGTGCTCGAACTCTTCGTCCAGCTCTTGGTGGCGGAATTCGGTCTCGGGGTTTGGTTCGCCCTCGTTGATGATTTCGTGGTCCAGCTGGCGTTGTACCTGGCTGTCGAGAACCTGCAGCTTCTCGTCTTTCAGTTCTTCCAGATCCTCAGGAAAAGGATCAGTAGGGGCGATCCGCAGATTCGATGACATAGTCTGACCTTTCGATGGCGGCACTCCAGCAAACGGACACCCGCGACCGGAGTATTTTAGTCGAAATCAGGCAAATGCATGTAACTGAGGTGTGCATCCGATCTGCTCCGTGCAGGTCCCGCGGTCAGATTAGGCAGTAGTCGGAACGACGGTTGCGGCGGTGATTCAGACTTTGGATGCGAGGGGTTTTGAAGCTTCCCCGCCGTGCGGTGCGTCTGGCCTCCCGCAGGGCACGACGTTGTGCCCGGTCGAGGGTGTAGAGCAGGAGCAGCACTCCCGATATCCAGGCAACGGCGGTCAGGAATACCAGGCTGATTGCCGCTAGGGGATGCATGCTGCAAGTCTAGGTCCCTGCCCCCCCCTGACAGCCCTCTCCAGGGGAACGGATTAGGTACCCGCACGCCTGTTCCCCGGGCAGGGACAGTCCTACGATGAACAGAGACGTGAACGGGGTTTCGGGTCTGGGCCCGGGTCCGGTGTGGCCGGCGTCGTGTGGGTTCCGTCGAGACATCCGGGGCCCTCCCCCAGCCGACGCCGGTCACTTAGCCCGCCTGCTGCGATCACACACTCCGTCCACGGTGGCAGCAGGCAGGACTGCGCGTTGTTTGGGGCCCCGGTCAGTAGTCGCTGACGACGGTGAACTGGTCGTGGGCCATTCCAGTGTGCTCGGCCGCTGCTGCCAGCACTGCTCCGGGTATCTCGGCATCGTTCGCCGCCTTGGCTCTGACCTGGGGCAGTTCAACGATTGGCAGCGTGAAGTGATGGTCGGTCGCGGTGATGATGTAGGCCGTAAGCACCAAGAGCTTCCCCGTTCTTCCAAGCTCCTCAACAGGCTATCGCGCACGACTTGCGCCCCGGACCGTAAGGAGGGGTGAACAAAATTAATAAGCATGCTTGCTGTTTTGTGTGGTGGTGTGGCTATGTAGAGGGAGGTGGTGCACCTTTGGTTGCACTGACGAGATGGTCTCAGAGCCTCATCCCAGCACGAGAAGGAGAACATCATGATTCACGGGGAGAACCTTTCATCACTGGCCAGCGCCGGCGGGAACGTCATCGGTTCGGATGGCAGCAAGATCGGCGGTATCGGCGAGATTTACGCTGACGACCAGACGTCGGAACCGACCTGGGTCACGGTCAAGACCGGGCTTTTCGGCACCAATGAATCCTTCGTCCCGATCCGTGAGGCCACCCAGGAAGGCAACGACCTGGTCGTCCCGTACACCAAGGACAAGGTCAAAGACGCCCCGAACGTTGCCCCGGACGGGCACCTGAGCCCGGAAGAGGAAGACCGCCTGTACAGCTACTACGGTCTCTCCGGCGGCACCGGCTACACCGGTACTGCTGACCGCGGCGCCGATTATGACACCAGCCGGGACACGGATCGGACCACCGGGCGCGAGACTGTCGGCCATGACGTTTCCGGCCCGACCACCGACGATGCGATGACCCGCTCCGAGGAACAGTTGAACGTGGGCACGCGGCGGAAGAAGCCGGCCGGGCCCGGTTGCGGAAGTACGTCACCACGGAGAACGTGACCAAGACTGTGCCGGTGCAGCGTGAAGAGGTGCGCCTCGAGCGTGAGCCAATCACCGATGCCAACCGCGACGCCGCCCTGTCAGGTCCGGCGATCAGCGAGGAAGAACACGAGGTGATCCTGCACGAGGAACGCCCCGTCGTGGAGAAAGAAACCGTTCCCGTCGAACGGGTCCGGCTCGACAAGGACACCGTGACCGACCAGGAGAGGGTTACCGAGGAAGTCCGCAAGGAAAACATCGACGTGGACGACGACGGAACCGGCCGCACCAACCGATAACCCGGCCCCCGGCCCCGCAACTCACCGCCGCGGCCGGACCAACCCCAGAGATCCGCTTCCTCCCACCGGGGCGGATCTCCGGGGTAAACGGATCCTCCACGCCTTCGCGTTTCTTGATTCAGGCGGGCTGCTCAGCCGACTCGACCAGGAACAATCTGAAGTAATTCAGGCACGTACTGGCGGCGTCATTTCCCGGGATCCGCGCACCTTCCAGCGTCACTTCGGCTCCCAGCTGCATGCTTGTCCCGTCCGGGAGGATGATGATCCGCGGCCCGTGCACGAGGGTCCCCTCGGGAAAGACCAGCGTGCTCGTATACCCGTCCTGGTCCTGGACGGTAAAGCACCCAGCTTCGTCGGAGCTGAGCACCCCCCCGGAGGGTGCCGGGGTCGCCTGGTTCCGTAAGGAGCCCATCGAGGACAACGGCTTTGGCACCTTCGTCACCGTGAACGATGCTCAAGCTCGTATGGGTGCTTGCGGGAACAACATATGGGCCCTGCCGTACGCCGCACCCGACCAGGCTGAGGGCTGCGACGATCATTGCTGCAGCTGATGTTCGGTGTCCCATGGTGCGCCCCCGTTGCCCAGCCATCTAATCGTTCCCCCAGACTAGGCGTCGGGCCCCGGGGAGGTCTACGGCCGCGGAACACTGAAGCGAATAACCAGGTCGCAAGCGCTTTGTGATGGCGCCGACGCTACCGAACGGTGCGTCCTCTACCTCTGGCGTCCCGATTCGGAAGGACTGACAAACTCATGAGCTTTCACCAAGAACGCCAAACTCACAAAACTCATGATCACACACAAGCAGAGCTCATGATCGAGGGTCAGTTCAGGCCCTCAGCAGGAGCGACTCCCCCAGAAATTATCGGGCGGACAGGCGTGCCGGCCACTTTTTATTATCTAATTGCTGGTTATATTATCCGCTGACGTAAAGCTGGCGCGTTTGGTTGACTAGGCAGAGATGCTTGGTCGATAGCGTTTGTTCTTTAGGCTGATAGTCTTGTTTTATGGCAAAAAAGACAGTCGTGCTGCTGGAAGATGATATTGACGGTACGGAAGCTAATGAAACGATTTCTTTCGCTCTCGACGGCAGTGAGTACGAAATTGATCTCAACGAGGAACACGCAACGGAACTGCGTGAAGCTCTGGCGCGCTTTACCGACGCTGGCCGCAAAGTAACTGGCGGACGTGGGCGTCCCGCGGCTCGTGGCAAGTCCTCGCAGAGCGGACCTGACGCCAAAGCGGTACGAATGTGGGCCGTTGAGAATGGCATCCCCGTCAATACACGCGGCCGGATCCAAGCGGAGGTAGTAGAGAAGTACGAGGCTGCTCACTAAATCTGTGAAGAACAATATCGGGGCTCGGATCTATTATTGATTCGGGCCTCGATTTTTATCGCAACATAACTAATTTCTCGGCAAGAGTCCCCGGTCCGGCGAACAATCAGAGCATTCGCTACCGGCCTTACTGACGACTCCAGATGTAGGGTGAGCATGAAAAGGAGGAGTGCTATTTCTACTGATGCTGGTGCGGCCCGCTGCGGTACAGCAAGTCTGGCCCTTCGAGAGATTGTCCGGCAGTTGAACGGCGGGCTGGGCGCCACACTGGTGGCCGCACTGTCGGGCAGCAAAGACCCAACCATTAGTTATCGCTGGGCCCGTGCCGGCGGTCCTGAACCCGGGCCCGAAGCAGAGGCCCGGCTGCGGCTCGCGCACCGTGCTTGGACCGCTGTGTCGGGTGTCGAGGGCGAACACGTGGCCCGGCTCTGGTTTGTGGGTGCCAACCCGTGGTTGGATGACGTCTCCCCGTTGAAGCGATCAGGGAGATGCGCTCCACGGAGGTCATGGCGGCCGCGACGGCCATGACGGAAGGCAGGTTTACCGGGTGACTCGGACCCGGTTCTTGTACCGGCGTGGTTCCTGTCGAGGGAGTGCCCTGGTTCGCCCACAGGGTGTTGTGTGCTGCGGCATTGGCCAGCAGTGGAACACTGGGATCTTCACCTGAAGGGTTCGGATCTTCAGACTTGTGGAGTGACCGCAGAGCAGGGAGCCTCAAGAGGAGAATGTTGGGATACACACACTACTTTTCCGGGCTGCAGGCAACGGCCGATATCATCGCCGATGCCCGAAAGATTGTCGCAGCGTCGGATGTGACGATCTGCGGCCCGAGTGGTGAGGGCGTGCCTGTGATGACCGAAGCCGAGGGGATTCGGTTGAACGGTTCGAGGGCCGCCGGCGAAAGCTACGAGACGTTCCATGTGCAGGGAACGAAAGAGCTAGATGTGCCGGGGTTGGGTGAAGCCTGCAAGACAGACGGCCGCCCTTATGACGAGGTCGTGACAGCCATTTTGATTGCCGCTGCGGTGCGTTCGATGGAGTCAAGGGCGGGTGTCTTCACGACTGATGGGCGATGGGACAACTGGAGTGCCGGCGTGCGATTGTACGAACGTGCGGTGCGGGCACTGACCGAGGAAGAGAAGCTGGCGTTGGAGCTCGATGTGGCACGGATGCGCCCGGGTACGCTCTACGACTGACTGTTCAGGAAACCGGGTACAACGGTTCGGTTGTCATTCCTCTGTTTGGCGGGCGATGAAGGCGGCCATGCCGGGGACGGTGAACTGAATGGACCCGTATTCGGGCGCGTAGACGACGCCTTTGGCGATGAGCCGGGAGCGGATGACGGCGAGTTTGGTTGTTGACTTCCCGAGCCGGTCGGCGATTTGTCCGGTGGATGAGGGGTTGTCCCCGTCTTGTGCCATGGCTCTTAGGTAGAGGCGCTCGGCGTTGGTGGCCCGCTGCCATCGGGCTTCGAAGAAGCCGTGGTCCAGGTCGCTCGTGCCGAGGCGGACGGCGAGCTGGGCGTCCTCGGCGCTGATGACCTTATCCGATGCCGCTTCCCAGGCGGAGCGTCCGTAGACCTGAAGGAAGAAGGGGTAGCCGTTGGCTGCCGCCAGCAGCAGGGACAGGGCGTCCGGTGCCAGTGTGGCGCCGAGCCGGCTGATGGGCAGGGCAAGGGCTTCGGACGCGGCCTCGTCGTTGACCTGGCCGATGGTTCTGTAGAGAAACAGTCTCTCGCCGTACGTCCTGGCTTCCGAGATCTTGCCGGGCAGGTTGGGCAGCCCGGCACCGATGATGTAGAACGGCCAGCCGCGTTGTCCCGCAAGGTGCTGGACGGAGAGCAGCACGGTGAGCAGTTCCTCGTCGAGGTCCTGCATCTCATCAATGAAGAGGCCAAATCCTGCCCTGGCTTTTCGCATGGCGGTTGAGACGTCTTCGACGAGTTCTTCGAGGTCGATGTCCAGGTTGCCCGAGTCGGCCCGGCCGTGTTGTTTGGTGGTCACGGTGGCTGATACGCCGGTCACGCCGAGGCTGGCGGAGATGTTGGCGATGCTGGCCATGGCGTTCTGCAGGGAGCTCCAGGCGGGTTTTCCGCGGAGCCTGCGGGCACCGAGTTCGAGTTCTCGGGCCAGTTTCGCCCGGGTGGCTTTCTTGCCGGGCTCCCCTGGCTGGGCTTCGAGTTGGATGACCAGCCAGTCGTTGCGGCGGGCATGCTCGGCGAACACGTTGAGCAGAACAGTTTTCCCGACTCCGCGCAGCCCGGAGAGGACCATGCCCCGGTCCCCTACCGTGTTGGATTTGGAGCGGGCTACGAGGAGATCAAAGGCGTCGATTTCTCCGTCGCGGCCGACGAGCTCGGGCGGCCGGACACCGGAGCCCGGGTTGAAGGGGTTTAGAGCTGGGTCCATAGACCGATGATACCGGTTTATAGGCTCTTATAACAGCGTTTGTTATAAGGTGCTATTTCTCGTTATCCATGTACGCGTGAGGACAGCCGACATGGGTCGTTGCTTCGGGGCTCCTCCCATGGTGGCCGGTCAGAGTCGGGGTCCGGTGAACGTAGCTTCGGTGTTGGGTGGTCGTGGTTGTTGGTGGTCAGGTGGGGTTTCGAGGGCGGCGCGGGCTTGGGTGAGCAGGCGTGCGACGTCTGAGGATGGCTTGGTTGTTTCGTTTCGTGCGCGTTGTGCTGCGAGGTAGCGCTGGAACTGGTTCTCGATGGACGCCAGGGCTCTGGGTGACTCTGTTCCGACGGCGAGTCCTACGGTGTGGTCCAGGGGCGGGTTGTGGTTGTCGGCCTGGGCGCGGAGCCGGTTGAGGTTCTCGTTCTCTTTGCCTTGGTGGACTAGACTTGAGGCCGAAGCAACAGCTGGTTGCCCGCCCTGTAGGGGGCCGGTCGTTGGCTGGACCCCCGGACTTGGCTGCGGCAGATGGGGGTTGCTTCTTTAACGGCCAGTCCGGTCCTGGCGTGCAGGACGGTGGCGACGGTCTCGTATGGGGTGAACCATTGGGAGTCGCCGAGGGCGAGGTCGCGGCGGAAGCTCCAGGCGACGAGGTCCGGTGCCCAGAGCAGGGGTTCGTCTCCGGGTGAGGCGTGGTAGCCGGTGACGTCGGGGTGAAGCAGTCCGGCGGCCCTGAGCCGGTGCAGGACGGCGAGGTCTTGTTTGTCCCGTCCGGGTAGTAGCGCCGGTTCCTTCGCTCGAAGACGAGCAGCCGCGGCGCTGCGGGTTTGCCGCGGGTGATCTCCCTGGCGAGGGCGGTGACGCATTCTTCGCGGGCGGTGCGGAGGTTGTGGTCGGCCCGGCGGATCTCGGTCTGGACGGTGATGATGCTGGGTTCGATGGCGTGGGCGAGGTAGTCGTTCATTTCGGTGATGACGTGCCGGCCCATAGGGGTGTTGAAGGCTTCTGTGGTGTGCCAGTAGTCGCTGCCGGCGATCTCGATGAGGCGTTGGCGGATCATCGCGGCCTGGTCCTTGGCGATCACGATGGCGCTCATGGCGTAGAAGGGGCGTTCCCCGCGGCCTGGTTCGCGCAGGCTTTCGTCGATAAAGGCCACGGGGCCGGGGGTGCGCTGGTAGAGGGTGCGGAGGCGGTCGTCTTTCAGTCCTGGCCCGTCGACGATGCTCACGTGTGTCCTTTGGTCATGACTGTCTGTTTGTCGGCTCACTCTACAGGCGGGGTCCGCGCGGGCCCTGTTCCGGGCCAGTTCCGCGCCCGGGTCGGCCGGTGTCCGGGCGGGACTGCTCTGCGGCTTGTTCTGCCTGGGCCGCGCGGAGCCTGGCCACCGCGTTTGAGGGGCAGGGTGCCGGCCTGTTGGTCCTGGCGGAGTTTGGAGAGCCGGTCCTGGAAGGATTCCCGGGCCTCGGCACCGGCGGTGGCGCCGGTGCCGTGTTCGGCTTCGCGGCGCTTGCGGATGTCTTCGAGGGCCTCGTCGACGGATTCGGGTGTGGTGTCGGCGGGTTGCTGGCCGGGCCGGTTGTCCGTACCTTGCGGGCGAGGTCGGCGATCCGGTCGGCGCGCCCCTGCAGGGGTCCCTCCCCGGCTGTTTGTGCGCGGTCTTCGCGGAGCCGGTCCACGACCTGTTCGGCCGGTGTGGGTTCGACGGCTACGATCGCTTCGACTTCGGCGGCTTCGGCCATCAGGGTGGCGTCCTCGGGGGCGAGGGGTGCCTTCTTCGTTTGGGCGGTGTATTTGTGCATGGCGGTGACCCGGGCGGCGAGGTCGGCGCCGGTCCCGGTTGCGGTGTGCGTGGCGGGCAGGACGGTGGGGTCGGTGTCGGGGATCCGGTAGGTGTCGCGGTAGGTCTTGACCTCGGCCGCCAGCTGCCGCCAGCGCTGCTGCTGGGCGGTGTCGGACGGGACGGGCCAAGGGCCTCGGCCCAGGCGGGTGGTTCGGCGGCGAGCTGGGAGCCGAGCCGGTTCATTTCCAGTGCCATGGCCTCCCGGCGGTCCTGCAGTTCCTTCCGCCACAGGGCCGGCGTGTCGTGGTGGCTGATGGTGTCGGCCGGGGCCATCCATCCGGGCACCCCGTCCTGGGCAACTGTCTTCGTCATGGGGGTGGGGAGTTGGCGGCGGAGCTGGAGTTCGGCGTTGATCCGCTGGTGGATGTGCCGTGCTGTGTGGACGCGGTGTGCGGTGTCGTTGCGGCGGTGGTTGGTCAGGGCGCCGCGTTCGTAGGCTTCGTCGGCGCGGGCTTCTGCGGGCATCCGTTCGCGCAGCGCCTTCTCTTTCTGCAGGGTTCCGGTGAGCCAGCGGTTTTTGCGGGCGGTGTCGGGGTCGTTGATGGTGGTGTCGGTGCGGGCCTGTTCCTTGGCGCGGGTGATGCGGGAGTCGAGGTCGTCGTCGGTGAGGTGGCCGTGCAGCCTGCGCTGCCACGGTGTGGTCCGTTTCTCGGCCCGCCAGCCTTTGATCAGGTCTTTCTGGTCGGGTTTGCCGGTGCCGGGGTTTTGTCCGGCGTTGGCACGGGCGCGGATGAGTTCGCTGGCGGCGCGGCGTTCGAGGCGTGCCAGGGCGTCGTCGCTGACCGCTTCCAGCGGGCGGTGCCCGGGCATGGTGGCGCGTTCGCGCCATGTCTGGAGGGTGTGCTGGACGCGCCAGGACAGGACGGCGCCGATGTCGTCGGTCTTCTCGGACGGGTAGGCGGTGGCGTCTTTGAGAAGGGTGGTGAGGTTGTAGCCGTCGTTTTCGGCGTTGCGGAGGTGGGTGGCGGTCGCGGCCCAGGCGTCGGAGGCGATGAAGGGTTGGGCGGTGGCGTCGCCGAGGATCCGGCGGGCGGTGTTGGCCATTCGCAGTTCGTTGGCCTGGCCGTCGATGTCGTTGTAGGCGGCGGCCATGTCGGGCAGGGAGCGGGCCTGTGCGCGGGCGGCGTCGATCTGTTCGTGGGCGGTGAGGTTCCCGTCGTGGTTCGCCGCGACGGTGCGGAGCACGTCGGTGAGGGTTTCGCCGTCCGTGGTGACGCCATAGAGGTGGTTGCTTTCCCGGCCGCGGGACGCGGCGACGTAGGCCAGGGACCGGGACAGGCCGGAGCCGATCAGGGCGTGGGTGGTGTCGCAGGTGATGCCTTGGGTGCGGTGGATGGTGGCGGCGTAGCCGAGCATGGTGTGGTCCCGGACGTAGTGGGCCGGGAGGGTGATGGTTCCGCCGTGGGCCTTGTTCCGGGCGGTGAGGGACCCGTCGGGGTGGACGTCGCGGACGTCCCAGACGTCGTTGTTTTTCACGAAGTCCTTGCCGCGGTGCATAGTCAGTCGGCGGTTGTTTTCGCGGGTGACGATGACGTCGCCTGCGCGGGCATTGAGTCCGTCCCGCAGCGTTGCGGCGGGCCCGTCGGGGAGGGTGCCGGTGCCGAGGCGGTAGGCCTGGGCGCGGGCGTTGAGTTCTGTGACGGTGGCGTTGTCGTAGGCCATCATGACCGAGTGTTTGCCCTTGGCGGTGTCTTTCTCCACGCCGTGTACACCATGGAGGTCATGGTTTCGGCGTTGCCGCCGACGACGCGGCGGTTGGTCCGGTAGAAGGTCCAGGGGTCGTCTTCGCCGGTGGCGGGTGGTTCGCGGAGGGCCAGGGTCGCTGCGGCTTCGTCCTCGTTCGCGGTCCCGTCGGGGTTGCGGAATCGGTGGAGGTCTTCCAAGTGCACGGCGCCGACGGTGTTTTTCAGCAGCCGCAGCGCTCCGCCGGAGCCGACGGCGGAGAGCTGCTGGTCATCGCCGAGGGCGCGGACGACGGCGCCGTACTGGTCGGCAATGGTGACGGCGGCGGCGAACAATTGGGTGCCGACCATCCCGGCTTCGTCGATGATGATGACGTCCCCGGGGGCGGGGATGACTTTGCGCGGCGAGTCGGTCTGGTGGGACAGGACGAACGAGTCGATGGTGGTGGCTTTGGCGCCGAGCTCGGTGCCCATGACGGCGGCGGCCGCGGCGGTCGGGGCGAGCCCGATGACGTGTCCGCCGGCGGCGCGGACGGTGTCGGCGGCGAGTTTCAGGGCGGTCGTTTTTCCTGCTCCGGCGGGGCCGACGCCTACCAGCAGCAGCCTGTCGCTGCAGGCGAATTCGCGGGCGAGCTGCAGCTGCCCGGCGTCGAATTGTTTGTCCTGGGCCGTGAGGGCGGTATCGAAGGCATCGGGGGTAGCGGCGGGGATGACGGTGCGGGCGGCGGCGGTGAGGAGGCGGTCTTCGCTGTGCAGGATCCCGGAGGAGGTGTAGAGGGCGGCATGGACTTTGCCGTACCTGCTGGCGCCGTTGCGCAGCCGCAGCGCGTCGATCTCGGGGGCCGGGGTGTCGGGGGTGATGCGAAGGGAGAACTGGTCGATGGCGCGGGCTTTCACCTGCTCGATCAGGGTGGCCGGGATGGGCAGTTCGCCGAAACGGGACCCGAGCCGGCGGCGGGTTTCGGCGTCGATGTGGTGCTCTCCCCACACCCCGCGGGTGCGTTCCAGGGTTCCGATGACCCCTGCCGCTTCGGTCTCGGGGTCGACCTCGTCGGCGTGCGTGACCATCCAGTCCGGGTTGGTTTTGGCGGCCATGTCGCGGGCGTCGTGCCGGTGCGCCCGCGCCTTCTCGACCGCCGCCGGGCCGACCTGAACACCGGGAAGCCGGCCGAGTTCTTCGGTCCACTCTGTGACGAGGGCGGAGAGTTGACGGGCGGATTTTTTCCCTGGCCGGGTCTGAAGGGTGGCCTGCTGGGCCAGGGCGATTATCTGTTTGGTGGTGGGGGCGTAGCCCTTGGTGTCGGTGAAGTCCTCGACGAGTTTGTCCAGGGCAGGTTTGATCCCTTCCCGGCGGGAGGAGGCCTTCTCGATTGCGGCGACGTCGATGCCGGCGATCTCCATGACCGGCCGGTCCCCTGCGACTTTGCGGGCGATCGTGCCGACGCCGAGGCGGCTGCAGACCTTCTCCATGACGGCGCGGTTGTAGTGCTCGGAGGCGGCGACGTTGAACTGGTACAACAGACGCCCGTCCAGGCTTGACCACTTCCCGTCGGCCCCGAGGACCTTGTTCGCGACCACGACGTGGTCGTGGAGTTGGGGGTCGCCGTTGCGGGAGTCGTAGTGGCGGAACGTGGTGTAGATCAGGCCGCCGTCGACGTCTTCCTGCCGGACGCCATTGCGTCCGCGCCGGGTGTAGGTGGCTTCCTTTTCGAGGAATCGCATCGTCTCATCGATCGCTATGTGTTGCGCTGCTTCGATCTCGCGGCGGGCGTCGTCCCCTCCGATGGCCCAGAGGACGGAGACCGATTTGGCCGGCGCGAAGACCAGGTCGTACCCGGCGACGGCCTGCGAGCCGGGTTTGTTCTGTGCGGTGATGAACCGTCCGAGTTCTTCCTTGTCGGCGGGGTTTCGGCCGTTGAGTTCGCGGAAGTATTGGGCGCCTTCCTTGGTGCGGATGCGGCGGCGGGCGTCGGTGTCGGGGTCTTTGTGGTTCATCCGCTGGTCAGTCCCCGGTGGCCCGGTCGATGCGCTTAGCGAGTTCGCTGTTCTTCTGGTCGTAGCGTTTGTAGCGCTGCCCGAGCCGGGTGTCGGCTTTTGGATCGGCGGCGAGCATGGCCTCGGCGTTGGGGTGCAGTCCCTCCCCGAACAGGGCCGCCATCTGCGCCTCGGTGACCTCGCCGGTGACGCCTAGGTGGGTGGTCCCGCCGCCGCCCCATTGCCCTGGCGGGTTGCCGTCCACGGTGTAGTAATCCCCCAGTGCCCGGCCGCCCGAGCGCAGCTCGTCACCGCTGGCGACTTCACGCGTGTAGTACGTGTATCCGTCGCCGGCACTGAGCTTGTGCACGGTCATCACGGACCTCAGCATACCGGCCTGACCAGCCCATTCATCAATGATGCATGAGGTGTGACAGATCAGAGCGGGTTTGCCTCTCGACAAGGGACGCAGGAGAATCACAGGAGGCGGGCGCGCTATGCTTTTGGCCATCAATCGTTCTGATGCGGTTCTGCACATGAGAATGGGCGGTGGGTAACGCGCTTTTGGTTATCCACGGTTGCGTTCGATTGTGCAGAACCGCACGACCGGGCTATCCACAGGTTGGCAGAGGAGAGACGCGGGTTATCTCGGAGCCGTCCACGTGTGGGTAGCCCGGTCATGGCCAGCCCGAGCGTCAGCGAGGACCGATCCGGCGATTTTCGCCGGCCGCGGGGCATGGACCAGGCCACCCGGGCCTGTGACCATGCGGGATCAGATGAAGGGGAAGGGGACCCACACGAATGGCAGCACCACGGAAGTCAGCACAGCAGGTCGCGGCGCGGGAGAAGGCCAGGGCGAAGGCCCAGGCGCTCACCGCCCGGCACGAGAAGATGATCGATCTCGCCGCCGAATTCTTTGAACGGCAAGAGACGGCAGAGCAGGTCCGCGCCGACGCGCAGCGCAAGGCCGATGAGATCCTGGCCAAAGCCGAGCAGGACGCGGACCGTGCGGTCACGGCCGCCGCCGGCACCGTGCAGGCGATGGTGGACGCGGGCGAACCGAAGGCCGCGGTCGCCGCCCGTCTGGGACTCACCGGCGCCGAGGTGAAGAAAATGCTCGACCTCGCGGCCACACCCGCAGCGGCCGCTTCGAAAGACAGCGACGACGCTCGCGAGGAAACGGTCGACACGGCAGCCTAAACCAGGCCACACGGACACGACGACAGAAGCCTCCGGCATGTGCCGGAGGCTTCTGTCGTAGCGCTCAAATCCCGCGATCAGAAAATCGGTGAAACGCCACGGCTGCGCGAGGGGCGTATCGGGACATAGCGACCCGGACCGGTCGCGGACGTTTATCGGTGCCAGCGCAACTCGAGCCGGTTGGCGCAGAACAGGAAGGCTGCGGCAGCCAGGAAGTACGGCAGTGAGGCCGGGAAGCCCTGGAAGATCCAGACCCCGATGGCGGCGAGGGCCGCCAGGACACCGGCGGTTTTGGTGGCGCCGATCAGGACGCCCTGGCCGGCGAGGACCGGATGCGTCAGGGCGTAAATGATCCAGCACACCAGGGACACTCCGGCGAAGGCTGCGAGGAACGGCAGCACCATCATCATGTCTGCTGCCCGTCCTCCCCCGCGTCACCGGGCAGCTGGCCGCTGGCGATCCGCTCGGCAGTCTTCTCATACGCCGCGTCGATGTAGGCTTCGAGGTCGTCTTCCCGAACCCGCCAGACGCCTCGGCCACCGAACTGGGCGGCGCGCAGCTCCCCGTTGCGGACCAGCGCGTAGACGAGCGGCTTGCCTAGGTTCAGGATCTCCTCCACCTGTTCCAGGGTCAGCATCCGCGCGAATGCCCTGGTTCCCTGGCCGGTGTCGCCGGTCGCGGTATGGGTTGGTTTGGCCACGGTCATGCTTCCTCACGTCGGTGCTGCAGTTCTTCCATTCGTCGCTGTCCGCGGCGCACACCACCGGCTTTCACCGGCGGCCACGGCTTCCCGCCGTTGTACTTGCGCTGGCGGCGTTTCACCTCACGCATCGTCGCATAAACGATGAAGTCCGAGATGCTCGCGTCCCCTTCCACCTCCTTTGTTTCCAGGAACACGGCACGGACCTGGTCGGCCTGCTCCTCGGTGAAGTACGGGGTGAAGGCAGGAATTTTTTTTCGGCTTAGGCATCGGACTGCGCCGGCGGCTGCTCTCCGGGCTGTTCGGGGGTGATGCGCTGCAGCAGCGCCGTGTGGGCTTCCTGGAGGGCGGCAGCGCGGGCTTCGGCGGCCGCAGCACGCGTCGCTGCCGCTGCCGCCTCTGCCGTCGCTTCCCGCTCGGCTGCTTGTGCCTGCTCGAGCTGGTCGACGCCGGCGGCCAGACGGCGTTCCAGATCCTCGACCCGGCCCGTCAACTCCGCGACGGCGGACTCCTTGTCAGCGGTGACCGTGTCGAGGTCGGCGACGAGCTCGGCGACCTCCTCGGTCAGCTCCTTCTTCTCCCGCACCCACCGTTCCTCTACGGCCGCGTGGCGCTCCAGCGCTGCGGAAGACGCTTCCGCCCAGACCGTGCCGGCCAGGCGCGCGGCCTGCTCGAGGATCGTCGGCGGAGTCGCAGCGACCTGGCCTCCCGCTGCCTGCTTCTCCTCGTTCCATTCCTTCAGGTACCGGGTGGCGTCGGCGCTGCTCACGCCCGCGGCGGCGCGGACCGTGGAGACGGTGGGACGGCGCTCCGCGCTGATCTTCTCAGCAGCAGCGAAAACCCGATCTTTGGCACTCGACACGGCGGTCCCTCAAAAAGTAGTAGGAGTAGTAGTAACCAAACTACTACTCCTACTACTCGGGCACAAGATGGCCTCGCTGCCTTCCGCGCCATAGCCCGCTCCGGGGTGTGGAGGGCACCCGGGCCCCTGCGTGCTGGGCGTTATTGGACGTAACCGTTGCGGTGGGCGTTCTTTCCGAACCAGGGATCGTCGTCGGCGTACCCGGCGGTGCCGGTCTCGGCGGCCGCGGCTTCGTGTTCCTGCTGGGCTTTGAGCCGGTCCCGCCAGCCCATGCGCGGGGCCTCCTCCGCCGCTGGCGCCTCGTCCTGTGCGGGTGCTTCCTGCCGTGCCGTCGGTTGTTCCCGGGCCGGCTGCTTAGCCGGCGAGCCTACGGCCTGAGCCGCGGAGAAGCGAAGGGAGATTCCGATCTCGTCAATGTCGAATTCGATGACTGTGCGCTTCTCCCCCTGCCTGGTCTCATAGGTGCGCGGCTTCAACCGACCGCTGGCGACCACCCGGCTGCCTTTGGACAGGGACGCTGCGACGTGCTCTGCGGCTTCGCGCCAGACGGTGGACCGAAGGAACAACGTGTCGCCGTCCTTCCACTCCTTACTTTGGGGATCAAACACCCTGGGAGTGGACGCGATCGTGAAGTGCGCGACGGCAGTGCCTTCAGTTTTGCCGAACTCACCGGAAGCCGGGGTGCGGCGCAGTTCCGGGTCGGCCGTGAGGTTTCCGATGACGGTGGTGGTGGTTTCGCCTGACATGGTTTCGTTCCTGTTCTCTCTGGTTTCGTATTGGCGGGTACTGCGTCTACAGGCCCGGGCCGGGCCGGTCGGGCCCGGGGGAAGGCTAGTCGTCGATGGCATCAACCTCTGCCATGAAGTCCTCCACGTCGAGGGCATTGCTGCGGCGGAGGATCCTGTCGTTGTAGATTTCGGTGAGCATGGCCCGGGTGGGCATTCGGTAGGACCGCTCCTCGGGGGTGTCACCGGGCAGGAGGGTGTCGGCGTTGTAGAAGCGTTCCTCCGCTCCCCCGTCCGAATTGTCCAGGAAGGCCAGCGCATACGCGGCGCCGAGCAGCTCCGGGTCCTGACGGTGCCCGTCCTGGACCTCGTGGCGGTCGAAGATCATGGTGATGATGGCGGGGTTGATGCTCATGCTAGGTCCTCTTTCCGGGTAAAAGTCGAGTCGATGTTGTTCAGATGCGCTTGGACAAGCTTGTCGCGGCGCAGACCGGACCAATGGTCCGGTCATCAGCACTCACCACGACGGGAGCCCGGGGCGTAGCCGAGCTCTGTGATGTATTCCAGGGCCGCGGGGACTTCGGTGATGTTGACGGGCGGCGTAAGTGATGCCCTCGACATCGAAGCACTCCTTCGTCTTCTCGCAGTTGCTGCAGTCGGGGCTTGGCATAAACCGTGTAGGCCGTTGCGTGAGGCAGTCATTTTCAGCACCTGGTTTCGTATCAAAAAAGTTTCGTTCGTCTGGCTGACCCGCTGCTTCTATTCTACCATTCATTCAACTGAATGAATGGCTGTTTTGCCCCGTATTCTAGGCATTTTGCAAAACATTTCTTAGGCCCCGGCGCGGTCTCCCGCGCGCTTGTCCAACGCTGTCGATTTCAGAAGCTGACTGCACAAATGTCAGAAATCCTCTGCACTTCTGCCCGGATCAGCTTCCAATAGGCCAGGTGGCCCCGAATCAGGCCGTCCAACCGTACCGACATGCTGCAAGGGGCGTGGCTCGTTTTCACCTCGCCCGGCCAAGGACCCGTTGCGGGCGGCACGGATTGATGTAGATGCATTGTGAACAGGAGTGGGAAGCAACCCGACACTTGTGCACAGGAGTAGCGGGCAATCCGTGATCACAACCCGTCTACACAAACCCAGGAGTTCAGCAGGGAGTTGTGCAGACAGCTTCTGAAAACGACAGTTTTGGTGGTGGTGATGATCGCCGCTGGTGACTGTGGCGATCGCCCGCTGGTGCCCCACGGCGGCAGTCCCCCGGCGCCTGAAAAGCCGCCCACGGCGTGAAGGTTCCATGACTATCTGGGATCACCCGCCGCGGAGCAATGTGTCGTCCGTGCTGAAAGAAACCCGGCCGACGGGATGGGTGGGCGGCGACGGCGGCCTTGGCCCATGGGGAACCAGCCCGCTTCACTGCAGGCCATCGCGCCTCCCCCGCCACCGTCTTTGGCCCCTCGACCCGGGCGCCGGGGTGTGGGGCGGGTTGTGTAGCCTGACATTCGGGCGGCACAGCCCGGGCCGGGCCCGGGACCACTGGTGTTGGCGAAGGGGGGGGGGGCGGCTGTGGCTGGGGTGAGGCGGCAGGCGCCGGATCCGGAGTGGGTGCAGATGTACCGACAGGGTGTGCCGGTGTCCCGGATCGCTGTCCTGGCCGGTGCCGCGGAGACGACGGTCCGGTATCACCTGCAGATCGCGGCCCGGGCGGAGCCGTCCCTGCGGGGCGAGCATGCCAGGGCGGTGCGGCCGGTTCCGAAGAAGCAGGATGAGCGCGGCCTGAAAAACGTGGCCGACATCGTCGCCCTGTACCGGGCGGAGGGGCGGTTGCCGAGCAGCAAGTCCGCGTCGATGAGGGAGCGGTCCCTGGAGTCCTGGCTGGCGGCCAAGCGGCAGCAGTCCCAGAAGGGGACCCTCTCCCCGCCTACCGGGACGGGCTCAGGGAGATCCCGGGCTGGGATACCCCGCGGCGGCAGAAGAGCAGCGCGAAGAGCTCTGGAACCAGCGCTTCGCCGAACTGGCCGCCTACCGGGCGGCAGGTAATGACTGGCCACTCCACAAGGAAGCAGCCTCGGAGCAGGAGCGGCTGCTCGGGGTGTGGCTGCACAGCCAGCGGATCACGTACCGGGACGGGACGCTCCGGCAGGACCGGGAAGCACGGCTGGATACGGAGCTGCCGGGTTGGCGGCGGGGCCGCCGGCCAGGAAGGCGCCCACAGCCGATGCGGGGTGCGGGTGACGGCGCGCCGCTTGAAAAGTAAGCATGCTTGTTATTAGTTTGGTGGCAGTTGCTCCGCCTGTCCCCCATCAGGCGGAGCAACTACGAAGGGGCGGCCCTGCATGACTGACTTGTGGTGCGGGGCTTTTCCGCTTTCCCCGCAGCGGCGGGGCAGGTGTCAGTGAACCGATCGGCAGAGGGAGTGTGCAGTGGCTCAGGGCGACATCGAGACGTTTTACGAGAACGGCGAGTGGAAGAACAAGCGAGAGGGCGCCGGCCGGGCGTTCGGGTCCGGGTACGGCACCAAGGTCGAAGCGGTCACCGTCGGCCGGGACACCGCGAAGGCTGACAAGGTCGAGCACGTGATCAAGAACCAGGACGGACAGATCGCCGGGAAGAACAGTTACGGCAACGATCCGCGCAGCGTCCCGGGCTAGGTAGTCGGGGTGCTGTCAATAAACAAAAAGGGCCGGCATCGCCGGCCCTTTTTGCTCTCCTCGGACAAAGGAAATCTGGTGGCAACTCTACCAGCGGCTGCAGGTGCAGCGCGGCACGCTGGTGTGGGTCGCGTGTCTTGCGCGAATGGCGGTCCGCCGCTGTTGTGTGGCTGCTGTGGTTCGCACCGGGCGGCGGACCGCCCGACTTTTGGAAGGTTACTGGCCCTCGGATGATGAGTGGGCGGGGCCTTGCCGGGCGGCGTTCGCTTCCGCCCGGCAAGGGGTTGTTATGCTGCCGATTCTTCCTCGGCCGGTTGGCCGCTGTCGATGATGATTTGTTCGACGTCGCTGGCGGTGTATCCCCAGAGGACCAGCTGGTTCAGGTAGTCCCGGTGGGTTTGGCTGGGTGAGCGCCACGAGTCTTTTTGGATGGTCTTTTCATACCCGGCGCAGACCAGCGCAATGAGCGATATTTCGGGACGTGCGGTGGACTTATCCACGTGGGTGCGGAGCGGGTTCCATCCCCAGGTCTTCGACCCTTCAATCTTCGCTCCAGCCATCTCGGCCGCTACCTCGCCGTCGTAGCCACTGGCGGTTTCGGGGTGGTGGGTGATGGCGCGGACGGTGAAGTGCTGCCAGCCCTTGGGCGGCTGTTTCTTTGCCAGCAGGTTTTTGACCCATTCGCGGCGGACGGTGGTCGCTGACTGCATCAGCTTGTTGTTCTCGATCAGGGTCTTCCGGTCGGCCTTCTGCTCGTCGGTCATGGGGCCTTTGGGGGCCGATAATGCGCCGTAGCCGCTGTAGTAGCGGAGCGTGAAGCCCAAGTCTTTCCAGCCGGTGACCACGGCGACTGTGGAGTGCTCGCCGCAATAGTCCGTCTCGATGTAGACGGCGTTTCCGTCCTCATCGGTAGCCGGTTCCCCGTCTGCCCGTTTCAGGGATGTGACGCGCAGGGTTTCGCTGTCCTCTCCGTACCCGCATTCCGGAACAACAATCGTTCCGGCCGCTTCCAGTTCGGCGGTCAGGGCGGTCAGCGCGGCGGCGCGGTCGCGCTTGTCACGGAGCTGTTGGGTGACGTGCAGGAGCATGTCGGGTTCGTCCATGATGACCGATTCGAGCTCGGCGGTGGCGTCCTGGTCTGACTCAAACTCGGCAAGAATAAGGGCTTCTTCGATGGTGTAGCCCTTGCCTAGGGCCGCGGCTCCGGTCTCGGTGGACTTGGCCTTCAGCGCGGACTCGACGGTGGTCTTTGTCCGTCCCGTCTTTTTGGCGATTGCGGCGGCCGAAACCCCGATGAGGGACAGCTGGTGGTAGGCGTCGGCTTCGTCCGCTTCGGTGAGTTCGGCGCGCTGGATGTTCTCGACCACCTGCGTGACGATGCGTTCGGCCTCTTCCGGGCTGTCGATGATCATGACCGGAATCAGGGGCCGCTCGGCTTCGACGGCGGCGCGGGTGCGCCGCTGGCCCATCAGCACGTGCACGGTGCCGTCGTCCTTTCGGTGGGCGATCACCGGTTCCATCACGCCGTGTTCTTTGATGCTGGCCACGAAATCCGTGGTCAGGGCGGCGTCTTTCCGGACGTTGATATCGACGGTCAGGGTTGCCGGGTTGAGCATTTCGAGCGTGGGTGTTGCGTTCATTGGTGTTGTTCTTTCTTCTTGTCCGAGAAGTGGGTGGGTGGGGGCGGTGCGTAGTGACCGGCCAGCTCTCCCTCTCCCCCGTTGTTTTTGGCTGCTGGCGAAGCTTGCGGAGCTGTGCCCGACGGAAGCCTGTCTGCCCTTGGGCAAGGGCCAAAAAATCTTGCGGGATCGGCGCGGAGCGTTGATCCCTGGCTGAAGATTTTTGGCCCGCAGGCCCCGGAGTTCACGGAGGGGCTAGACGGGCTGGAGCGGGTACGTACAATCCCTAGGGACAGCAGCAAAAACGTCGTAGACACACAGGTGGTGACGGGCCGGAGCTCTGCGACGGACCGGCAGCACCCAACAGCCGGCCGCGCCAGCGGACGCCCGCTCCTTTGGTGCGAGCCCTGCGAGCATGCTCTTTAAAGCGACCACGGTCGCCCGACGTCCGGGCAGCATGGCGGGCCGCCGGCGTAAGCCAGCGGGGCTGGGACTGGTGCGGGATTGGCGGTCCGCCGCCGGTGACCCACGACGGAAGGCTTCTTGTTGCGGCGGACCGCCCGCGGTGACCGGCCCCCGGGAGGTCCGGTCATCGGGTGTCAGCTGGTGAGGTTTTGGATGGTGGTGGCTGTTGCTTCGGCGTGGCGGGTGAGGTTTTTTACTTCCTGCGTCTGCGGGGGTGGCGGTGATCCTGTCGATCAGGGCCTGCCAGTGTTCCAGGGCCTTGAGTAGGGCTGGTGTGAAGCCGGAGAGCGGCCGGTCTGCCAGTCCAAAGTGGTAGAGCGCGTCGGCGAGGTGCGGCCTTGCGATGGTTTCCGCTGTCGCTGCCGCGTGCCGACGCTGTCCTGCCTCGTGGTGGGCCTCGTAGTCGAAGTCACCGTCGGCGTCCCAAAAGCTTGTCATGATCGCTGCCTTTCGTAGGTAGGGCTGCTGGCACGGGGTGGCCGGTGCTGGACCGGCCACCTGGTGCGGGTTTAGCTGGTGAGCAGTTCGGCGAGTTCGGCAGCGTCGGTCACCAGGACGGCGCCGCCTTCTTTGAGGAGCCGGTGGCATCCTGCCGAGTTGGCGCTGTGGATGCTGCCCGGGACTGCGGCGACGTGCCGGGCGATGGTTTCGGCGTGGTGCGCTGTGGTCAGCGCTCCGGAGCGCCACCGGGCTTCCACAACACAGGTCACTCCGGCCAGCGCCGCAATGATGCGGCCCCTGTCCAGGAATCTGGCCCGGGTAGGGGCGGCTCCCGGGGGCTGCTCCGAGAGCGTCAGCCCGTTGGCGCGGATCGCGGCCGCGAGGTCCGCGTTTCCGGAGGGGTAGTCCCGGTCGAGGCCTCCGGCGAGCACCGCGATGGTTGCCGGTCCATCGCCGCAGCTTCCGGCCAGCGCGGCGCGGTGGGCGTGGGCGTCGATGCCGTAGGCGAGGCCGGAGATGATGCAGATTCCGCGCTGGGCCAGCCCGTAGGCGATGTCGCCGGTGACGGCGGCGCCGTAGCTGGTGCTGTCACGGGACCCGGTGAGCGCCACGGACCGGGACGGCGCGGGGATGCCATTGTCGATGGTGCCGCGGTACCACAGCCCGTACGGGGCGTCGGGAAGGTCGTTGAGGCCGGTTGGCCAGTGCTCGTCGCCGGGGGTGAGGAACCCTCCGCCGAGGCCTTTGATGATGTCCAGGTCTGCTGCCGGGTCCAGTCCGGGGACGCGGGGCGCCCAGCGGCGGAGCCCTTCGGTCAGGTCCTCGCTGGTGACGTCCCAGAACGGTTCGGCGCGGTGGGCGCCGGTGGCGATCTTCAGCGCATCCGGGGCGCCGTGTTTGGCCACGAGGGCGCGGCCTACAGGGTCGGCGGGTTCGAACAGGCGGGCCAGTGCGGCGCGTGCGGTGCGGTTGTCATCGTTCATGTGGTGGTGTTCCTTCTTGTCCGAGAAGTGGTGGGTGGGGCGGCTCAGGTGCCCGGCCAGCTCCCCTTCTCCCCCGTTGTTTTTGCCTGCTGGCAAGCTCGCTTGCTCGGCGCCCGAACCGGCCCGTCTACCCATCGGGCAAGAGCAGAAAAATCTTGCGGGACCGCAGCGAAGCAAGGTCCCTGGCCTAAGAATTTTCGGCTCGCAGGCCCCGGAGTTCACGGAGGGGCTAGACGGGTTGGGTCGGGTGCCGAGAATCCGAAGGACAGCAGCAAAAACGTCGTAGACACACAGGTGATGACGGGCCGGAGCCCTGCGACGGACCGGCAGCACCCAACAGCCGGCCGCGCCAGCGGACGCCCTTTCCGGTCTTGAAAACCACAGAGCCGGCACCCACGTGGGTGCCGGCTCTGTGGTGTTCCTCGGACAAAGGAAGACTCCGGGTGCAGCGTCAGCGCTGCAGGGGTTTAGAAGTTGTGGTGTTCCTGGGCCCAGCCGAGATCCACCGGCTCGGCCGGTTGGCCAGCAGTGAGCAGGCTCAGTTCAAGGATGTCTTCGCCCAGACTGGCGTTCTCGCCGGGCTTGTCGTCCTCGGTGAGGATGTAGTCGGTTCCCATGCTCACGCTTCCTGGTCGGTGCAGTGTTCCGGTGTTCACTGTAGCCGTGGTTTCTGCGCGTTCACTGGGTGTGGCTGCCGACAGTGGACATCTTTTTGGGCGTTGGGTGGTAGCCGCTGCGCCCCGGCGGGTGCCGGCTTACGCGGCGCGGGTACCGCCCAGGTGTGTGCCGTCGGCGAGCCGGTACGTTGCACGGTATCCGTCGTGTGCCACGACGGTGGCAGTTTTTGCCCGACGGTTAATCTTCACACGGCCGTTTCTGCCGATGAGGTCGGCGTGGGCGGCAATTTCACCGGCACTGTAATCACTCAGGGGCCGGTGAGTGCCTTCGAGGTACTGGCCGAGTGCGGCCTGCAGCCGCTGGGCGGGCGGGCGCTCACGCCGGTTGTTCTGAGCGGTCGGGGCGTCAGGGTGGGGCGCGAATACACGCCCGTACAGGACGGCCAGGCCAGACAGCATCAGCCCAGCGGCGATGAGCAGGAAGAGGTCCGGCGACCACGCGGTGGTGTTCGGAAAACGCAGGAAGAAGAGCATGAACCTTGCGTGCTGCGCGGTCAGGCCGGGGCCCAGGGTGCTGCTTCCAACTTTGCGGACGGTTCGCAGGGCAATAAGGACGGCGAGAGCGACCACGGCGGCAATCGTGGAGATCATGAAGAACGCGGAGAGCATGAACGCGGCATGGTTGAGAGCCCTCTCCGGATGCAGGATGATTCCAACGATTCCGGTTACGGTTCCAGTGCAGGCCAGGCAGCGCGTGACCTTTTTCGCGGCTCTGAGGTGGTTCATTGCGTTCATGGTGGGCATCCTAGAAGGTGGGTCGGACAACGGTGCCGGGCACGATATGGCGGCCGGGGGAGCGCAGCGGAGGAGGCCGCCCCGCCACCGCGGAAACGGGGCCGGGCCGGCTGTGGTGATTCCGGCCCGGGCCCCGTTTTTCGTCAGATGAGGCGGCGCTGGTAGGCGGTTTCAGGGTCGCGGGCGACGTCGGCGATGTAGCCGCGGTTGATCAGTTCCCGCAGCAGCACGGCGAGGCGGAAATCAGTGACGTCCTCGGCGGCGAGCTTCAGGTAGCGGTCCGCTTGGGATCCGCGGCCTTTGAGCCATTGAAGCCAGCCCATCAGGGTGAGCATGGGGCGCGCTGCCCGGCCGGTACGACCTTCATCAGGTCGAAGGCGAGGGCTTCGGCGCGGTCCACGCGGTCCCAGTCCGGGCGCCCGGTGAATTTCCCGGTCAGGGTGTCAGCGAAGGTGCCGTGTGTGGTGATGGTGTCGCGGAACAGGTAGTCGCGGATGTGGCGGTGCTGGAATGCTGCTGCCAGCTGGCGGGCGGTGTCCGTGTCCGGCGTGCCTTCCCCGTCCAATACGGCCGCCCACGTCCCGCATGCAGCCACCAGGTCCTCGTCGGTGCCTTCCGGGGCCTGCACCGGAGGTGCCCACGTGCCCAGCAATTCAGGGTTGTACACATCAAGGTGCGGCGCGGACCCGAAATAGGTCAGCGTCACGTTGGCGTTGCTGTCCCGAATCTCATCCAAAGGGTTTTTCTCGGCCGTGCCGTAGGTTGCCCAGTGCGTGCCGGTGACCAGCAGGACCATGCGGACGGGCATCCGCGCCGTGGCCAGTTCGGTGGTGAGGGCTGCGACGTGCGCGGCGTAGGGGTAGCCGTGGTCCGGGTCTTCGTCGGTGTAGACGATGACGAAGCTGCCCGTTGCTTTCTCATCATGGGCGGCGTAGGTGGTCATCATCTGCGCGTAATCGGCCGGGTCCGCCTCTGCCGGTGCGTCCAGGCGCAGGCTCGCGCCAAGGGTGCCAGCGCGGGATGTCAGCACCACGAAGGATTCCTTCGGTTCTTTGCCGAGCAGGTGCGGGACGGCGGCGATCAGGTCGGCGGAACCGGAAATGGTGAGCTTGTCAGTCATTGTGTTTGTTCTTCCTTCTTGTCCGAGAAGTGGGTGGGTGGGGCGGCTCAGGTGACCGGCCAGCTCCCCTTCTCCCCCGTTGTTTTTGCCTGCTGGCAAGCTCGCTTGCTCGGCACCCGAACCGGCCCGTCTACCCATCGGGCAAGAGCAGAAAAATCTTGCGGGACCGCAGCGAAGCAAGGTCCCTGGCCTAAGAATTTTCGGCTCGCAGGCCCCGGAGTTCACAGAGGGGCTAGACGGGTTGGGTCGGGTGCCGAGAATCCGAAGGACAGCAGCAAAAACGTCGTAGACACACAGGTGATGACGGGCCGGAGCCCTGCGACGGACCGGCAGCACCCAACAGCCGGCCGCGCCAGCGGACGCCCGCTCCTTTGGTGCGAGCCCTGCGAGCATGCCCTCAAAGCCATCACGGATCGCCCGAAGAATCCGGGTGACCATGGCAGACCGCCGGCGACAGTAGCCTCTGCTGGGACGGGTGCGAAATGGCGGTCCGCCGCCGGCAACCCACGGCGCGAGGCTCCCCCGTGCGGCGGACCGCCCGAACCCTGACGAAAGGGATGCAGCCCGGACATGAGAGAAGGCCGGTCACCAGTGAGTGGTGCCTGACCTTTTTCGTTCCTTCCCCATGGCGTTGGGCAGCTACGAATACAGGTAGATCAGATTAGGTGCGGTCAAGCCCCAGGAAGGAGATCAGGGCATCGGACTCGGCAAAGACGGAGGTGATGAGCGAGGCTATGAAGAGCAGCGCTCCCCCGATCAGCAGAACCCAGGCATATCGTGCCCTGCGGTCTTTCGCGTGAGTCCAGGCGGCTCCCATGGCGCCGAGTGCGAATCCAATCAGCGCCCATCCGGCCCACGGGAAGCCCAGAACGACCGTAATCCCGGCGGCAAGGGAAACCACAGCGGCGAGCACGTACATCACCAGCACCGTGCGCGCGGACTCGAGGGCCGCGATTTCTTCGTCGGCTGCCCTGAACATCGCCGCTTCCTCCTCCCGTTTCCGAACCCGCGCGGAGGCGCGCCTGGATGCTGCCGCGCCGGACGCGCCGACGGCCACGGCTCCGACCAGACGAAGAAGCTTTCCCGGCATGTTCTTCAGAGTCTCCACATCAATCCTTATCCTTGACCGACATTATTCTCACCGGGAGCCTCACAGGACGCCTGTTACATCACCGACGGTGAAAACTACCCCTGTGACGACAAAGGCTGCGCCCACCGCCGCAAGGGTGCGTGCCCGCCATTTGATTTGGTTGGTGGCGATAAGAGCGATTCCGAGGCCCATCACACCCAGACCAAGCACTCCCATCCACGGGCCTCGATACGGTGTCAAGAGAGCCGCCACGAAGAGCAACGCGACACTCACCCACCCAAGGCGACGGGCTTTCCGGTGCTTCTTTGCATCAATCAATGGATCGGTGCTTTCGGTCGCTTGCGTGTGCATCGTTTTCTCCGGATCTCTTCCGTGGTCGTCTTTATCGATCGTATCGGCGGCCCCCGACAATGAGCCTCGGGATGGCCGTCGGGTGCCCGTTTCTGGGTTGCTCGGGTACCGGTGGTCGGTCCCGCTGGGGACCGGCCACAGGTGCTCCTATTCGCGCCGATCGTGGAGCGGGACGGCTCCGTAGTGTCCGGCTGCGCGGCGGAACCGGCTGTCGCTGCTGAAGATGAACGTGCCGCCGAACATGTACCACGGCTTTGGTTCACCGGCCGGGATGACGGGTTCGGCATGGACGGTTTCGTCGTGGAAGTACTTGTTCTTGACCAGCCGGACCGCCGGGCGCTTATCGGTGGCCTAGAAATCCGGGTCGATGCCCTCGCCAATGACGGTTACTTCCATGACGCGGGCGGAGATGCCGCGGTTGGAGAAGTCGGTGCCCAAATCGTCGCGGTAGATCAGGGCGGTAATGCCTTTGGCGGTGGTGGTGTCGTTGCTCAAGCTGGTTTGCTCCTTGGAGTCGGGAGTGGCGGCTGTGCCGCCCGCCTGACGTGGCGGCGGATGGCACAGCTCGATGGGGGGGTAGTTAGGCGACGTTCTGGACGATGTAGGGCATCCGGTACCGGCTGGGGAGTTCGGCGGCCGATTCGGGGAGGTCAACGGGGCCTTGGGCCTGCCCGTTCTTCCAGTACAGGAAGGCCTGCTCGGATATCTCAGTCCACTGCCTCGCTTTGGTCCGGAACCAGTAGCAGGTCACGTCTCCCTCGCAGTAGGTGGCGACGCCGAACAGGTTGCCGATGCTGTCAGCGGTCCGGGTCACGGCGACCATGACGTAGGGCCACTGGCCCAAGTCCCAGCCGTCACATCCCCAACTGGAAAGAACTGCCCAGCCGTGTTCTTCAATCAGTTCCATCCAGTCGTAGCCGCCGTTCATGTGGTAATCAACCAGCGCGGGAACATCGTGGATGATTTCGCCGGTATCGGCGGTGGTGATCGTCTTGGTGGTGATGACGTTCATGTGGTGGTGTTCCTTTTTGTCCGAGAAGTGGGTGGGTGGGGCGGCTCAGGTGACCGGCCAGCTCCCCTTCTCCCCCGTTGTTTTTGCCTGCTGGCAAGCTCGCTTGCTCGGCACCCGAACCGGCCCGTCTACCCATCGGGCAAGAGCAGAAAAATCTTGCGGGACCGCAGCGAAGCAAGGTCCCTGGCCTAAGAATTTTCGGCTCGCAGGCCCCGGAGTTCACGGAGGGGCTAGACGGGTTGGGTCGGGTGCCTAGAATCCGAAGGAATCTCAATGATGTTGTCAAAGGATCCCTTCGTCCTTGGTTAGGGGTCCGAGCCCCGCCGTGTAGACATTCGGGATGCAGGATTGGGGGCTTTCGTGGTCGTCACAGTGGTACTTCCTGTCGTGATGGGTGGGGCGGCTTTGGTGACCGGCCAGCGTCCCTTCTCCCCCGGGCGTTTTTTGCCTGCTGGCGGAGCATCGCGGAGCTGTGCCCGACGGAGCCGGGGCAACCCGAAGGGCAAGCAGCGGATGGGTTGTGGGAGGAAATAAGCGAAGCGCCGACACAAGGCATCGGCTGAGCAGCCGTCCGCAGGACGGTTGAGCCGGTGGAGCGGGCACGTACGATCCGCAGGACAGCAGCAAAAAAACCAGAAAACGCTTCTACAGCCCGAGCGAAGCGAGGCCCTTTCTTTTGAGGCTTGGGCACCGGGCCGACCAAGTTCAGGGCACGTTTTAGGCGACCGCCGCACGGGTTTAGGTTCTGGTGCTTTTCCGGGCCGCGCGGACTCGCCAGTGTCGGTGGAGCGTTGCCGGACTCCAACCGATCGCGCGTAAGGAATAGATATCAAAATGGGCGGAATTGCGCGCAGGGAGCGGTTTTAGTCTTTTTAGACACGCCGTCTTTTCCACGACACGCTGGGCGTTAAAATGTGCCTTACTACTCCACAGGGTGTGGATTCCGTCCTCGAAATCGGCGCGATTTCGGCTCTTTAAAGGGCCGCGCCTGTGGATTAAGGGGGGATTAAATGACATACTTGTAATACATCATCTTGGGGTTCCAAAGGGGCGTCTGCACTACATGTAGTGTGGACGTAGAGCTCATCCCAATGGTGTTCTCTACGACAGAAGCGCACGATCGGGTGCAACCGATCATGCGCTTCTTTTACAAAAAAAATAGGGACCAATGCCTCGCAGGCAAAGTGCCTGCGTCAAAGTCCAAGGAATTGTTTTGTGTCGTTTCCATAGCTCCGGAACGTCACAACAGACTACGAGTGAGTCTGTGGCCTGTCAATCCAGTTGGCAGCTAGCGTTCCTCTGCACCTGGCGGTCCTGGGAAGGAGAGTAGCAGTGGCTACTCAAAGGATCCGGATCCGTATCAAGCGGACCATCCGAATCATCCCCGTCCGGCGATAAACGTCGGTAACTCTGGGCCGACAGCGGTCACTCGACGCTGTCGGCCCAGAAGACCCCATACAGCCAAGCAAGGACACTGAAATGCCAAAGAACACCAAACAGACCAGCACTAAAGCAGCGAAAGCCGCAAGCAAAGTCCTAAGGGACGGTCGCACCAGTGCAGCTTCCAAGACAGCCGCGGCAAGCGCCCTCTCCCAGAAGGGCAAGGGAAAGTAATTGACTGTCTTCTACTTCAACAACACAGGCAACCCCATCGCGTTCCGGCGCCATCCAACCGACAGGTTCCTATTCGACAAGAGCGGGAATTGGATTGGTTGGTTTCCTTGGGGTGATAACGACGCTGCTGACAAGGAAGGGAACTACCTGGGCACGGTCGTAGGAAACCGCCTGCTCAAGCGAGATTTCCAGCCCTACCGCGGTTACCCCGGGTATCCAGGCTATCCCGGATACGCCGGATACCCCGGATACCCGGGCTTTGCCGGGTACAGCGGCTATCACTCGGGGTTCTCCGACGTCCCGGAGGCCAGCCTTAAAGGCTGACACAGTAAGTGCTTCGCCCTGGAAAAACCTGAGCCGGCCCCTGGGGCCGGCCTCAGCTTTTCCCTCAGCAAAAGGAAAATTAGTGCTGCAGCGTCATTGCTGCATCAAGTTATAGGTCCAGTGGGGATTTCTCCCAAGAGATATCGACGATGGGGGCGCCTGGCTGCGGCATGGTCAACATCGAGAGCTCGAGGATGTCCTGGGCGTGGGTGGCGCCTGCGGGTGCTGCGTCGTCGTCCGTGAGGATGTACTCGTGGCTCATGTGCTGCTCCCGGGCTTTTAGTGGTTCGTGTTCCTTTTCCACTGTAGCCCGGCGTCCATCTGATGCCTGCTTTTGGTGCTGCGCCCGCGGCAGCGTGATCGGCGGCCGGAGGAGCGCCAGCGGGGGAGGCCGCCCGCGCACCCAAGAGGGCCGGACCGCTGTCGCGGTCCGGCCCTCACCTTTCTAGCGGTGGCGCTTGTAGGCGGTGTCCTGGTTCTTGGCGACGGGGGCGATCGTTCCCCGGCTGACCAGCTGGTCCATGAGTTCGGCGAGCCGGTAGCCCGGCGTGTCAGTCAGGGCGATCTTGAAGTGGTCGGCAGCTACTGACGACTGGCCTTTGAGGTATGCGAGCCAGCCGATCAGGGTCAGCAGGGGCGCCCGGTAGCCTTCCGGTGCGGTGTCGATGAGGTCCCGGGCAATTTCTTGCGCCCGGTCCACGCGGTCCCAGTCTGGGCGATACCCTCCCCCATGAGCAGGTTTCCGCTTTCCTCGGCGTTGGGCAGCTCCGGGTCAATCACGTTGCAGAACAATGTGTCGCGCAGGTCCGGGCGCTGGAAGCACGCCAGCAGCTCCACCGCCGTTGCTGGGTCCATCCAGCCGTCCCGGGTCATGGCCTCTGCCCACAGTTCCCGGCCCGGGGCCAGCTCCGCGCCGAGCACTCCCGGGAGAGCGTTACGGATCTGCTCCTCCCTGTCGGCTGGGCCTGCGAACGGTGCGTAGTTGGTGCCGGGCGTCTTTTGGTAGCTGCTGCCCCGGAAGACCAGTTCCGCGTTCAGTTGCCCGTCGGTGATGGATTCCAGCGATTCGGGCGGGCAGCACCCGGCGTCGCTGTCGCACAGCAGGTTCTGCCAGTGCGAGGGGGTGACCAGCCACGCGTCCTGCAGCGGGGTACCTGCAGTGTCCAGCGCCTCAATGACGGCCTCGACGTGGTCGTGGAAGGGGCGGGCCTGTCCGGGCGCGGGGGTGCTGGCCGTGTAGATTGCCAGCAGCACCGCTGTGGCCTGCGTGTCCAGTGCGAGGTATTCCCTCATGGAAGCGGCAAAACCGGCAGGTTCCGCGGACGCGGGGGCGTCGACGCGCAGTGTCGCGCCCAGCGTCTTGCCCCTCATGGTCAGGAACACAAAGGATTCACGCGGTACGAAACCGAGGGAGTGCGGGATGAAACCGAGGATGTCGGCGGGGCTGGAGATGCGGATTGCGTCAGTCATGTTGAAAGTCCTTTGCTGAGGATGATGGTGGGTGGGGCGGCTTTGGTGACCGGCCAGCTTCCCCTCTCCCCGTTGTTTTGGCTGCTGGCGGAGCTTGCGGAGCTGTGGCCGACGGAGGCCTGTCTACCCTTGGGCAAGGGCCGGGAAATTCCCGGAGGAAATCAGCGACGAAGGAGCGCCGCAGGGACATTTCCCGCTCCGCAGGCCCCGACGAAGGAGGGGCTAGACGGGCCGGAGCGGACACGTACAATCCGTCAGGACAGCAGGCAAAACGTCGTAGACAGAACAGGGCCAGGGTCGGCGGAGCCCTGCGGAGCCGGCACTGGACCCACAGCCGGCCGCGCCAGCGGACGCCCTTTCCTGGTGAGCTCTGCGAGCCCTCCCTCAGCACCCCGGGTCTTCTTACGGGTGTCCCGACTCCGGGCGGCCGCGGGCCCCGGGTTGCCGGCACTGCGTGTGCGGATGGCGGTCCGCCGCTCGGAACCACGACGGGAGTTGGCCATGACGGCGGACCGCCCGCGGTGACCGCCCCGGCAACGGGACGGCCACCTTGGAGAGGACTAGCCTGCGAGGAGTTCGGCCAGCTCGGCGGCATCGGACACCAGCACCGCCCCGCCTTCCTTCAGGAGCCGGTGGCATCCTGCGGAGTTGGCGCTGTGCACGCTGCCGGGACGGCCGCGACGTGCCGGGCAATGGTTTCGGCGTGGTGGGCGGTGTTCAACGCCCCTGACCGCCAGCGGGCCTCCACGACACAGGTGACCCCTGCGAGGGCTGCGATAATGCGGTTTCTTCGCAGGAACCTGTACCGGGTCGGGGCGGAACCCGGCGGGAGCTCTGAGAGCGTCAGGCCGTTGCCGCGGATCGCGGCCGCGAGGTCAGCGTTACCGGACGGGTAGTCCCGGTCAAGGCCTCCGGCCAGTACCGCAAGGGTCGCGAGTCCTTCTCCCTGGCTCCCGGCCAGAGCGGCCCGGTGCGCGTGCGCATCGATGCCATAAGCCAGACCCGAGACGACGCAGAGTCCACGTTGGGCCAACCCGTAGGCCATGTCCCCTGTCACGGAGGCGCCGTAGCTGGTGGCGTCCCGGGATCCGGTCAGGGCCACACACCGGGACGGTACCGGGATGCCTTGGTCGATGTTGCCCCGGTACCACAGCCCGTATGGGGCGTCGGGCAGATCGTCCAGGCCTTCCGGCCAGTGTTCATCTCCCGGGATGAGGAACCCGCCGCCCAGGCGCTCGATGGTGGCCAGGTCCTTTTCCGGGTCCAGCTCCGGCACTCGGGACGCCCAGCGCTTCAACGCGGCAGCCAATTCTTCGGCCGTGACATCCGGAAGGGTGTGCGCGGGCTGGGCGCCGGTCGCAAGCCGCAGTGCGGCGTACGCGCCGAGCCTGCCCACGAGGGCCCGGCCGATGCGGTCGCCGGGTTCGAAGAGGCGGGTCAGGGCTGCGCGTGCAATGCGATCGTTCATGGTTTTTCTCATCCTTTGCTGAGGATCCGGTGGGTGGGGCGGCTTTGGTGACCGGCCAGCGTCCCTTCTCCCCCGGGCGTTTTTTGCCTGCTGGCGGAGCATCGCGGAGCTGTGCCGACGGAGCCGGGGCAACCCGAAGGGCAAGCAGCGGATGGGTTGTGGGAGGAAATCGAGCGAAGCGCCGACACAAGGCATCGGCTGAGCAGCCGTCCGCAGGACGGTTGAGCCGGTGGAGCGGGCACGTACGATCCGCAGGACAGCAGCAAAAAACGGAAAACGCTTCTACAGCCCGAGCGAAGCGAGGACCGATTCCGGTGCGGCCTGCCGCGCCGGCTCACGCAGTAGAACCGGGCGGCAGGGACGGAGCACCGCGGCGCACTCGTCTTCTTCTATGGCTAGGGATTCGAGGCATCTGAGTTTTGAGACACATCGCCTCAGTTCGGGAGCAGACTGCCGCTGTCCGTGAGGAGATGGCGTGAGGGGCAGCTACTTCCGACTTTGCGGCGTAGGCTCGGCCCCTGCGTACCGTGCGGGCTGATTCGGATGACTCCGTCGGAGGGGGCGATCTATCTCCGATCTATAGAGTGCGTTTCTGGTTTCCCCCGGCGGCCGTGGATTTCGCATGGCTCGTTGATGAATGGGATGTCACTGACGCCAGCGAGGTAACTGACGTTATCGCCTGGGCAACAAGCAAGGCAGGAGAAAATCCTTTCGAGATTTTCGTTCGTTGGGAGGATCACCATATGGCCAGGGACGACCAGCTAGAGCCTTACTACCGGTATGCACGCATTTACTGGCGGCCTGCAGTCGAAGACGCGACCACAGATACCGTCGTCTTTGAATCGAAGTAGCCCGGAGGGGACGTTGCGGTGTCCGGCGCAGAGTCCTTTCACGCATCGTCAGGGCACCGGTGCTCGTTGACGATTCGGACGGACTATTTGTTAGACCAGTGGAGTGGGTTGCAACAATGGGGCATGCCTCCGAACACCTTTCCGATTAGGCGGGTAGTCGAAGACCCCGCCCGTCCCCTGGACCGCGGGCGGTGGCCGGGCGCTTTGGCCCCGGTCGCGCAGGTTTTGGACCACGGCCTCGACCTCACTTCCGCGACTGTTCTCGTCGGCGAAAACGGGTCCGGAAAATCGACACTCGTGGAAGCCATCGCGCTGGCCTACGGATTGTCTCCGGAAGGCGGATCTACAGGGGCCCGGCATAGCACTAGAGCCAGCGAGTCCGTTCTCGCCGATCACCTGCAACTGGTTCGTAACGCCGGTGCCCCGCGGCGCGGCTATTTCCTGCGCGCGGAAACTATGCACGGCTTCTTTACCTACCTGGAGAAGAACCCGAGCACATCGGGTCCGGACATCTCATTCCACGACATGTCACACGGAGAATCATTCTTAGAACTGGCGGTAGATCGGTTTCGTGGAGGCGGACTTTTGGTTCTCGACGAACCTGAGTCGGCTCTCTCCTTCGCGGGGTGTCTCAGCCTCCTCGCGGTCCTGAAAGACCTCATTGCCGGGGGCTCCTCCCAAATCATCTTGTCCACCCACTCCCCGGTCCTCGCAGCTTTACCCGGCGCGCAGATCCTCGAAGTCGGCTCGTGGGGGCTCCGCCAGCGGCATTGGTCTGAGCTCGACCTGATCTCTAACTGGCGTTCGTTCTTGGACTCACCTGAGAGATACCTGCGTCACCTGTAGGGAGCGGCAGGTGGGATCCCGCAACCAGTCGTTGCACCGCGACCCAGCTGTCTTCTATAGCTAGGATTCGAGGCGGTTGGGTTACGAGACACGTTCCGTCTAACTGGGCGCAGCTTCGGTTGCCCGTAACGGAATCCTGATAGGTTCGGCAAAAGCTACTGGGGGAAAAATGAAAAATCGCGTTTCGAAAGCGGCGGCCATCGCCGCTGTTGTGCTGTCATTGACTGCCTGCTCCGGTACCAGGGAATCGTGGCTGTGCACCGGGAAGCAGACACGCGGGACGACCTGCCTGCCGATGTGCGTAACGCAAACCCCAACCAACCTTCTGACTTCAGATTTCTGGTCGAGGACGCGGGAATAAGGTACTTCGCCTCCGAGAGCGAAGACTTCACGAAGGCCTGCATTGTTGTCTATCCCATATACGAGCCCAATCAGTGGAGCATGGGATGCAGCAATGCGATCACGAGTGACCGGGAAATTGTCACGGTAGGCCACACCGGTCAGCCGACAGCGAAGTTGGTGACGACCGGGTTCGATACGCGCGCTCTTGAATCCGCTGGCTGGAGGAAAGTCCACGAGAACGTCCTAGTCGGCTCGTAACTAGGCCCAGCGCGTTGAGACGTGATCGGTTGTGAACAGCATCGAAGCAGAAAGTCACAACGGCTAAGGGCTTCTAAGCTGTTGAAGCATGATCGTCCTGCAAGCTGATCCTTTGGCGGGGGTCGAATCAAAGCGCAGAGACTATCTCCTGTTCCGCTCACGAGTCTTGGCTATGCGCCAGGCCACGACCATGAATACGGCGGCGACAAGGGCTCCGGAGGCTACGGTTAGGCTCACAATTGGCGACTCATTGGTTACTGCGTTCCGCAAAACAAATGTGACCACCCCTAATATCGCGAAGACTGCGGCCAATAACAGTGCCTGCTTTGGAGTCAGCGCTCCGAACTTGCCGGGCTCTTTCATGGGGACAGCGTAGCGGCAGAGGGCCGATGCCGGTGGAAGTTGGTCCGTCAGGGCGAGACCAACTCCTGTCCCGCTCGCCGGTCCCTTTGCCGGCCACAGCCTGAGCTTCCCAAGCTGCCTGCAGCGGGAAGTTTTTACAACCCGTATGAACGGGCCCGCAAGTCCGTGCCGGTCGAGGTGCCTAAAACGCTATGCCCCAACCGTCTCAAAACCCTAGCGTTTTGAGGCGCTGAGGATATGAGACACAGGAATTCAGCTGTCCTGTAAGGGGATACCTTTGCAGGCAGCCGCGCCAGCAGCACTGTGCGAGCTAGTTAATCACTGGTTGTCTTCCTGCCACCCCGTGGTGGTCATGATTTTCGTGGAGATCGAACGGGGCATGACCGCGTTCTCCGTTCCGACCCACATCAGTATTCGGCCGAGCTGCTCACAGACAAAGCCGCTTGCACCGTCCGCTAGTAACGCCCACCCTGGGACCGGGACTCCGTCGACGTTCACGGTGTGAGGAGTTCCTTGAACCAAACTGATTGATCTGATGGTCTGGGCGAGACCGGTGAGCAGCCGATCTCTGGCGAACTCGGTCAATTCCTTTGCGAGGACGCTGATGAGAAACGCAGCGTGATGGGGGCCGGGCTCTCCGGCTAAGGGTTACTAAGCGTTCGGGTGCGTCGGCGCCGGCGCCTGGTCCTGAGGCGATCGAGAAGAGAGCAAGAACCTTTTCGCCGTCTCCTGCTCGCCGCATGGGTATGGATATGTGCCCCCAATCGAGTCCCTTTGTATCTGTTTGGAACGCAAACGGGCCGAAGGCCGCCAGCTCGGCCCAAATTTGATCGCGGAGGGTGGAGTGCGGCGGACCTGATGGGTCCTTACGCTCGTACATTGATCCACCCATGGCTTCATTGTCCATCAGTCGGTGCAAAAAAACGCCGGGCAAGACCGCTAAACGGCACTCCCACAGGGATAAGCCGCCGTTCCGATTTCCTAAGGTTCCGAAGTGCTGGAACAAAAGCTGGGCTAAAACAACGATTCGGGGACGACTTTGAGCTTTTCGGTAGTGGCTGCGTAGGCAGGGCAACAATGGGGGCATGGAGTTCCTTGGGATGTTTCCCGATAGAAAGTCGTTGCGGCAGTCGCTCCTCATCGCCCTGCTCGGTGTTTCTGTAGTAGCTACCGCGGGGGCCTGTTCACGGTCCATGGATGGTGAGCCGCATGAGCCGCCGTGTTTTCCGCCTGCCTATTCAGTAAGTCCGGCAAGCGCCAAGCCTGGGGATGCTGTGACGGTTTCAGCGCCGGGGGCGGACTGCAACCCCCGATACGGTTCCAATGCACAAATTCAAGTGACCGTCACCGATGAAACCGACTCCAAAGTCATAGACACAACGGCTCCAATGACCGATTCCGGGGAGTTCACCTACACCTTCATCGTTCCTGCTGAGATAGCGGTTGGAGAAGCGAGGGTGACGGCAATGCCATACAACATCGACTGGTGTGACGACACCGGCAGAAACAACCGCGCAGCCGGAACTCTGCAATTTGAGCTTGCGTCATGTGCCATGCCGGAGGAGCAGCTCACCATAACGCGCTAAGTAAGTCTCGGTCTATGTCGCGGATCGCAATGTGCCCGTAGACCGGGCCCCTCTGGCCAGGCCTTTGGTTGGCCGACTGCTTCACGAGCCGCTCTGGCATTCTTGGCCTTGATGGTTCCCGTATAAGCCGCCCGAAAAAGCTGCTCGATAGAGGTGCGAGGAACCGACGGTGACAATGACAGCTCGCTCCTAGTTCTGCTGTCCAGCGTCTCGAAAAACAAAAGCTTTGCAAGACACCTTTCAAGGCCAGCCACAGGAACATTGATCCGCGTCATTCCATGCGAGCCGAGGTCTCGCTAAGTCGTCTCAGCAAGGAGCGTCTCAGCCTTGCCTTCAAGGGACCTTTTCGAGCCACAATGGCAGCGTGAGACACCTTGGCTATACACGGGTCTGATTGTGACAGGTTTGAATGGCCCCGGTAAGACGGTTATTTCTGGCCCCACTTCGTGACTCGCCGGGCACTTGTGACGGTTATTCGTGGCCCCGACCCTCAACGTTGGATCCATCAGTGGATGAACGTAGCCGAGGGTGGGTCTGGATGGAGTCGAGAGTGGAGTTATTCGCGCTGATCCGAAGGGACGCCCGGGTCGATGGCCTGTCCGTTCGAGCGCTGGCGGCCCGGCATCGGGTCCATCGACGGACTGTGCGGCAGGCGCTGGAATCGGCCACTCCTCCGGAACGGAAACCAAGGCGGGGAGTGTCATGGCGGCTGGAGCCGTTCAAGGCAGCGATCGACGCCATGCTGACCGAGGATACGACGGCCCCGAGGAAGCAGCGCCACACCGCCAGGAGAATACTGGCCCGGCTGTTTGAAGAGCACGGCGCGGAGGAACTCTCGTACTCGACCGTTCGTGATTATGTGCGGGTTCGCCGGGCCCAGATCGATGTTGAGGCCGGCCGCCGGGTGGAGGTGTTCGTCCCGCAGGAGCACCCTCCGGGCGCTGAAGCTGAGGTGGACTTCGGGGAACTCTGGGTCGTGCTGAACGGTGTGAAGATCAAGTGCCATATGTTCATCTTTCGCCTCTCGCACTCTGGCAAGGCCATCCACCGGATCTATCCGACGCAGGCGCAGGAAGCCTTTCTGGAAGGCCACATCGAGGCGTTCAACGAGATTGGTGGCGTGCCGGTCAGGCACATCCGCTACGACAACCTCACCAGTGCCGTTAGGGCGGTGGCGTTCGGGCAGGGCCGGCAGCGCCAAGAGAATGAACGGTGGGTGTTGTTCCGTTCCCACTTTGGTTTTGATGCGTTTTATTGCCAACCTGGCATCGCCGGAGCCCACGAAAAAGGCGGGGTTGAAGGCGAAGTTGGATGGTTCCGACGCAACAGGCTTTCGCCCATGCCCGTGGTTGAGTCCCTGGATGAGCTTAATGACCGGATCCGGGTCTGGGAGGCCATGGATGACCGGCGGCGGATCAATGACAGGATCCGTACCATCGGACAGGACTTCGAGACGGAGCGACCGTTCCTTGCACCGCTTCCGGTAGAAGAGTTTGATCCGGGTCTGGTGCTGACGCCCCGGGTGGACAGGTCATCGATGGTTACGGTGCGGATGGTGAAGTACTCCGTCCCGGCACGATTCATCGGCAGGAGGCTGCGGGTGTCTTTGCGGGCCTCGGAGGTCGTGGTGTTTGACGGCCGGACCGTAGTGGCCAGGCATCCGCGGGTGGCGGCCCGGTCCGGGCAGTCGGTCCAGCTGGACCACTACCTCGAGGTCCTCAAAACTAAGCCGGGCGCGCTGCCTGGCTCCACCGCACTGGCACGGGCCCGAGAGTCAGGGACCTTCACCAGCGCCCACGAGGCCTTTTGGGCCGCGTCGCGCAGGGTCAACGGAGATGCCGAGGGAACCCGTGAACTTATCGACGTCCTGCTGCTCCACCGCTCGATGGATTCCGGCGACATCCAGGCAGGAATCACCGCTGCACTGGAAGTGGGAGCTGTCAGTGCCGACGTCGTCGCAGTCGAAGCCCGCAGGCAGACCACCTTTTCCTCCCGGGGTGGGGCCAGTCCGGACCGTCATCCCGGTGCTCTTGCTGACGTGAATGTGCAACGCGTTGTCAGCCTTACCCAACGACGACTCCGGGAGCCCGCCGCGGTCATCGCCGGGCTACCGCCGGACACCCGACCGCTCCCATCGGTGAAGGCCTATGACGAACTGCTCACAAAACGCCCCGAAGCGACCGCGTCGAAGGAGAACATCTCATCGAGTCCCACCGCCCCTGCCGCCGCCATCACACCGACCCTGCGCCGACGCCGCGGCCTGACCGAGCAAGCCGCGGTCGCGGCCGTGGATCAAGCCTGCCGCCGGCTGCGTCTGCCCACGATTCGGGCGGTTCTCGACGAAGCCCTGACCATCGCCGGCAAGGAACAGCTCACCTATCAGGGATTCCTGGCCGAGCTGCTGCTGGCCGAGTGCGATGACAGGGACCGTCGCTCCTCAATCCGCCGCGTAAAGGCCGCAAATTTCCCGCGGGACAAATGGCTTGGAGACTTCGATTTCGACGCAAACCCGAACATCAACCCCGCTACCATCCATACCCTCGCGACTGGGGACTGGATCCGCAAAGGCGCACCACTGTGTCTCATCGGAGACTCCGGCACCGGTAAGTCACACCTGCTCATCGGTCTCGGCACGGCCGCCGCGGAGAAGGGATACCGGGTCAAATACGCCTAGCCACCCGGCTCGTGAACGAACTCGTCGAAGCCGCCGACGAGAAGATGCTGGCTAAAACCATCGCCCGCTACGGCCGGGTCGATCTGCTGTGCATCGACGAGCTGGGCTACATGGAACTGGACCGCCGCGGCGCTGAGCTGCTCTTCCAAGTCCTCACCGAGCGAGAGGAAAAGAACTCCATCGCCATCGCTTCTAATGAATCCTTTTCCGGCTGGACTAAAACCTTCTCGGACCCGCGCCTCTGCGCCGCGATCGTAGACCGCCTCACCTTCAACGGCGCCATCATCGAAACCGGCACCGACTCCTACCGCCTCGCCCACACCATCACCCAACAAAACGCCTAGCGCTCCAAAGGAACTGGCCGGCGTTGAAGATAAGGTCATAGTGTCCCAGCCCGAAAGCTGCATCGAGAGTTGATTCATGCGGTAGGTGCTGCTCCAGCGCACGTTCATTGGGTGCCGGTCAAGCCCTCCTGGCGGACTCCAATAAAGCTGACACAAGCACTCAACCCAGGAAAAACAACTTTCGCCAGCGTTTTGCGGGGGCCATCGAAGGCGCAGCCGGAAACGTGCTGCGCGAAAGCCCTGCCGGGCTTGACCTTCGTGAGGCCATCCTTCGCGGAGACGTCGTGCTGTTCAATTTGGACGCAGCGCGGGACGCGCAGGCCGCCCGACAGATCGGCAATCTTGCCCTCCAGGACGTCACGGCAGCCTTTGGAGACTTGGGAAGTCGCCGCTGGCACCGATACCGGGGTCGCAGCAAGGCAGGTGCCTTCTGGGCCAAGAACCTTTGGCTTCCGCTGCGGCGGAAGCTGGGCCCCACTCCCCCAGCCGTGGGAAAGCTTGACGGTTGGTTCCGTGGCCGCGTCGTTTCGTGGTCCCAAGGAAAGATGGAACAGAACCGCATGGGCTACATCGTCGTTGACGAATTTTCAGCACTTGGAGGTTCGCTGCTCCAGTCGCTCTTTGAGCGGGCCAGAAGCAACGGCGGAGCCGTTACTCTGGCCACGCAGGTCAGTACCGCCCTTGAAGAAGCTTCGATGAGCTTCAAGGATTCTGTTATCAAGAACTCCAACGTGAAGGTGCTGCACCAGCAGGACACCAACGCCGAGGAATACGCCGGACTGATCGGCACCGAAAAAGGTATGGCAGAAACCACCCAGATTTTCGATGACAAGGACGAGCTGGGCATGACAACGCGAGCGAGCGGTCAAGGCTCGCTGCGCGAGGTCGAACAGTTCCGCGTCCACCCGAACGAGCTTCGGGACTTGGAACCCGGCCAAGCCATCATCTTCACGAAGACCCCCGCCGTGCAGCACCGGGTGAAGGTCCGCCGCATGACCGCTAGCGGCGGGCGCGTCGAACTCCCCCGTGCCGAAGGTCGAGCCCCCGCACGTGGAACCGACGCCGGCAGAGGCCGCCGCTTCGGCAGCCGATCCCTTCGAGGAAACTGCCAGACTACAGCCGGCGCCCGCGTGGGCTGCCGCAGCAGCCCACGCCAGGACCGCTACCGTAGAGAAGTCAGAGGCTACCCCCAAGGCCAATGACGACTGGTCGAACCACTCCCCCGGCGCGAGCGAACCGCCGCCCGAGGACGATTGATCCAGGTATGACGGCCTCGGGGAACATCGGTACAGCGGTTAACGCCAAGCCGGTGATCTTGTTCAGGCCGGAGCTCCGAGGCCGGTGACGCGGTTCTCGTACTCGCGGCGGGCCTTGCGCTGGGCAGGGATGGCAGGGACACCCTGGCCGCCGTCGAGCGGTTGGCAGCGGGCGAGGAGCTGGCGGTGGACCGCTGGCACTGCCGTGATGCGCAAGGTGTAGCCCTGACCGCGCCGTACGGTCACCCCTTGGTTGAGCGCGGCCCGCTCGGCGGGCTCCAGCTCAGTGGTGCGGAGGAAGTCGGCGACCTTGCCCGGCATGTCGAGGGTGACCGGCAGCTCCGGGGCCGGGACGTCCTCCTCGATGGCGGTGTGGTCGGGCATGAGGTCCGCGACGGCTGTGCGGATCGCGCCGCGACTGACGCCGTGGTCACGGGCGAGGGCGGCGATCGAGCGGCCCTCCAGGTAGGAGGTGCACACGCCGTCGGTCTTGTCGGCCGGGACGGCGGGGCGGCGCCCGCCCTTGCTGCCCTTGGCCTCCGCCGCGCGCAGTCCGTCGTAGGTCAGCTCGCGCTGGAGGTCACGCTGGAGTTCGCCGGCGGCGGCGAGGGTCTGCACCATGAACTTCCGGTGGACAGCAATTCTTCGGTGCGCGGGTGGCGGGCGGTGAGGTCCATGGCGGAGAACGCACCCTCACGGTGTCGCCCGGCCGCTGGAGGGGGTGGAGGCGGCTGGAGGTTCCCGGGTCCTCCTCGAAGACGACGGGGTCCTCGATGCCGGCCTCGTCCAGGACGAGGTTCTGCCGGGCGGTGGACTGCTGGTCGGTCGAGACCCGCTTGTAGACCAGGTTCGCCACCGAGGGGCCCCTTCCGTGCGGAGGATCGGACCCTATCTGTCGTCAAACCCTATCAGCAATCACCATCGGATCTGATTGGATTCGCGCCGCCGCGAACCCTCGGATTGCACCGGTTCATTGGACAGACGGGCAGCCTGTCATCAAACGAATCGTTTGCCGACAGGAGACCCTCGGCAGCTCCTGTCGGGAATACCTGACAGCCCGTCAATGAAGCGCCAGAGCGCCGCAATGTTGAATGACGAGCGAGACGGCCACCGCATCCATGAGGGACTTGCCGGGGGCTTGGCGAGGCCAGTCACCGCGGTGGCGCCTGGAACTGGCACCGTTGGCAGCAGTGGCACTCCTGGCAGAAAACGTGGCTCGTGACGTTCCCGAACCGTCCCGGTGGCCTCAGCATGTGCGCGCGGAATGCCAGTGCGCCTGGCACGGCCAGGCGCGACCGGTGGACAAGGATCCTGCGACCGCCGCAGCCGCGGTCAAGGCCGACCGAGACAAGCGCATCCCAGCAGCAGAGCACCGGACGGACGAATCACTCACGCATGCTGCCTGACGCGGGCGAGGCGAGCATCGCTTTGAGGATGCGTTGCAGCTCGACGCGGTCCTGGGGGGTGACCCTCGCCAACCTGCGGTCGTACTCCGCCGCGAGGGCTGCAAGTGCTTGATCGCGCGCTTTCGTGCCCTCGTCGGTCAGTGCGAGCCGGTGACGCCGCAGGTCCGCCTCGTCGATCTCGCGGCGGATGAAGCCCTTGGTGACGAGGTTGCGGACGTAGACCGTCACGCTCGCCTTGGGCAGCAGTAGCGCGGTCGCGATCTCGGCCGGGTACGGCGATGCCTCCACCTCGGCCAGGACGAAGAACTCTTTCGTTTCCAACCCGAGCTCGGCCAGCTCCGCCGTGCAGGCGTCCATCACGACTGCCAGCAGCCGCTGGTTCAGCGTCCACAGCTGCGCCCCGTCGACCGACATGCGGTCCTCCGTTTCATGTGCTACAGTTTCGTACTAGTTCCAGATCGTACAAGATACCGTCTTGTACTGAGCTCCTATGGAACAACATTATCGCGAAGGAAGCCAGTCATGATCCAGCACCTCACCATCCCGCGCGGTCCCATCAACCTCGCCGCTCACCTCCACCTGCCCAACAACGCCGACAGCAGCGCACCGCTGCCCGCCGTGGTGCTCTCCACCCCCGGCAGCAGCGTGAAGGAGCAGATCGGCGCCAACTACGCCTCCCGTCTCGCCGCCCGCGGCATCGCCGCGCTCGTCCTCGACCCCGCCCACCAGGGCCAGAGCGAGGGCGAGCCCCGCGACCTCGAAGACCCCTACCGCCGCGGTGAGGACATCTCCTACGCCATCGACGCGCTCACCACGACCCCCGGCATCGACCCGCAGCGCATCGGCGTCCTGGGCATCTGCGCCGGTGGCGGCTACGCCGTGCACACCGCCCGCACGGACCACCGCATCAAGGCGGTCGGCACGGTCGTCCCCGTCAACATCGGCCACGCGTTCCGCAGCTTCTCCCCCGCCGGTCCGGCCGCAGCACTCGACGCCCTCGCCAACGCACGGACCGAAGAGGCCCGCTCCGGCGAGATGACCCGCGTGAACTGGCTGCCCGACACCCTTGAGGACGCCGCGGCAGCGGGCCTGACCGACATCGACACCACCGAGGCCGTCACCTACTACCGCACCGAGCGCGGCGGCAACGAACACTCCACGAACCGGCGCCTCCTGCGCAGCGACTCCCTCCTGCTGGGCTACGACGCGTTCCATCTGGCCGATCAGCTCATGACCCAGCCCCTGCAGGTCGTCCTTGCCGGGCGCATCGGCAACACCGGCTCCTACGACATGGGCATGCAGCTGTGGAAGATGGCCCCCAACCCCGTCGACCTCATGGTGGTCGACGGCGCCGGCCACTACGAGATGTACGACGAACCCGCATACGTCGACGCCGCCGTCGAACGACTCGCCAGCTTCTACGCGAAGAACCTGTGACTGCGGGCATGGACGGAGCCTCACTGGACCGGCTCGGTACGGGCAAGTATCTGCTGGTCACCAGCTACCTCAGGAACGGCACCCGGTCGCCACCCCCGTCGGGGTGGTGCGTGACGGCGACGCGCTCGGCGTCTGGACGGCCGCGGACTCCTGGAAGGTCAAGCGGATCCGGGCCCGCGCCGATGTCCTCGTCGGCCCTGCGATCTACGCGGCAATTCGACGGGCGACCAGGTTCCCGCCACCGCCGAGATCTGCGACGCCGCCACCACGGCCCGCTATCGGCAGCTCATCGCCCGCAAGTACGGCATCATCGGTCGCCTCAGCCTCCTCGGCAGCCGACTGCGCCGAGGTGAGGCCGGAACGCTCGGCATCCGGGTGACGCCGACGCCGTGACGCGCATGCCGAGCGCGTGAGTGCATGCTGGTCGCTGTCGAGTGCCGAGGGGGCAGCAGCACCCGGTGACGGCGCAGCCAGCCCACCGCCTGGTTGAACAGCGCCACCGGCCCCTCGGCGTGCGTCCACGCCCGTCCGTGCAGGAACGTGCGGAACCGCCGCGACCACTCCGCATCCTCGTACTCGTGGTACTCGTAGGCGTCCCGGATCTCCCACGCGTGCTCATACGCCGTCGGCTTGCGCTCGGTGTACCGCTTCACGCACGAGACGTCCGCGATGCCGAGCTGCGCGGCCAGGTGCTCGATCACGACCCACGGCCTCATACTTCAACGGGGCAGGCAGCAGCACGCCTATTGCTGCTGGGCGGTTCGATAATCTCTGAGCGCATCTTCTCTGACCCACCTCCTGGTCAAGAGGGCGTCCAGTTCAGCATGGCGCCCCCAAATGCATCAACGGTATTGGATCAGCGTACCTGCGCGGGTCATGAAGTAGGGCTAGGCGCGGGGAACCTCAGGCTCCTTGACGGGGCCAGATATCGCCGTCCTCCCGGGGCCAAGAAAGGTTGACATAGTCACGGGTCAGTACATCCAGCCAGGACGCGCAGCTGCAGCTCGACGCGCTGGTCGCGGTCGGGTCCAGAAGCGCTATGTGTTCGCCGATGTCATCTCCGGCAGCCGCGCCGCGATCGAGCGACCAGGCATGAAAAAGCTCCTGGAGTACGCCGAGCCCGGTGACACTGTTGTGGTCTGGCGCATCGACAGGCTCGGCCGGTCACTGATCGACGTCCTGAACACCGTGACGCTGCTCCAGGACCGGGGTATCAACCTCCGCTCCATCTCAGACGGTATCGACCCGACGACCTCGACCGGGCGGCTCATGCTGAACATGTTAGCCACACTTGGCGAGTACGAACGCGAGCTCATCCTCGAACGGATAAATGCCGGGATCGCTGCAGCAAAACAGAACGGCACACGCTTCGGCCGCCCTGCATCGGATCCTGGCCTCATCGCAGAAAAACTGGCCGTCGCCAGGGATGCCCGGGCAAAAGGACTCACCGCGAAAGAGGCTGCACGCCTGGTTGGCTGGAGCAGAGCTTCGCTCTACCGAAATCAGCAAGCAACAACCGTCCGCCAAACTCCACCGAAGTGAGACGTGGGTTCGATCAGGCAGCCAATGACTGTGTGGCCACTGGCATGGGCGTATACGAGGGCTCCGTCGCGCAGCATGGCCCAGAGGACATTGAGCCGTCGCCGGGCGAGCGAGAGCATTGCCTGGATATGGGATTTTCCTTCGACCCGTTTCCGATCGTAGTAGCCGCGTGAAGCAGGACAGGACTTAAGGGCTGATAGCCCGGAGAGGTAAAAGACGCGCAGGAGCCGGCGGTCATAACGTCTGGGTCGATGGTGGTTTCCGCTGATCCTTCCGGAGTCCCTGGGCGCCGGCGCCAGACCGACGACGCCCGCGAACCGATCCGCGGTCTGAAATACGGCTAGGTCTCCGCCTGTAGCACCGAGGAACTCGGCTGCGAGGACAGGGCCGAAGCCGGGCATGCTTAACAGCACCTGCGTGTGCTGGTGTTCCGTGACTTTCTCACTGATCCTTGCATCGATGTCCGCCAGTTCTTCGTTCAGGGTGAGGATCTCCTTGGCGAGTGCGGCAACAATCCCCTCCCCCATGTCCTGAGCCGGAACTATGGTGTGCTGGGATTTTGCCGCCTCAACTGCCGCTGTGGCGACAGCTGCCGAGGAGCGGGCACCGTGTTTTTGCAGCCAAGCCTGAATTCTGGTTTGGCCAGCGCGGCGGATTCCGTCCGGTGTCCGGTATTTGCTCAGCAGCATCAGTGCGGCCTTGGACCGGCTGTAATCGAAGGCCCGCTCCAGGGCAGGGAAGTATTCGAGCAGCTGGGCTTGCAGGCGGTTGAGCGCCCGGACCCTGTCCGCTGCCTTATCGGCCCTACGAGCGGTCAGGAGCCTCAGCCCCGTGCTGATCTCGTCCCCGGCCCGAAGTGGTTGCAGGTCGTTTCGCATGCGGGCCTGGTCCGCGATGACGGCAGCGTCTTTGGCATCTGTCTTGCCTTCGCCGCGGTAAATTTTGGAGGCGTGATGCACTGTGCGGCCTGGAATGTAGAGGACGTCCCGGCCATGACCAGCGAGTAGGGCGATCAGCAGAGCCGGTCCCCCATGGTTCAGGTCCATCGCCCAAACCACCGGGTCACCGTCGGCTAGTTCCAGAACGTCGCCCAGGAGCTGTAGCAGTGCTGGTTCGTCATTGGGGATTCTTTGGGAGAGCAGACGGTTTCCGTCGGCATCGATCACAAAGCAGTGGTGGTGGGCTTTGCCGGCGTCAATACCGGCCCAAAGTTGCACCAAGAACAGCCTCCAGTCTGTTGGATGGGTAGAGCCCAGCAGATAACCGCGCCGTCGTGTCCTTATCCGGCGATCATGTCGCGTCTCTCAATTAGCGGTCGGGTCATCGCGGGGTGGCAGGCGGCCAATCCTTCGAAGCCGTCACGAGACCGTGCGGCACAGCAACCAAAGCCATACCCGCCTCCCCTGGGTAGCCACGACCCTACAACGGCCGCGGAACTGAACCCGGTAACAACATAAGGACAGCAGCAAAAACGTCGTAGACACACAGGTGATGACGGGCCGGAGCCCTGCGACGGGCCGGCAGCACCCAACAGCCGGCCGCGCCAGCGGACGCCCATCTGGGGTATGAGCCCTGGCGAACACCACACCTGCCCCAGCCTCCGTGGATATGGCATGCTCCAAGGCGTGATCTCGCCCAGTCCGGTCTCGGGGCCGTGCCAGGGAAGTCCTTCCTGCCCGGCCAGCACACAACGCGACCACGCTGGAACTGCCCTGCACATCCAGAGCCGATAACCACCCAGCCGCACAGACATCAGGCAAACCCTTATTGCGGTCAGACGGAGCCCTCTGCACAGTTCGCAGCTGACCACCACGGAATAACCCTCATCACCTCAGGAACTGCATTGTCAGTGCCGTCCACTACAGTTTTCGAATATACTTTCGAATTAGAGGTGTGTTGTTGTCATGATTTCTGGTCCATATGTGCTAGCTGCGGGCTCCTCGCTGCCTCAAGCGGTCGAAGCGCGGGACGCGTTGGCGGGACGGCTAGGCCACGGCGAAGCAGGTGGCATGGTTCCCGCCTCGCCTCGGGGTGGGGCTAGCGATGTCTAAGCCGGCGGTGATGCGGCGGATGCCGCAGATCGCGCACGTGGACGTGAACTGCTTCTACGCCTCCGCCGAGCGCGCTTTCAACCCATCCCTGGAGGGGCGCCCGGTGATCGTACTCTCAAACAATGATGGCTGCGCTGTCACCCGTTCCCCGAGGCCAAGGCCCTGGGTATCGCAATGGGCGAGCCTGCGTTCAAGCTCGCCCCCAGGGCGAAGGAGTGGGGCCTGGTCGCGCTGTCGAGCAACTATGAGCTCTACGGGGACATCAGCGCCCGGGTGATGGAACTGCTGGGCCGGTACTCGGCCTGGCTCGAGGTGTACAGCATCGACGAAGCCTTCCTCGGCGTCAAAGGCACCCCGGCCGAGCTCGCTGCGATGGGCCGGTCGATCAAGGCCACGGTCCGGCGGAACGTCGGCGTGCCCGTCTGCGTCGGGATCGGCCCGACCAAGACCCTGGCGAAGCTGGCCAACAAGTGGGCCAAGAACAATAAGGCCTTCGGCGGCGTCTGCCACTGGGACTCCATCCCCAAGGAGGCACGCCAGGGCCTGCTCGACCGGCTGTCCGTCGAGGAAGTCTGGGGCATCGCCGGTCGGCTCACCCGCCGGCTGAACGCCATGGGCATCTTCACCATCACCGACCTCGTCCGCGCCGACCCGGTCATGATCCGCGACAAGTTCAACGTGGTCGTGATGCGCACCGTCCTGGAACTGCAGGGCAACCCCTGCATACCGATGGAAGAAGAACGCATCGGCCGGGACCAGCTCATCTTTTCCCGCTCGTTCGCCAAACCCATCACCACCGCGGCCGGGATCCGGCAGGTCATGAGCGTCTACGGCCAGCAAGCCTCAGCGAGGCTGGCCAAACCGGGCTGCAGGCCAAAGTCCTCACCGCATTCGCCGGGACCTCACACTTCAACCCCAACGACACCTCCTACCCCTCCGTCTGCGTCCCGCTGCCCATGCCCACCGCCGACCCCGTCATCCTTACCAAAGCCGCCCACGCCCTCCTCCCCAGGATCGTCGACGGCGTCCGCTATGCCAGGGCCGGGATCATGGTCACCGATCTGCGCCCCACCGGCAACCAAAAACCCCTCGAACTGTTCGAGAACCGGCACGAGGAACGCCACATCGGCCCCCTCCTCGAAGACGTCACCCGCCGCTACGGCCGCGGCTCCATTGGCCTCGGCTTTGGCGGGATCCGGGGCGGTCCGGACTGGACCATGAAACGCGACATGCTCTCCCCCAGATACACCACCCACTGGGACGAACTCCCCCTCGTCAAAGCCGCCTAAACCACCCGACTAGCAACACCAGAGAGAACACCACCCGCAATGACCATCACCCCCGAAGCACCCACCCTCAGCATCCCCGTCGATGTCCGCTTCACTCCCGCCGGCACTCCCCTCGCCGTCCGCCATGACGGCCAGATCTGGGCCGTCGACCCCACCCTTGAAAGCGCCCACTGGTACACCAGGGACGCCTGGTGGGAAACCCGCCGGAGCGTCCCCGTAGGAGTCGGGAACGTCGTCGACATCGAACACTGGCAAGTTCAGGTTTCATCCTCAGGCTCGGCGCTGCGCACTTTCCTGCTACGCCGCGAACCCGCCTCCACGCAATGGCTTCTGGACGCCATCACCGATGTCAGCTGACCTATACCGCTCCCCCATTCCGCCGCAGCTCTGGAACGCTATTCGCGAAGAGTTCGGCCTGCCCGCGCTGACCCAGGTGAGGGAACGGCTCGAAGCCGGCTTCCCGGATCCCGAACCGGCGTTGCGGCAGCTCGTTCGCGTTTTCATCGACGAAGGCACGTTCTGTCCAGGATTCCAGTTCCAGCGGGATCTGTCGCTGGACCCGGTCGTCGTGCGCTTGTTCCAGCGCGCGGTAGAGCTGCGGATTCCGCACAACTACTTCGCCCTGTGGATGATGACCCCCTGCCTTGCCCCGGACGACGCACGACCCGTGGATCGGCGCGAAGAGAAATACGCGCCGGCGCTGCTGGCAGTCCTGGAAAGCACCCTCGCCAGGGCAGTTGCCTAAAATATGGGCGTGAAAATAGCCCTGACCGTAGAAGTCAGTGACGGGCAACTCAGCTACGTCGAAGCCGAAGGCACGACGTACGAGACAGCCAACACAGCCGCAGAGTCGAAGATCCCCGAAGGGTTAAAGCCGATCACGATCCGTACCCGAATAGCGCGTAGCGACGAGCCGTGCGGGCCGTGCAGACCTTAGGTTCAAGTGCGTCTGGCCTCAGACTCAGTACACCTCAACGATGGTTATCACCTCCCCAGGAACCTTTGTTGGCACTGACGGATCCTTGGTCTGCCGGGCCTACGTCATCGCCTGTTGCCGCGGAACCGAACGCCACACGAGAACCGAGTCAGCATCACACATCGCGCAACACCCCCGTGCCAGTACCACACCAGGACCGTCCACCCCGCACCTCAACCCTGCCGCCACACCGGTACCGTGCCAGTACCACACCGGTACCGCGCCAAGGACCGCGTCCATACCGCACCTCAACCCTGCCGCCACACCGGTACCGTGCCAGTACCACACCGGTACCGCACCAAGGACCGCGTCCACCCCGCCGTCAACCCTGCCGCCACACCGGTACCGCGCCAGTACCACACCGGTACCGCACCAGCCCGGGGCCGACACCACACCAAAGAAACCGCGCCCACCCCGCCGTCAACCCTGCCGCCACACCGGTACCGCGCCAGTACCACACCGGTACCGCACCAGCCCGGGGCCGACACCACACCAAAGAACCGCGCCCACCCCGCCGTCAACCCTGCCGCCGCACCGGTACCGTGTCAGTACCACACCGGTACCGCACCAAGGACCGCGTGCACCCCGCACCTCAACCCTGCGGCCGCACCGGTACCGCGCCAGTACCACACCGGTACCGCACCAGCCCGGGGCCGACACCACACCAAAGAACCGCGCCCACCCCGCCGTCAACCCTGCCGCCACACCGGTACCGCGCCAGTACCACACCGGTACCGCACCAGCCCGGGGCCGACACCACACCAAAGAACCGCGCCCACCCCGCCGTCAACCCTGCCGCCACACCGGTACCGCGCCAGTACCACACCGGTACCGCACCAGCCCGGGGCCGACACCACACCAAAGAACCGCGCCCACCCCGCCGTCAACCCTGCCGCCACACCGGTACCGCGCCAGTACCACACCGGTACCGCACCAGCCCGGGGCCGACACCACACCAAAGAACCGCGCCCACCCCGCCGTCAACCCTGCCGCCGCACCGGTACCGTGCCAGTACCACACCGGTACCGCACCAAGGACCGCGTGCACCCCGCACCTCAACCCTGCGGCCACACCGGTACCGCGCCAGTACCACACCGGTACCGCACCAGCCCGGAGCCGACACCACACCAAAGAACCGCGTCCGCCCCGCACCCAACCCTGCCGCCCCACCGGTACCGTGCCAGTACCACACCAGTACCGCACCAGGGCCCCGTCCACCCCGCACCTCAACCCTGCCGCCACACCGGTACCGCACCAGCCCGGGGCCGACACCACACCAAAGAACCGCGTCCACCCCGCACCCAAACCCTTGCCGCCACACCGGTACCGTGCCCGCCTGAACGACTGGGAGCGTAGTAGTACCACACTAGTACCAAGACAAGCAGCCTGGCTCTGGAGCGGACTGGCAAGATCTAGGTAAAGCCGCGGGCGGCCACCTCACCAGAGGAAACCGCCCGCAGAGACACGTGGGAGAGTGGGGGAGAGGGCTATTCGGAAAGGCTGGAACCGTACTTCTCCTCGAGGATGGGCCAAACGAGGCGCTCCAAGATTTTCTGCTGGCTCATCTCCTCGACGAGGGCTGCAGTGCGCAGCAATTCCAACTGGGTCGTGCTGGCACGGAAGTTGATACCACCGGTCTTGGGCTCGCGGTTTCGCTGTTTCCAGGCTTCCATAGCAGGAGCAAGAATGCGGGCTCTGGCGGAGGGTGAGTCAGCCGCCTGCACCGGCCTCTTCGACTTGCTGGATTTCTCAACCTCATCTGCCGCCGAGCCAGCCGGCTGGGGGAGTGCCGTTACAGGGGCAAGAGGTTGTTCTGCCTGAGCAGCAAAGGCCTCTATCTGCTTCTCGGTCTGCGGATCAGTGCGCCCCCGCTGCCTCACCATGCCAGAACCTCCTCAGTTAAAAGCTGAATCTCACGTTTAGCCTTGGAATCCTTCATCTCGACTACACCCAGCCCTTCCGAGACGCTGGTCTGATAGACCTTGCGTTCGTGTAGCTTGGTCCGGGCCACGCGCAGTTCGGGGAAATCCGCAAGGTAGGTGCGTGCCTCGGCATCGGAGTCGGAGAACACGTTGGTGGGGACCCGGTTGAGGACTGCAAGTGCCTTAAGCTCAGGGTTGAAGTCACGGGCCTGATTGATGGTGACAACCAGACTCTCCGTGGTGTCGAGGTCGGGCTGGCTCGGAGGGATCGGCACGAGCATGAGATCGGCAGCTGTCATCGCTGTCCGCATCTCCGAGGAATCCTTACCCGGCGCGTCTACGATTACCGCGTCATATTTGTCGGCCAAATCAAGCAGCGTCCCGCGAAGGTTGCCGGTCTGGCGAACGGTGGTGATGGGGGAGTACCCGCTGTCTTCACGGTCCTTGGCCCAGGTGCTGGACGTCTTCACGGTCGGGTCAGCCTCGACGATGATGACGCTCTTCCCTTTTGAGGTGAACTCTACGGCTATATTGACGGCGATGGTGGACTTGCCAACCCCGCCTTTCTGATGCGCGACCAGAATAATCACTTGGGATACCGTCCTAGTGTGATGTCGGTGTGGTACCACTCTGGGATCAGACCGGTACCACTAGGGCTTAGGCTTTGAAGGCCGACAATTTATCCAAGGGCCTTCCTCAGTCAATAATTCCGCACTTAGTATGCCCACCATGGGAGGCGCGCCGCGGCTGAATACCCGCAGTGCACCAGCCGTAAGGGGTGATCCAGACAAACCATCAGGACTCTCCCTAGGCGCACCCTCCCGGGTCGCTGCAGGCCTTATTGCCAGTTCAGCCGGCGCGACGGAATGCTATGTCCGAGAGTGACCAGTCGTCGGGCGGTCCCTCGAACATTTCCCATGGGTAGTCGTCGTCAGGGGAGAGGAGTTCGGCAACGGTATTAACGTTCTTAGCAAGCCACTCACGCCAAATAATGCGATCCGTTCGGTACCGCTGAACCTGGACAGCCACGGCTTCCACTACGCCAAACCGCTCGGCCAGCTGTTTGAGGGATGTGGCAGCTACCATTGACCAGGCACGGCCAGCATTGCGGCTGATCAAGTTCCAAGCTGCGAGGATTTCGAGCGCTTCGTGAACGGTAGAGCGGGACAGTCTAGTGACGTCGACAATTTCAGTCGTAGACAGCGCAGGGGAGTGCTCCAGTGCTTCATAAACGAATGCTGCCGGCAGACCCAATTCCCGGAAGACTGGCCGGAGGCCGTGAATCTTCCCTTTCTGCCAACTAGCTTCCTCGGCCACCGTTTTCAGCTCGTCTGGGACGGTGAGCATGTACAGATCTCCCTTGGTGCCGCGCGCTTCTTCAACCAAGGTCACAAGTGGGTCCTTCTCAGCACGCAGCTCCCGCAAGTGCAGGCCAACAGTTGTGTGATCGAGGCCAGTTGCCACAGCAATGGATCGGACACCGAATTCAATGAAACGGGACCCTGTCTTGTGGGCTGCCTCCCCAAGGGCCCTCAGTACCATCCTCCTGGCCATTCCGCTCCTGGATTGCTGGTAGTTGACCTCCCGGATCCTAAGAGCACTGCGCCAGGACCGAATGTACTGATGCTCTGCATCAGGGTTAGTAATTGGATTTGAGCTCTTTAGCGGACCCGCCTGTGTATCTGGCAGGCTTGTGGGGGATCTGCGGACATTGTTCTTTCCGTTCCGATTGGCCGGGTTTTTGCTGAGGTAGGCGAGGGCATTCATCCAGTCCCGTCGCAGGGCCGGGAGCCTGTGTCGGGCGGCGTAGCGGGCGTAGAAGGAGGCCAGTCCGGGCCAGGTTCCCTGAAGCATCCGGCGTTCAACGTCCACTAGCTCGAGGCCGGCGGCAGCGGCTCCGACGATGACGGCTTGGCGGGCGTCTGAGTCTGTGGCGTAGCGATTCGCGTCGTATATGCCGGTCTGGGCGAGCACCTGCATGGCGCGGGTCATGCGGCCAACAGGCTGGTCCACAACTGGGGCCGGAGCGGTTTCCGGCGTGAAGGTGGCCTCCTGGCGTAGTGCCCGGACGGCCTTGATCTCTGCGGCCAGGTCTTTGGTCATGGCGGCCCAGACGGTGGCACTGTTGGGGCGCCGTACGATGTCGTAGGCCATGGACAGGCTCATTGCAAGCTCTTGGTGGCCGCCCCGTTTGTGGGGTGAGCCGGGGGTTCGCATGCAGCCATGGAGCAGATTTTGGTGCGGGGTCTTGTCTAGGGTCCGGTACCGGGTGCCTAGCGCCTCAACAAGATCACGCGCTTCGGAAAATGTGACTCGTTGCGCCAGCGGGACGTAGATGTGGCGGCCACCGTTGGGGGAGTAGTCCTCGATCCAGCGGGCCTCGACCGAGTGCAACCAGGTCTGAGCGGCACGAACGTCTGCGTGAACCCAGTCCTCCCCGGCTATCGAGGAGTCGAAGTCCAGAAAGATAGCAGCGCAGGTGCCGTCCTTGCCGAAGATCCGGACCGCCGCGGGAACAGACGGAAGTGTTTCGGTGAGGTTCCGTTCATGTTTTTGCGGATACGACTTACCGCCGTCCTTGGAAAGACGGACCCGTGGTTGACCTGCGAGAGCAGGTGCAAGGGCGGCCCAAGCTTCAGCGGGCGAACATGACGATGAGAGGTTGCGCGACACGCCAGAAACAGGTATGGCTGGCGACGCACATGGGAGTCCATGTACGATGAGAACAATCCTTTCGGGGAGAGTTGCTGTGACAGGCAATGAAAAGAGACCGATCCTGGCAGATCGGTTTTGCTACACAAATGAAGCCCTGCGAAGGACTTCCAAACGATTCGCGCACTGTTCGCCGGCAAGCATTCCAGTACGTGAATCAGAAGCTTCGACGGCCCTCCTCACGAGGGCCGTCAACTTTAAGAAGCTAAGCGCCCAAGTGGCAACTCCTCCTGCTGAACGATCGCGTGAAGTCTAGTTTTGGCCAGGCGCTCTTCAACCACATCGGACAGCCAGTCACTTACGTACTGGTACCCCTCCGCTTTGGCAATCTCTTCCATTGCATCGGCTTTCGGAGTAGCGATGCGGAATCCGACGAATTTGCGGTCGCCTTTGGAGCGTCTGCCTGTACGAGTAGTTGGAGCCATCATCCCTGTCCTTTGAACTACAGCAGCCGGGGCTGCTTCTACTTCATTAGAGTGGTCGGGCCGGAAGACTTGGCGGCCCTGAAGGAGTGAAATGCTGGACCTTCCAGCTCCTCTGAAACTGAAACTACCACTGGGGACTTCCCCACCTCGGTATTGAAACAGAAACAGTTCTCGGCGTGTTGAAACAGAAACTGGCCCCGGCAGCCGGCTGGCCACAAGCGCTGTAAGGCGGCGTTCTGGTTCGCTGGCGGGCGCGTGGTGAATAGCAGTGGATGACACTACGCAGGCCCGCTTTCGCTCGAGGATGTGGCCAGAAAAAGGGCGCATACACAGCTTTTTGACGTGTTGCTTCGGCACTTCTTTGCGTGGGGAGCATGCACGTTCTGCCGCTTGGAAGCTTTTGGCCACAGCAGCTGCCACGGCCAGCCCCAGGCGCGTTTGTTGAACCTAGCCCTAAGCGTTTCGATCTCCTTACCTCCCTGCATGACAAGCGCTCTCAGCCGAATGTTGATATATGTGGTCACTGCCCTGTTGGGGCAGGGCGCGCGGAAGGCGGCCCTCAAAGCAGTCTCTCACACATGCGTGACGCATGCGTGTAAATGTTTGCGCTGGAGTAGTGATGATGAAGAGCCAAGGTAGAAGCAAGAGGATAGAAGTCTCGCACGGGACGCCGGAAGCAGCCGTTGAGCAGCTCGGTCTACCGAGCCAGGTTTCGTATGGGCAGCTCATCAAGGCCGTGGAAGTGGAGCACGGGAAACCCATCGTCGTTCGCGCCGTTCCTAGGAGTACGCTGCCGGGAGTCTCGGGTCTGTGGCTTGAGACGGAATCGAAGTCACATATTCTCGTTCATAAAGACCATTCAGATCTGCACAAGATGCACGTCGTCTGTCACGAGTTGGGCCACATTCTTTTGCGCCACGAGGGATGCGACGGAATGGCGCTGCCGGCGCCCTCCATCTTCAACCATCTGGGACGGCATAGGGGGATAAAGCGAATGCTCGCCCGTTCCCCGCAATGGAACGATGTGGAGAAGGCTGCCGAGGAAGTCGCTTACATGCTTTCGGGCATGGTTCTTGAAAAGGAAGTTGTTTCCGTCAGTCAGTTCGAGAGGGTCTTCGGTTGAAAGTGCTGCAAATTCTACCGGCGGCGATACTTTGGGCTGTAGTTCTAACCCGCGTAGTCGGACTGCGCTTGGGCTGGAAGCCTGGAATCCTTGCCGCTATGGTGCTAGTTGCTATGGGGACCACCCTTAACATCGACGCCGTTTACCTTGTCGTCGACTCATGGGTTGGCGACCGAAATTTCATGAACTTGGTTGTCCACGTATTTCTGGGGCTCGGGATGACGGAGCTGAGCAGGCTCATAGTCTCTGCTACCGACGCCTCCCGCTTGCTTTGGCGCCTACTGGTCGCAGCGGGCATTGCCTTGATAGTTGTCCAAGCCGTCTTGCTGCTTAGCGCCGAGACGCCTCACTCGGCCACGAATTTCACCGATGCTTTTGCTGGCATTCCTGAGATCGCCTGGTATCAAGGTCTGTTCTTCGCTTGGATCGGACTCATCACCATGTACACCGGCGTAGAGTGCGTGCGCCGTGATCGCACAGGGGAGAAGCCTCTGTTTCGGGTCGGGTTCGACATTATTGCAACGTCTTGCTTCATTGGGGTGTTGGCCGTGGTTCTGAAGCTGGTGCTTATTTGTCAAGAACTGGTTGGTGTCGACAGTAGCCTCGAGCAGGTTGCCTATGTCTGTTATCGAACGCTCATTGCCTCGACGTTGCTTGGTTTTGCCGCTGGATTCGGGTTGCCCGCCTACTCTCGAGGACGTCAGCAAATGGCGGATCGTGGCCAGCGCCGGGAACTTCTTGAGAAGCTTGCACCTATTGTGGCAAGGCTTCGTGAAACAGAGCCGGGACGTCAGGCCGGCAAGGCAGCCGCTCTAAACCTGGGGTCACGATCATCTCGAGAGCGGCTATACCGGTGGATCATTTTTGTAGATGACATCCGAATGGACCACCCAGGGCTCCTGTCCGCGACGGAGAGGAAACTACTCGACGATATTGAGGCATCATTTGCAGAACTTGGTCCGATCAAAGCCCTTGCTCGCACTGGCAGCTAGCTTTTCGAAAGCGCTTAATCCCCCTGCCGTCTTGCTACTGGTCATAGTCTTGGCGGGAGTGAAGGCGGGTCTTGGCATTATCGGGGTGACGGCCCTAGCGTTAGGCATCATCGCAGTCCCGGGCATCGTCTATAAGAAGTTTCCCGTCCTGGCCATGAAGCTTGGCTTGGCCACCAGTCTTCGGACAAAGGTTGTGGCAGCGCTAACTCTCGTCGGCGCCCTAACTTGTTTGATTCTTGACGTCCCAGGACCTGTTCCAGCTACTGCTATGGGACTTGTTGTCGGCAATGCAGGCCTTGCGCTGGCCCGTTTGCGACTGAATGCTTCAGCGCATGTATCGGTACTAACTTTTGCCGTTTCTTGGAGCGTTGCAGTCTTCGGCGGTGAATTCTCGTGGCTATTGGTACTATCGCCGGTGATGCTGGTCAGTCGAACCGTATTGCGAGAGCACACGTGGGGGGAGGCTCTGGTCGGTGCACTTATTGGTATCGTCACCTTCGGCTTCTTCGCTGAAGCTAACACTTGGAGTTGGATCACGTGAGCGATTTTGATCTACCGCCGCAAAGAGCGGCTGCAGTCCGACGCGCAGAGACGCTCGCGCGGAAGATCAATCTATTGCTAGACGTGATCGTCTCCGACACCGGCAAGCCATTTGACTACCCCGCCATTCGAGACGGTGCGCAAAAGGCTGGCTACTATCTCTCACGCACCCGTTGGACTCTGCTTAAAGCGGGAAAGGAACAGGTAGTTCCAGACGAGGCACTTCGAGCAATAGCAAGAGTTTTTGATGTCGACCCCGAATACTTGCTCCAAGAAGGTGGCAAGCTGCCGGAGCGGGTAGAGGCTGAGTTGGAGTTAATTCGCTCGATGAGGCGGGCGGAGGTAAAGAACTTCGCCGCCCGAGCTCTTGGCCCCGTAGACCCCGAGGCTTTGAGAGCAATTTCAAAAATTCTAGACGAGGGTGTGTAATCCGAGGCCCTCCTGACTTGACCGAGGCCTCTGCACTGGTATCGTCGGAGACGGGTTCACGCATGTGTGAATCATGCGTGAACCAACAAAGGGGCGGATATGGACGATCCTCAAAGGCGGCGGCAATATGCGTGGCTGTCAGCGCCCCTCTATGTAGGCGATGTACGTGCGCAGGAGCTCCTGGATTCGGGGTCTCTGCACTGCATAAGTGACATCTTTTCCCTGGCGCTGACCTCGTGGAGGGTCCGTTTCGATCAGGCCGGCATCAGAGAGGGAAATCAGATGCCGGTTCAGACTAGGCCGTCCGATTTCCAACACTGCTTGAAGCTGTCCAATCGTAGATGGACCCTGGATGGTCAATTGACGCAAGAGGTCCGTTTGGGCTCTGTTGCCCATGAACCTCACCGCAGCTTCGACCTCGGTCGGCAGATTGGGCTTAATCAGTCTGGGCATGCGTCCATCCTGCCCGATTTCTTAACTTCCACTTTATTGCTAAGTAATAGAGTTTCCTCATTTCATCACCGCGTGCGGGATGTACTTCGATGACAGGGCGCGCACTCACGGTTGCTGGGGTGGTTGGCGCGATGCTGATGGGTTTTCTCGTTGTTGTCTTAGAAGGCGGAATTGCGTCTTCGCAGGCGATCGCCTCATGCAACAGTCGCGCTACAACATCAAGAGTCTCCAGTACCTCGATGTCGAAGGGCTTTGACGCTGAACAGATGAAGAATGCTGAAGCCGTCATGGAAGCGGCCCGATCGCTTGGCTTGTCGGTTACTGCTCAGGTAATCGGAATGCAAGCGGCGATTGGAGAATCATCCTTGCGGGTTGTCGACCATGGCGATCTGGCCGGGCCCGACTCCCGTGGGTTGTTCCAACAGCGGGGGAACGGCGCATGGGGATCATATGAGGATCGGATGAATCCCATCATCTCGGCCACGAATTTTTTCAGAGCGCTTCAGCGTGTTGAAGGTTGGGAGGCTCTGGAGCCGACAATTGCGATCCACCGGGTTCAGCGCAATGCGGACCCTAATCACTACACGAAGTTCCGGTCCCAAGCGGCGCAGATCGTTAGGGCGTTGGGAGGGGAGAGCAGCTCGGATATCGATCCGAGTGGTAGCTGCCCAGGAGAGGGTAACCAGGTCATTGGTGATTTAGAGGGCAGGTGGGTCGAGCCGATGGCCGGGGCTGTTTAACACCAGCGGGTACGGGCCGCGGCCCGCTCCTGCCGGGACGGCAGGAGGCGTGCTGGCCAATTTTCACTACGGCATCGACTTCGCACACCCCGGCGGGCCCGGAACGATCGTGGCGATCACGGACATGAAGATCGTGAAGGTCCGGAACCTTGACGGACTGTTCGGAACTGGTGTCACAGGTCAGACAACCGACGGCAAATTGACTATCGGCATGTACCACATGGAAGCCGGGTCGGTGAAGGTCAAAGAGGGGGACACCGTAGCCGCTGGGACGCCGCTGGGCATGGAGGGAGCCACGGGAAATGTCACCGGGAGGCACCTGCATATGGAGTTCTTTGCCGGGTCCCTGCCCAATCCAATGGTCCCGGTTAATCCGACGATCGATCCCACCCCGATTCTGAAAGCGAAGGCGATCCTATGAGCCGCAAGTACCGCACCGTTGTAGCGTTCTTGGCTGCAGGGGCATTCCTGGCTTCCTGCGCTGCTGCCAACCCAGAGTCTGGCACGCCTGCGTCAACAGCCGGTGCCACTCGCGATGAAGGGCACACTGGCGGCCACGGGCACGAAGCAGAAGAACTTTACGGCGCCCCGGAGGTTACGTGGGACGCGACGTCGCAGACCTCTGTAGAACACGCGGCAGAAACGGCGATGAGGCTTTTCGCCCGCCCCGAGGCACCTGAAGCCATCTGGTTTTCAGACCTGTCCCGTATTTAGCAGCGGATTACGCGGACGACGCTCGATACATCGACCCAGCACGGGTTCCGGTTAAGACGATCACGGATGGCCCGGCGATCAGCAGGGAAGCCGGGAACCCCATGACGGTCACCGCGTCCTTTTCCACCGATGCCGGCCGGTGGCAGATCATGCTGCACCGCTCCGGCCAGCAGGAACCCTGGTTGGTAACCGCCATCTCACCGGAGAAATCCTCCTAACCCGTACGAGCAATAGAACGCAGCGAGTGAAAGGAACAACCAATGAGCACCAATTGGCAAGGCAGCGAACGGACCCGTACAACGACGATCAGCCTTACGGACCGACTACCCGAAGAGAGCATCGAGTCGGAGCGGGTTCATCCACTACCAGGGTCAGCGGGGCAAGTAGCTGACGCCCCGGTGCTGCCGCTGTCTGAGGCAGCTGATGCAGGACAGGCCCCGCTGGTCAGTGGCCGGCGCAGTGCCGCGCTGCTGCAGAAGGACAACGTGAACGATCAGTTGCCGCCGGATACGGGCTGGCAGGCTTTTCTTCGCGCCGTGAGCTTCGGTCTGATCAATCCCAAGGCCGGCGCTGCTGAGCTGGCCCGACGGGCGGATCTGTCGGCAATCCAGCGGATCTACTCGCGGCCTATGCAGATCATGGTCGCCCAGCCCCTGGGCGGGTCGGTAAGACTATGTGCAGTGTCGGCCTCGGCTCGACGTTCGGGATCCACTCGGGACAACAGACACTGGTCTGGGACAACAACGAAATGATGGGCACTGCCGGTGTCCGCACCAACTCCAACGGCTCCAGCAGCACCGTGTGGGACCTGCTGAACGTCCTGGAATCCTTCGAAACGGTGGCCGCCCGAAAAGGTGAGTTGTCCTATTACACCCGGCATCAGGGCAATAACCAGTTCTCGGTCCTCGTCGCCGACGAGGACGCCGATCGGATGAAATCCATCGGGGCTGAAGAATTCAACCGCATCCATACCGTCGTCAGCCGCTTTTACGACACCCTCATCGTGGACACCGGGAACAACACCCGCTCAGCGAACTGGCTGGCCTCCATCGACGTCACCGACCAGCTCGTGATTCCAACGACCCTGAAACAGAACGCCGTGGTCTCCGCCCTGCGAATGATCGAACAGCTCGAGTCCATGACAGAACGCACCGGCAACCCCCACTACAAGAACCTCGTCAACAACGCCGTCGTCCTGGTCACCCAAGGCGGGGGAGCGAAAACCACCACCCGGGAACAAACAGAACTCCGCACGATCCTTGCCTCAACCGCGCGCACGCTCATCGACATCCCCTACGACAAGGCCCTCGACACCGGCTCCATCATCGACTGGCAACTCGTCACCAACCCGGCACGGCGCGCCTTTGAACGTGCAGCCGCTGAGATAGCGGCCGGTCTACAAACCGCAGACGCCACGCCCACCCTTCCTGCCAAGACCACCAACCGATAGGACACCCCTTCATGCTGACAACCATCACCACCGAACTCATCATCGGCTCCGCTGCAGAAAACCCCCTGGACGGTGTTACGCCCAATATCGATGTGTTCGGCATCGAGTTCAAATCCGCCTTCCAGCTCATCCTTGGCGGGATCTGGGCCCTTGCCCTGTTTCTCGTCACCGCAGCATTCCTGTGGAACCTGGCCAAATGGGGTGTGGCACGGCAGCGTGGACATTCTGATGACATCGCCGATGGTGCGGACGGAGCAAAGCGCAGCGGAGTAGCCTTCGGCGCCGTCGCCGGTGCCAGCGTGATCATAGGCGGCATCCTGGCCCTGACGAACATGGCAGGCGCATAACCAATGAGAAAGCACTGGAAGGCACTGGCCGCCGCGGGGGCGGTGATCGTCATCATCATCGCGGCCGTCCTCGTCATCACGTTCCGCCCGGCAGAACGGCAACCGGAAGCCCAAGAGTCCGGGCTCGAAGCGACAGGCAAATTCGGCTTTCCCGTCTCGACTCTTCGCGTAGGGGAAGGCGGCACCAGCGTAGCTGGTGACGGCAGGACGATCATCGGCTACAACGGGACCTGCGACTCGGCCGTACAGGCGGCCGCGAACTACGCGCCGCTGCTGCGCGACGTCAACATCAATACCTGGGCAGAACAGAAGAAGACCCTCGCCGAGATCTCACCCCAAGGACCATGGTTCGAAACAGCAACCCTCAGCGGCGACTACCTAAGCGCGGCAAAGGACCTCCCCACGCCGGGTTTTGACGGCGGCTGGTTCACCCGGACCGATGTAGCCGCCGGCGGTATGTATCGGGTCGCGAGCTGCGACGAGAAGGCTACGGCTGTGGTGCAGGTGTTCGCTGGATCGCTTGAGGCACGCACCGAGGGCAAGCCGTTGGGCGGGTACGAAACCATCACCGTCGAGCTGGGCTGGGACGGGGACTGGAAGATCACCGACGCCCAGGTGCTGGCCGCGGACAAGGACTTCGGCGGCCGGGTCAAAGACCAGGGGCCATCGGGGCCAGACCCGCACGGCCCTACAGGCGCCCTAGCACCGCTTACCACCACCTGGGTCGACAGCCTGTTCACTGACAAGAGCCGTGACGGATGGATCGAATATGCAAACGCCACGCGCTAGCACCCGGATCCGCTGGATTGCAGTCCTCCTGGCCTTATTCCTGGGCCTCAGCATGGCATCGCCCGTTACTGCACATGCCGCTGAGGACATCGCGTTCGCTGACAAGCTCAATGCCGATCAAATGAAACGCCTCGCCGGGCTGCCCGAGCCCGAACGAGCCAAGATCCGCGACCAAATCAACCTCGAACACGGAAAACAAAGCTGCGCGAACCCGACCTTCTACGGCTTCATGGGCGGAGACAACTGCGAGAACGTTGCTGCCAGCGCCTTCGGAAACTTCTTGACTACTCCTGAAGCAGCCCTGGACTACGCAGGTACTGACAGCGCGCGTTTTTGCACAGCCCTCGCAAAAGTCCAAGCCCCAACACCAGCCGTCTCCATGTGCCTGGCGGGCGCCGTGTGGAAGAAGTTTTCGCCGGTTGCGGGTGCTGTGTTGCGTACTGCGTTGTCGACCACTTCCGGGGGTCAGGCGGTGTTGGGTGCGGTGGATTCTGTGGCGTTCATTGCCGGTGCGAAGGACGGGTTTGAGCGGTTCGCGAACACTGTCAAGGACGAGGGCGTGAAGACCACCAACGAGGTCCTCAGCACCTTGCTGAAGGTCTCCACGTTTGAAGTAGATGACGGTTTCCGGGACGTGTGGGCGGCCTTTGCCGGTATCGGGATCCTCATCATGGCCTTGATGTATTTCAAGCTCTGGAAGGACGTCTCCAACGGAGACCTGGATCTGGACAGCGCGAGGCAATCCCTGTTCTGGTACGGGCCGCTGTCCGTGCTGCTGGTCCTGTTCGGACCCGCCCTGGGCTATGTCATCAACGACTGGCTGACCTCCCTCGTCCAGGGAGCCGGGTCTTGGTCCTCCGTCCGGGTCACGGATTTCCTTGTGGCGATCATGCGGTTCGCCTCTTACGAGTCAACGGGCGTGTTCGGGCCCCTGGCAGGGGTGGTCCTGTTCGGGCTGCTGTTTGTCGGGGCGTGGGCGCTGCTGGGTTTGTTCGCGCTGCAGCCGATTGCGCTGTACCTGCTGGGCGTCGGCCTTGCCCTGATGGTCGGATTCATGGTCCACCCCCAGTACCGGCCACGCGTCGGGAAGACCAGCTCGCTGTGGCTCGGCATCGCCCTGTCGAAGCCCCTGCTGCTGCTCATCATGGGTGCCGTCTTCAAGTTTCTCGCCTCCCGTCCCGCCTTCGCCGAGGACGGTGTCGATGACGCGATGGTCAATGCCACGTCCGTTTTCCTCGCCGGTGCGACGATGCTGGTCCTCGCCTGCTCCCCGGGCCTGCTGTTCAAGTACGTGCCGCTGCTTCCGGCATCTGCCAGCAACCTCGGGACACACCGGCAGTCCGTTGTCGGGGCGGCCATGATGGCCGGTGCCGGGGCCGCGATCTCCTCGGCCATCAGGAGGCGCAGAACCGCGCAAGTCCAGTCCGGCCCCGGCGGACGGCCCCACCAGGGCACCGGTCCATGCACCGTCAGCTGGCCGGAGCTGATGGCCCCACTGACCAAGGAATTGAGGGAGCCGGCAGGGGCCTCACCCCGGGCAGGAGGAACACGACCGGCAGGGGACCTGACGCCACGGACATCCCGGCGGAAACACGGACCTTGTCGGAGCTGCAGCGTGCCGGCCGTTCCGGTACAGCCGGGGCCGGGCCGGGGTTCATGGCCGGGGCGGGTTCGATGGGGCGCGGGTCAGCGAAGATCGCCGCCGGCGGCGCCACAGCGTTCCTGCTGGCCGGGCGGGAAACCGCACGGCAGGCGGCACTGCGCGGCCAGCGGGCCGTGCACTCCATGGTCCCGGACACCGACCACATCAGCGGCCGATAACAAACACAGCACAAGACAGGGGAACGGTAGGTCATGGGAAGAATGGTTGTCGTCGGTGGTGAGGTCCAGCGCCGCGGCTTGTTCGGCGGTAACCGGACAACCCCTGAATGGATCGGCCTCGCCGCCGCTGTCGTCGCTGCTGCAGTGATCGTGGTGGCCGGCGGCAGCCACCTGGTGAGCCTGTTCTTCGCCGCGGTGCTGGTGCTTGCCGGGGTTATCCTGACGACCCCGAACAGGTTTTCCGGGCACCGCTCGCTCGGTGCCCTTTTCCTGGAGGCACAGCACAAGGCCTACCGCCGCCGCCACGACTCGCTGACGTTCGTACCCGTCAAGCACCGGCCCACGACCCGGCTGGTCAAGGCCGGCAGGAGGAACCGGGACCGGGCCGACGCTGACGGGATGATCGAGGTCCCGGCCCGGTACCAGGACAACGTGCCGCTGATGGTGGGCACGGTCCGCCACTTCGAAGTCCAGACCCCGGACGGGCCGATGGTCGTCTTCCGCCACCAGGGCAAAATCACCCAGCCTTACTACACCGTGACCGTTGAAGTCCTCGGCTCCTCTTCAGCCATCCGTGAGGAGCAGCGGCAGGAAACCGGCCACGTCGCCAGGGGCCAGTACCTGGCCAGGCTCGCCCGCCGCCAATCACTGGTCACCCATGTCCAGTCCCTGGCCCGGTCGGTGCCGATGGACTCGGCCGATCACCTGCTCTGGGTCAAGAAGCGCATTCCCGCCACCGGGGTCCCGACCATCCTGTTGGAGTCCTACGGCGCCCTCTGCGAGACCGTGAAGTCCCGCTCGGAGCAGCACCGGACCTACGAGACGTTCCGCATCCCGTCCTCCGCCGCCCTGTCCCGCCGCGCCAATGCCCTCGGCGGCGGGGACGAGGGCATCGGCCAGGCGATCTACCAGGAAGTCCGCTCGGCCATGGCCCAGGCAACGATGATGGGCTCGGTCCGGGCGTACCGGCCCCTCGGCGCCCGGCCGATGGCCGCGCTGCTGCGCCACCTGCAGGACCCAGACTTCGACATCGACGACTACCAGGACGCGGACCTGATGGACTGCTGGCAGTACCTCGACGGCGCCGCCTCAGCCCTGTCGCTGGTCGTCAACGGCCACTGGCATGTCCGCACCGGGTACGTGCCCGCCTCGGCGTTCAGCCCGCAGGCCATCCCGGTCGAGGCGCTCGAAGCGGTCATCAGCGGGATCCAGCCCGCCGTCGTCCACAGCGTCTCCATGGTCATGGAGCTCCAGGACGCCCGCACCGCCCGCACCACCGCACGCACAGACGTCGCCATGGACCGCGCCAAAAAGAAACAGGTCAACGAATCAGGGGTCGTCACCGACGGAACCGACGATGTCCTGCTCGACGCCTCCCACCAGCGGCTCCTGGACCTCAAACCGGGCTCCGGACACCACGGCGCCGCCTACGCCCTCTACATCTCCTTCGCCGTCGACCACGAAGACGACATCCTCTCCACCACCGACATCATCGAAGCAGCAGCCGCCGACGCCGGCATCGACTTCATTGACTGGATGGACCACCGCCACGACCTCGCCCTGATCACCACCATGCCGTTCACAAGGGGAATCCGATGACCAACACCACTGCCCGCCACGCCCCGCCCCACACCCATACACACGACATGCCGGCCGAAAAGGGTCCCGGGCGGCCGGCCCTCAACAACAGCCCTGCCACATCCGATGACGTGCCGGCCCGTCGAGGGTCCAGGTCGGCTGCGCGGAAGGCGAAGCGGAAGGCACGGGAACGGGAGCAGGCCGAGGCGCAGAACAGCGCGTCCACAAGATGGCATCACGGACGGAAGTGGCGTTTCGCGTCCCGGCTCGGGTTCTACGACCCGGCAGCGCCCGGGGTGCTGACCTCCACCCGTCAAATGGAGTTCTCCCACATGGCCATCGCCTCCCCGCCCACCTCACACCGCGGCCTGGTGTTCGGCGTCGACGCCGGATCCGGATGGATGATCGTCCACGACCCGTTCACCGCCTACGGCGACACCATCGAATCCCCGAACGTCTGCTACATCGGCGACCTCGGGCAGGCCAGTCCTCCGCCATGAAAACCTGGGGCGTGATCCGCCAGCTCATCCTCGGCCGCCGCGTCGTCGTGATCGACAAGAAATACCAAACCGACGTCGGGGGAGGGGAATACACACCCCTGGCCACCAAACTCGACGTCACCCCGGTCCGGTTCATGATCGGCGGCGGCGGATCCAGAATCAACATCCTCGACCCGCGCATCGCCGCCCGCCTCAACGAAGAACCCGGCGACGGGGACTCCACCCCCGCCGGGCAGTCAATGCTCGTCCGCGCCGTCATGGAAGAAGCCCTGCGCCGACCCATGACACCCAAAGAAGGCAAAGCCGTCCGCGTCGCCCACCGCCAAGCCCTGGCCGCGGCGAAAACGGCCGGGGAAGTCGCGGACATCCGCCACGTCCTTGCCGCCCTGTACGCGCCGGACCCGGACACCGCGGCCGCCGCCGGACTCACGCCGGCCGAGCTGCGCGAATGGGGCCAGGACCCCGCCTTCGAACTCGAACGCATGATCGAAGACGACCTCGCCGGGCTGATCGACGGGCCAACCAGCGACCACATCGAACTCAACGCCGGGCTCACCGTCTTCGACGTCTCCCTCCTCCCCGAAGACGGGCCCGCGCTGCCGATCGTCATGACCATCATCAACACCTGGCTCGCCAACACCCTCTACCGGCAGGCCAGCCCCGTCCCAACCACCCTGCTGATCGAGGAAGCCTGGCACACCGTCCAAGGCTCCGTCGCCACCGTAACCCGCAGGAACACCAAACTCTCCCGCGCCCTGTCACTGTCCTGCCAGTTCGCGTTCCACCACGTCTCCGACATCCCCGAAGACAGCCCCGCCATCGCCATGCTTAAAGAATGCGGCACCGTCCTGCTCTACAAACAGCAAAAAACCGCCGACGCCCTCGCCTGCGAACACATGTTCAACCTCCCGCCCGGATCCGCCGACGTCATCTCCCGGCTCGTCAAAGGAACCTGCCTGTTCAAAATCGGCAGCCACGACCCCTTCGAAGCCATCCACGTCCGCAGCCCCCTCGAAATCGAACTCACCGACACCGACAACGCCATGAAATCCAACTCCACCATCACCTTCGCCCACAACGCCGCCCCGATGGAGGTCCCCGCATGAGCAGCCGCACCTCATCCGACACCATCCTCAAACTCATCCTTGCCGGCACCATCGCCGGACTCGCCGCCCTGGCCTGGCTCTCCGCCCTCCTCGGCGAACTCCTCACCCCCACCGGCATGCCCTGGACTCAACCCGAGCAACTCCTCACCCGCATCAAAGACGGGACGTTCCAGTGGCCATCGGCGTCGACGTGGATCCTGATCGTCCTGGCCGTCCTCGCCTTCATCGGCGCCGCCATCCTCACCGCCGCCCATGGCGGCAGCACCCGGGATGACGGGCTGCCCCGATACAAAGACCTCGAACGCCGCATGGGCCGCAAAGCCGCCCTTACCAAGGCCCGCCAGTCCCTCGAACTGCCCGACGATGCAACCGAAGACGAAATGATCGTCGCCCTCTGCACACTCGACCGGCAGACCCTGTACGTCCAGCACGAAGACTCCATGTGGGTGTTCGCCCCGCAACGCTCCGGCAAAACCCTCTACCTGGCCGTGGGTATCATTCTCGACGCCCCCGGCGCGGTCATCGCGACCTCCACCAAGAACGACCTGCCGATGCTCACCGCCGTCGCACGGGAACGCAAAGGCGACGTCACCGTCTTAGACCTGCAGGACATCTCCGGCTGGCCCAACAAAATCCGGTGGAACGTCATCGACGGCTGCGAAGACCCCGACGAAGCCCTCGCCCGCGGCAAAGCCTGGGCCGGCGCCCAACCCATGGGCAACGTCAAAAACGGCGACTTCTTCAACTCCAAAGCCGCCGCCGTCCTCGGCCGCTTCCTCCACGCCGCCGCCCTCGGCGGCCTCACCATAGAAGACGTCGTCCGCTGGACCAACAACTTCGCCGACACCGAACCCCTCGAAATCCTCATCGAACACAACGCCCCCGCCGCGTTCTCAGCACGCCTCCGCGCCCTTACCACCTCCCGTGCCGGCGAGACTGTCGACTCCATCCAGGAAACCCTCGCCGGACTCCTCGAACCCCTCTCCTCACCCAAAGCCATGGACACCCTCAGCCCGGCCAAAGGTGAAGGCTTCGACATGGAACAGTTCCTGGCCAAACCCAACACCATCTACCTGCTCACCGACGGCGAACGCTCACCGGTCGCACCACTCGTGGCCATGTTCGTCGACTTCATGTTCCGCAAAGCCCAACGCATCTCCCAGACCAAGCCCGGCGGCCGGTTGTGGCCCGTCCTCACCATGGTCCTCGACGAAGCACCCAACGTCGCAGCCATACCCGACATGGCCGGTGCCCTGTCCGACTCCGGCGGCCGCGGCATCCGCATCGTCGGCTTCAGCCAATCCTTCGCGCAAAACCGGCAACGCTGGGGAACCGAAGCAGCGACCGCCATCCGCGGCACGTCCTCCGTCCGCCTCTTCCTCCCTGGGCTGGAAGAACTGGACGAACTCGACAAAATCGCGCGCGCCGCCGGCACCACCCATAAGGAACGCATCTCTACCTCCCAAGGCCGAGGTGGCTCCTCACGGACCACGAGCAAGGAAGAGCGCCAGGTCATCCGCGGCAACGAAATCCAGCAACTGCCTGTCGGGGAGGCCTTCATGCACTACAGCAACGTCCGCCCAGCCCGCGTCACCCTCACGCCCTGGTGGGAACGACCGGACGCCGACCAAATCCGTAAAGACAAAGCGGCCGCAGCTGACATTGTTAGAGGAGTGCGGGCATGAGCGACGCACAGCAGTTCGCCGATCAGCAAGGCGGTGAGGGAGTAGGAGTGCCGTCGATGGAGGAACTCGTCCTGCAGCACGACGCCCACATCCTTCAACTCAAGGTTGACGTCGAAGGCATCGCCGAAGTCGTCGCCGACATCCTCACCACCCCACCAAAAGCCCAGCCAGCACCGTGGAACTGGAAAGAACTCACCGGTGTAGACCGGGTCAAGCTCATGAAAGAGCTGGGGGAGTGGGTCACATGGATCAACGAAAGATACGGTGTCACCGACAGCTCACGGATCCCAGGCTGCTGGTACCGCCACGGCCCCGTCGTCGAAGAACTCACCGCAGCATGGATTGCCTGGAAGGCCGCGTACTACGGACACAAGACCCCCGTAGACGCGCCAGCATACTGGCACGAACGAATCCTCTGGCCAACCCTGACCAGGATCAAGAGCTCAGCATGGGGATTCAACGGATGCACCACGGAGCACAAAGACCCGCGGCCTTCAACAAGACCCTCCATCGACCCTGGCTTTGAAGACTATATAAATAACCCTGCTTAGAAATACCCCCACTGGATGCACGATGAAAACTGGACTCCCCCTTTCAATTCCTAATAAATGAGCATGACCTTTATGAGACTTGCAGATACCAATGCCCAAGTCTGGGCTCATGTCGGGCGCCTCAGTTATTAAAGGTGGCGCGCCTCCGCTCCCGTCCGTAGGCCCCATGGCATTCTGGGAAGGACCAATCATGACTCAGATCGCCGATCAGAGTGGGGGACCAGAAAGGCGATTTTGCCATGTGGCTCGACAACGAGACAGACCGCGACTTCCTCAACTTCGAAGGAGTTGCGGACACCATCGCGGAGGTAATCGTCAGCGCCAGCGGCCGACCCGTTTCGATCGGTGTATCCGGTGCCTGGGGAGTGGGGAAATCCTCCATGATCAAACTGACGAAGTCGGCACTAGAGAAGCAACAACCCGCGGAAGGCCACGGAAAGTATCTTTTCGTCGAGTTCAACGCATGGCTCTATCAGGGGTACGACGATGCCCGTGCCGCCCTGTTGGATGTCATCGCAAATAAGTTAGAAGCAGAAGCAGCAGCACGGCAAACGGGTGTTGAAAAAGCCCGCGACTTCTTACGCAGGGTCAAGTGGTTTCGGCTGGCCAAGCTTCTTGCACTACCAGCGGCATCAGTTGCCCTCGGAGTTCCCCCCGTCGGGCTTCCAGGAGAAATTGCCAGCCTTATTAAAGAGGGAGTAGCAGGCCAGCTGGACGGCGAAGACGTGGAGAAGGCCGGCACTGTTGCTTCAGAAGTATCGGCTGTAGGCCGAGCCCTTCTTGACCCGAAGCAAGAGTCGTCACCGCCGAAGGAGATACAAGCGCTGCGGGAGTCATTTGAGGATGCCCTTGAGGACATCGGAGTTACTCTTGTAGTCCTAATCGATGATCTCGACCGGTGCATGCCTGGAACAACGATCTCCACCCTCGAGGCCATCCGTCTCTTCCTGTTCTTAAAGAACACAGCCTTCGTGATTGCAGCTGATGACACCATGATCAAACATGCCGTCAGAAAACACTTCGAGGGACTGGATGACGACGAGCTGGTCACGAATTACTTCGACAAACTAGTTCAGATACCGATTCGGGTGCCAGCTCCGGGAACCCAAGAAGTTCGCGCCTACCTCATGATGCTTTTCATAGATAACAGTGAAATCGCGCAGGAGGAAAAGGATTCCTTACGGGCCGCTATCGCCGGCCAGCTTCGGGAAACATGGAAAGGGAAACGGGTGGACCGCTCCTTCGTTACCGGCTGCGGCATAGAGCTTCCCCGTCACTAATCGGACGTCTTGACACCGCTGAGCGGCTCGCACCGTTGATGGCAAGTTCTGACCGGATCGCTGGCAATCCACGCTTGGTCAAACGCTTCCTTAATGCCTTGTCGATCCGCATGAGCATCTCAAAAGCACAAGGAGTAGGCGTTGATGAAGCTGTCCTTATAAAACTACTTCTCTTCGAACGGCTTGCTGCACCGGCTGCCTATGCAGCGCTGAACAAAGCCGTGAACACCGACACGGACGGTAAACCGAGAATACTGGAACAGTGGGAAGAGTCCGCTGCCAAAAACGAAGAATTTCAGCTTGAAACACCCTGGGACGACGAATTTATCCGAGAATGGCTCGCACTCCCCCCGGCACTAGCAGATCAAGATCTGCGTGGGGCGCTGTATGTTGGGCGCGAACAAGCTCCACTCATCACTGCTGCGGACAGACTTTCATCAGAAGCAGCCGGCTACCTGAGCGCGCTACTCGCGAGCCCCACAGAAGCGCATGTGCTTATCGAGAGCCTCACCCAAATACAGCGCGCGGAACTCACGATCATCATGGATCGACTGCTTGTGCAGGCAGGCAAGGAACAGGAATGGGGAGCACCTGCGATCCTCGATGCCTGCATCGCAGTAGTGACAGCCGACCCTTCTCAAGGCAGCCGGCTTGCAGGCTTCCTGATCGAGCGACCTGCTCAACAGATCCAACCAGGCATCGTGCCGAAAATTGCCTCGCAACCTTGGGCCAAAGAAGTGTTCATCCAATGGTCGAAGACGCCCGACATAGAAACCCCCGTTAAGAAGGCGATTGAGCGTGGGAACGTCGCAAAGCAGTAGCGGTCCCGGTGCTGGGGTGGCTCTGGTGCCGCCGTGGGCAGATGACGTGGGGTCTGAGGATGCCGACGCACCAGCGGCCCCTCCCTCCACCGGAGGAGGAGACAGCGAGGAGAAAGTTGATACCGAAGTAACACCTTTGGCGCCTTCGGGCCGGTTCCGTGGTGCAAGACGGTCGCTTGGAGCATACGCGCGCACCGGGGACACTCGTGACCTTCGTCGGGCCCTTGGACACTATGTCCGGGTTGGCTATGGGGGATCTGGGACTATGGCCCGCCGTCTCGGAGGAACGGCGTCCGTAGCCAATCGCCTAGGTGGCGTGCTGCAATCGGGCAAGATGGCCGACGGTACCGATCTACGTGATGCCATACTGGCCAACGGTAGTGACGTCAACGTTGTTCTCGACGCCATTGCGGACTCGGCGAGCCCCATGGACGGAACTCAAGACAAGGAATCGTCCCGTAGGGCAGTGCGCGATTCCCTCTCGGATCTGCTCGTGAAGTATCCCGATGCCGACCTTGCAGCGCTCTCTGACGAACAGCGCCAGTTCGTCGTCGAACGCTACGCAGCTTTGGACGTATATGGACGTTTTTGCCTGGACCTGCAGAAGACCGTCATGGAAAAAGCAACGGATGCTGCAATCGGACTCCGAAGACTGAAAAGCATACGCGAATTCGTGGTCCAACAGGTTGCCGCGGCATTCAAAGCCGTCCGTCAGCGGGGGGCAGCACCTACGAGTAGAAGCATCGCGCGGCTGACACATGAGGCCCTTAGAGAGACCATGGCCGTTTTCGAGGAGTACACAACATGAAATATTCGAGCGGACCCCGTTCGGTTGTTGCATCCGGAACGGATTCAGCACCGATTGTCCTATTCGACAAGGAGCCTTCAGGTCAACTGCCAACCGCTGGCTGGTCTGTCTTGGACACTATCCGTAGACGACAACTGTTGCCCGACCCGGCGGCTTGGGACTTCTTGTCCATTGCCCTCTCCGTAGTGGTTGCAGATGGCGCAGCCAGTAGGTCCGATAGCCCCGATGGCTGGACGCGCGAATTCGAAATGGACATAGCCCTCCATGACCCCGACCGCTGGACTCCGCTTGCTCCGGCCTTGGAGTCCGCGCTGAGGTTTCTCACTACAGACCTCTGGACTTTGTCGTACCGGGGCGGCGGTCTACTCCCTACAAGTCCGACAAAGCCGAGATATCCTGCCGCAGACGCCGCCGCGCTACTCTCGGGAGGTCTGGACTCTCTGGTCGGTGCAATCGACCTGTCTGAACAGGGACTGAAGTTGCTCGCCGTCAGCCAAACAGTCCGCGGCGACGCTGAAAAGCAGGAGCGGTTCGCCAACCGGATTGGCGGAGGTCTCGAACATCTGCAGGTTAACCACAACGCAAGTACGCCTCGGAATGAAAAAGAAACCTCGCAGCGGTCCCGCTCGCTGATCTTTCTTGCCTTCGCGGTTCTTGCTGCGACAGCCACGCAGCGTTACAGCACCGGTGGAACGGTCCCTGTTTACGTATGTGAGAACGGATTTATCGCCATAAATCCACCCTTAACAAACGCCCGCATAGGAAGTCTTAGCACGCGCACGGCCCACCCCGAGTTCCTCGGGAGGATCCAGCAAGTCCTCGACGATGCAGGACTCCGCGTGCGCATCGAAAACCCCTATGCCGAGAAAACGAAAGGAGAAATGCTTCAAGAGTGTCTCGATCAGCCCCTCCTCATGACCGAAGCCGCCATCTCCACGAGTTGTGGCCGGTTCCAACGTTTCAATTACCAACACTGCGGGCGCTGCGTACCATGTCAGATCCGCCGAGCAGCCTTCACTTCGTGGGGAAAGAGGACACCACTCAGTACTTTTACAATAACCTCGGGACGCTGGACCAAGATCATGCAGCTTTCGACGACGTTCGCTCAGTCGCCATGGCGAGGCTCATCGTTCAAGAGGACGGCCTCGACCGCTGGATAGGTCCTGCCTTGAGCTCACCGTTGATTCATAACAGGAACGAGCTCCGACAAATGCTGCGGCGAGGACTGGACGAGCTGGGCTTACTACACGCCGAGTACGGCCTGTCGTGATTGACTTTCACTGCCATCTCGACCTCTTCCCAAATCCCAGAGAAGTTGCCGCGGAGGTGCAACGTCGGGGCGCCGGAGTCTTGTCTGTGACAACAACACCATCAGCATGGCCTGGGACATCGCGCCTTGGACAGGACCGACCTGCAATTCGGACAGCGCTCGGTCTTCATCCACAAATTGCGGCCCAGCGTAAGCAAGAGATCAAATTGTTTGAACGCTACCTCCCGGAAACCCAGTATGTGGGCGAGGTCGGGCTAGATGGATCCCCTGAACTGCGAGCATCTTGGCCCGACCAACAAGACGTTTTCAGGCACATCCTTCAGGCATGCAGCGATGCGGGAAATAAGGTCCTATCAATTCACAGCCGCCGCGCAGTTGACCCCGTACTGGACCTGCTAGAAAAATACAAGGGAGACAGCACTTTTATCCTGCATTGGTTCTCGGGAAATCAGACCCAACTTAAGCGCGCCGTCGATTTAGGCTGCTGGTTCAGCGTTGGCCCCTCAATGCTCGCCGGTGCCAAGGGCAAAGCCTTGGTAGCGAAAATGCCAAAGAACCGCGTCCTTCTGGAGACCGATGGTCCCTTCGCGCAATATCGGCAGTCCGCTCTCAGGCCCTGGGATGTAAACGAAGGATGCAGCCTATTGGTAGACGTTTGGGACGAGAGTCAAGCCAGAGTCGAGGACCAGATCAGAAACAACGAAAGATTGCTACTTCAGACCGTTTCGTGACATCGATCAATCTTTGCGGCCGGGCTCTGCTGCCGAATGATTGCACAGTCAGATTCAAGTCTGAGACCTCCGGACAGAGTGTCAGATTTATCGAATTGTAGGCCCAATTCTGACGTGATTCCATCCATAACCTGACGTCAGGTTGGGGTGTACTCCATTCGGGTGTTGAGAGTGCGTTGAAGTTGTGAGGAAAGGCGGAATAGTGACCGCCTTTCCTCACCAGCCCTTCACCGATCAGTTGCGGAAGAGGCTCGGATGAAGAGGCGTTCGACGACCAAAAGCTGCCAAGAAACTGATCGTTGGAAGGGGTGCCCGCCGACTTTGGCTGGCGGGCACCCTGGGTGGTGTCAGATGGATGGCGGGTTGCTTAGCTGGTGTTCCCCGCATCTAGAGGTTCAGGGCTATCGCCCCCGTAAGCAAGGCGAAACCGAGGTACGCTAGCGAGCCGATTAGTACTGGCTTCCACGCGAATTTCTGGAAGTCGCCCAGATTCGCTCCTATGATGCCAAGCAGCGCCCACAATGGTGCCGAGGTGGGACCGATTGAGTGGGCCATCTGCCCGATTACAGAGGCGCGGGCCATGTCGATGGCGGGAATGCCATACTGCGCGGCAGATTCGGCCAGCACTGGCACAATTCCGAAGAAGTAGGCGTCATTGGCCATAAAGAAGCTCAAGGGAATGCCGATGAGCGCCGCTGCAACAGGAATAAGGCCGCCCAGTTCCTCAGGGATTCCCCCGATGAGGGTGGTTGCCATGGCGGTGGTCATGCCAGTTTCGGTGAGGATGCCTGTAAAGACACCGGCGCCGAGTACAAGCATGACAACCGGAACCGCGTTGGCAGCATGTTGGCGAATAACTTCGCCCTGCGTCGAGGGCCGCGGAAAATTGACCAGCAGAGCAATAATGAATCCGATGATGAACAGGACCATTAGGTCAGCAACTTCAAGGACCAGACATGTCAGCAGGCCAGCAGTGAGAGCTGCGTTGACCCAAATTTTCCAATTCGCCTTACTGCCCTCGTCGGGGTTTTGATCACGGATGTCAGTGGCGACGGACGTCTGGTGCCCGGACTGGCCACCGTTCACAGCCGAGCCTGACCGCCTCGACTGCGGCCATGCCTTGATGTCGCCGGTGTGGTGGTCACGACGAATTTCTTTGGCTACTGCCGCAAGATGGTCCGGATCCATTTTGTCCCGCGCCACACGACCCAGGACGTAGGCGACTACGCACACCGTCAGGCAGGAGAGGACCATGGGTGCGATCATCCCTATGAAGTATTCTGAAGCATTAAGGTGCAGGACGCTGATGGCCCTGGTTGCTGCCCCGCCCCAGGGAGTGGTCCCCGAGACCGTACCAAGGGCCATGGTAGCAATGGTGGCAATTATCAGGGGGGTTGATCCCCAGCCTCTTATACAAGGGCAGAAACGCCGCACAGATGATCATGTAGCTTGTTGTTCCGTCGCCGTCGAGGGCTACGAGGCACGATAGAACCGCTGTACCAACACAGATCTTCACCGGATCGCCTTTAGAGGCCCGGATGATGAGCCGTGAGACGGGATCGAAGAGTTTTGCGTCCATCATGATTCCGAAGTACAGGACGGCGAAGAGCAAAAGGACAGCCGTTGGGGCGACCGTTTCGATGCCGGTGGCGATCATATCCGGGAGACGCCCGCCCTGGCCCGTAAACAGTAGGAAGAACGCAGGCGTGACGACGATCGCTACGAGTGCCGTCATCCATTTGCGGATGACAAGAACCATGAAAGTGATGAGGGTTCCGAAACCCAGAATGGCAAGCATGACGGACCTCAGCTTTCCAAACGAGCAGCGATGGCCTGGGCTACGTCGGCGGTGCAGGCAGTCCCGCCCAAATCACGCGTGCGCGTAGCCGGGTCAGCCATGGTCGCCTCGAGCGCCGACATTATGGCAGCGCCGGCGGTGCGAAGCCTGGCGTCATCCCTGCGGTCGGAGAGCCATTCCAAAAGCATGGCAGCGGACCCGATCAGGGAACAGGGGTTCGCCACGTTCTGCCCTGCCAGGGCGGGAGCCGAACCGTGCTGCGCCTGTGCTATCGCGTGGACGGCACCGGTATTGATCGAGGCAGCCATGCCGAGGCCGCCGGCGAGTTCGGTGGCCTCATCCGAGAGAATGTCACCGAACATGTTTGTTGTGACTATAACGTCAAATGCTTCAGGTCGGCGGATGAGATGGGCTGCCATGGCATCGACCAGGACCTCCTCGTAACTTACATCCGGATATTCGGAGGCCACGGAACGGGCACATTCGAGGAACAGCCCGTCACTCGTGCGCAGGACATTGGCCTTATGAACGACGGTTATTTCCGAACGACGCTTCTTGGCGAGTTCGAATGCTTCACGAACGATACGTTCAGATCCCTCGCGCGTAACCTTGCGCATAGCCAGCGCGATGTCTGGCGTAGGCATGAATTCCCCGGTGCCCTGATACATCGTCCGATCAGCGTAGAAGCCTTCGGTGTTCTCGCGGACGATCACTAGGTCAAAGTCGCGATTCAGCGGTGTGGGGACGCCGGGCATGGTCCGTGCCGGGCGGATGTTTGCGAAAAGGTCGAGCCGCCGGCGCAGCTCGCCTGACGGGTTTTTGCCGCCTTCGGCCGCAGCCGGGTAGTCCAAGTGGGAAACGGGCCCAGAATGACGCCGTCTGCGGCCCGTGCCACTTCTAGGGCCTCATCCGGGAATGTTGAACCGGTGCTTTCGAGAGCGAGGAAGCCGATGGTGGCCTCAGTTCGCGCCCAGTCTACGCATTGCGCCCGAAGTGCGGCAGCGAGAACGACTTCGGTCGCGGAAGAGATTTCCGGTCCAATGCCATCGCCAGGTAGAAAAGCCAGGGACAGGGGTTTGTGGGTAAAAGGGGTGGGGGTGGTGTGCACTGAATGACCTCACTGTCACAGAAAAATAAGAACGATGCCGCACTTGTCTGCAGGCGGCGCCAAAACAGCATAGGAAGAACCGCGCAGTTAAGAAAAGCAACATCTGCTTATTCCTGAATGAAGACGAGCTTCAACCGGATACCATGGAGCCATGGAGTTGGATGTAGGGAAGTTGCTTATAGTGGCACGGGTGGGCCGGCTGGGATCGATCACGGCCGCCGCGGAAATGCTTCACCTGACGCCGTCTGCCATTTCTCAGCAAATTCGGCGGCTTGAGCGCGGTCTCGGCCTGCCTTTGTTCGAACGCCGCCCTCACGGCATGGTCCTGACTGAGGCTGGGGCGCTGATCACTAAAAGGACCGGGGAAATAGAGTCTCGCCTGACTTCACTGGGCGCGGAATTGGAGCGACTTACCTCTGGATTGGCTGGCCGTGTCTCGTTTGGGGTGTTCCCGACATTCGCTTCGTCCTTGCTTCCCATGGTCATGAAAACCTTCCGGTCCAGCTGTGCGGGAATTGAGTTGGATGTCCGCAGCATGCGCTTGAAAGGGTTGCGTGAGCAGGTACTCAATCAGGAGCTCGATCTTGCTATCACGTGGAGTTATCCGTGGGAACGAGAGGTTCTGCCTTCCATGGCGGTCGGTCTGGACCCAAACGTCGTCCTTCTCCCACCGGGGCATCCGGAAGCAGACGCTGAAGTTGTGCCCTTGGGTCGGCTTGCTGAAGAGAACTGGGTCTGCCGGGCGGATGGGCACGCCGTCACTGATCTGCTGCATCGAGCTTCGGCAGCCGCCGGTTTCGAGCCTCGCATTGTGGTCGCAGCCAATGACTACCAGGAAACTCAGGCTATGGTCGCCGCAGGAATTGGGATCGCTATGGTGCCCCGACTCTCTACAATGACGCGCCGTCCGGACATCGCCGTACGATCCGTTTCTGACGAGGCACCGCCACGGACCCTGCATCTCATCCGGCGTCCGACTGCAACACCCAGCCGGGCAATTGATCAATTAGTTCAGGTCGTCGAGGAAATGGTGAACTCCAAGGCTCTCGCACCAACCGGCTCCGCCGACTCATCGAATATGGTCGGGCACTGGTCCCGAACGTGCCCTAGTCCGATGCGAGGAGCGTGTGGCCTTGGCCAAACTGCTGCTACTCGCCGGTGAACTCAAGAAAAGCTCGACGTGATGCCCTGCGTCGGCGTCAGGATAGGGCCCAATTCCGTCCATTGACAGTCGCTCAATGAATGCTCTGAGAACCCATCCTGACTGTCCCAGGGCAGGGAACTGAGGTGTTGTGCCACGAATTTAGCGACATAGCCGAAAATGTGGGGATTGATGTCCATCACCGGGAGCGAAGGCCAGTCTTGGCTCTTGTGCGGCGGTGTAGCTCCGGGCTGCTTCTAAGACACCTGCCAAGCCGTACGAACCGGAAAGGACAGGCCTGCCCTTGCCGACGGAACCACCTGCGCTCTTGATTCCGCGAGCGGGCGCTAGTTTCCGGGGATGCGTGTGCAGCAACGCCACGGCTGAGCGCGGCTGCGCGGACACCCAGCGGGCCTCCACCAGCCTCCGCCGCCACAGCGGCGGCAGGATGTAAAGATAAGGGCGGCAGTCTACTTCAGCATGTAGCGGCGTTCGGGCCGTCCGGCGCCGTACTTGAGCCGGATCTCCGCGCGTGCGTCATCAAGGAGGTATTCCAGGTAGCGTCGGGCACTGACGCGGGAGATGCCCAGGAGATCCGCGACTTCCGCTGCCGCCAGGTCCGTGTCGGCCGAATTAAGGACGTCCTCGACCAATTTCAGTGTTTCGGGGCTGCATCCTTTGGGCAGCGGCCGCTCGGCCGAATCGCCAGGCTGCACCCCGAGTACCCGGTTCACGTCCGATTGCTCGGCTACCTGCTTCGAGGAGTCCAGGGCTTGATAGGCGCTGCGGTAGTGTTCCAACCGTCCCTGCAGGTCCGCCTGGAAAAAGGTTTGATGAGGTAGTGGACTACGCCTCTGCGGAGGGCTCGACGCACCGTACTCACTTCCCTGGCTGCGCTGATCACCAGCACGTCCAGTTCCGGTGCGACTTCGCGAAGCTGCAGCATCAGCTCGAGCCCGTTGGCGTCGGGGAGATGGACGTCGAGCAGAACGAGGTCGGGCTGAAGCTCCCGGGTTTTGACGAGCGCTTCGGCGCCGCTGTGGGCAGCCCCGACTACGGTGAAGCCGGAAGTGCCCCGGATAAAGCCGGCATGAAGCTTTGCAACTATGAAGTCATCGTCGATTATCAGTACTCGGATCATTGTCGGATCTTCCTTGCGGTGAGCGCGGCGCCATTGTCGTGGTGCACGCAAAGTTAAAGAGCCGCCGTGACGTAGGTGGACCAGGCTAGCGACACTCCTACGCAAAATAGAAAAACCCGGTCGCATTGGCACGGTTGTCGCTTCGGCTCCGCAGCAGGACATTGTTTGAGGGACCCCATCATGCCGAGTGGGAGCGTGCTCCAGTATGTTTCAAATAGCTGGTAAAACTACAGTCTGCCAGCAGCGCTCCCTCAATCACGCACGATGCCTCCACGAGCGGTGCGGTACCGGCGTGCGCATTTACGGTGCCGTTATACGCCATTGCCGGACCGTTCGCAGTGCTATTGGTGTATGCACATGTGCCTTCCCGGATCGAGGGGCTTGGGCCTGTGCGGCCAAGGCGTGTTGAAGGTATACGGGACGTAGGACACCCGCTGCCACTTCGCAGTTATACCGACTTTCGCTCGGCCTCGGCCTCTGCGCTTTGTAGTGAAAGGCTCCCACTCACAAACAGAGCGTAGGCTGTGAGGCCGGGTCATCGGACGGTGCAGGCCATCCGAGCAGGGTAGCCGCGTTTGTTGTCATCATGCTCCCGAGGAGATCGTCCCCTCCCAAGGCCTGGGCCCAGAACAAGACCTCCGTGAATGTGTGTTGTTCGTGGCGCGTGAATGGCCAGTCGCTTCCAAAGACGAGCCTGCCTGCACAGCCTCGCTCCAAGAGCTCGGCGAACACCGCTTCGGACTGTTCGCGGGAGGACCGGTACGGTCCGGAGACTTAACCCAGACATGTTCGAGGACGGCGAGTTCGAGTACCGCGTGGATGGCTTCAGGACATTCAGATTCGGGAAGCCCCAGGTGGTCTATGACCACTTTTCCTGGCCAGGCTCGAAGGGTCGGAGCCAGATGCAGCCATTGCTGCCCCGAGGCCTGGATTTCCAGGTGCCATCCATGCTTCGCCATGGCCACAGCTGCGGCTTGCCATGCCGTACTGAGGAGGTCCGGAACTGGCTGGCCAATAAGATTCAGCCGGACACCGCGGACCCCGCCCCGTCCAGGTGCGCCACTCGTCCTTCGCTCAGTTCCGAGCGCACCTCTCCGCTTGACACCACAACGACTCCCCGAAGCCTGTCCGGTGCGGTCGCCAAGGCAGAGAGCAGATAACTGTTGTCCGATCCTAGGAAGCTCGGCTGAACCAAAACGCCCCGGTCCACGCCGTGGACAGTCAGCACGTCGAGGTACTGATCCAACGTAGCCGCATAATCGGGCACGTACCGTGCACCAGTGGCGGTCGTAAGCGTGGGCTCAAAAATGTGCGCATGGGTGTCAATCGCACCGGGGGGAAGACCAAACATGCATCAACTCTAACCGAAAGCACTAAACCTTTACAGGACTAGACCTATAAAGGAATTTCCTCTAGTCTGTGAGACATGACACAGGCCTCCAACTCCTCAGCTCTGGCACACACTGACCAGCGGCTCCCGCTGCACGTCCGAGTCAAAGACGACCTGATCCGCCGCGTCCGGGCCAACGAATGGGCTAGCACCATCCCGCTGCCCCCCGAGTCGGCGCTGGCTGAAGAGTACGGCATTTCAGTTGGAACGCTGCGGCGCGTCCTTGCCGAACTCGCGGCTGACGGAATACTGGAACGCCATCAGGGACGGGCACCTTTGTCCGTCGCGCCACCTTCCAGCACTCCCTGTTCCGTTTCTTCCGGATGCACGGAGGAACCGGAGAGACACCAGGCAGCCGCCTTCTGGACCGGAAGATCCAGGAAGCTCCCGGGGTGGTTGCCGCTGCGCTGGGCGTCCAGGAACATGCGCCCATTGTGAACCTGCACCGGCTTCGGCTGTGGCAGGACACACCCTTCCTGGTCGAAGACATCTGGCTCCCGCTGCCGCAGTTCCAGCCAATCGCTGAGGTCAACCTGAATGAGCTCGGCAGCTTGTTGTATCCCGAATACGAAAACCGGATCGGCCTGATCATAGCCTCGGCAACCGAAGAACTCTCCGTCACCCAGGCCACCGACAGGACTGCCCAGCTTTTGAACTGCAGAAGCGGGGACCCCCTGGTCAAAATCAACCGCATTGCACGCACCCATACCGGCGACGTCGCCGAGTACCGCGAGTCCTATGGGCTGGCGTCATCATTCCGATACCAAGTGGAGATCAACTAGTCATGCAAGAACTCGTGGCCGTATCCGGCCTTGTCCTCATCTTCGGCCTTTCGATGTGGCGAAATATCAACATGGGCGCCGTCGCCCTGGTTGTCGCCTTCCTGCTGGGCGTCCTGTACTTCGGCCAGACAGCATCTGACATCGCTTCCGGGTTCCCGGGCAGCCTCCTGATCACCCTGCTGGGCGTGACCTACCTCTTCGGCATGGCCCGGGCGAACGGGACCATCGACCAGATCGTCGGACGCGCGGTAGGCGCCGTGCGGGGCCGCGTTGCTCTCGTTCCCTGGGTGTTCTTCATCCTCGCCGCGATCATTACCGGCTCCGGCGCACTTTCAGCGGCCACGAACGCCATCCTCATCCCCGTCGGCCTTGCCTTCGCCCAGCGCTACAGAATCAATCCGCTGCTGGTAGGCCTGTGCATCATCAACGGCACTAACGCTGGAGGATTTTCCCCATCGCCGTCTACTACAACATCGTGGACGGTGTCCTGGATAAAGTCGGCATCGCCGTGGATCCCGGACAGCTCTTCCTCTGGACTTTCATCGCCAACGTCGTTATCAACGCCGTAGCTTTCATCCTGCTGGGAGGACCGGAGCTGATGCGCCGGGGACGTGAGGAAGAAACCGCCGATTCCACCACCTCATACCTCGGTGGCGGAACTGCGACCATCACGAAAACCGCCACCTGGACCGGCCAGAAAATCGTCACCGTGGTGCTCATGGTCAGTATCCTTGTCGGCGCCCTTGGCTTCAAGCTCGACGTGGGGTTCCTCGCTCTCGCGGCCGCCGTGGTTCTTTCGGCCCTGTACCCGCAGCACTCCAAGGAAGCCCTCGGCCACATCGGCTGGAACGTCATCCTGCTGATCGGCGGGATCGTCACATATATCAGCATGCTCGAAACCGCAGGCGTCATCAAAGAACTCGCCAACTCCGTGGCGGGCATCGGCACACCACTCCTGGCAGCCCTGATGATGCTGGTGGTGGCCGGCGTCGTATCGGCATTCGCCTCCACCAACGCCATGTTCGTCGTGCTCGTCCCCCTGGCGGCCCCACTGCTCATCACAGGTTCCATCGGTGTCCTGGGCTTTGTGATAGCGCTCTGCATCGCAGCTTCGGCAGTGGACTCCAGTCCCTTCTCCACAGGTGGCGCACTCGTGGTCGCCAACACCGAGGAAGAAAAACGCGAAAAGACCTTCCGCGGCATGATGATCTGGGGGGTTTCCATGATCGTTGCAGCACCCCTGCTGGCCTGGCTCCTGTTCGTCGTGATCTAAATATGACCCCATGCGAAGAAGGCGGGCTGAGAGATCAGCCCGCCTTCACCACTCCCCGAACCTACCTAACAAGCACGTGAAGGATCAGCACGCGTGGTTATCGCGCTGCGCACTGAAGGGTGGGGAGTCACCGTCTCCACCATCCTCCTCACCGTGGGTGCCATGCTGCTGATGAGGTCCTGGCTAAGGCTGGGCCAGCGCGCCGCTCTTCTGCGAAGAGCCAATTACCTGGAGCCGCTCCTTGGCCGTCGCCGACCCCCGCCTGCTCCGCTCCGTAAGCACAACAAGGATGACCATGCCAGATCACCGAACAGAACCGGTCCCAAACTGGACAAAACTACAACGAGGGGACCGAGTAGAAGTTTACGAGTATGGAAAACTTTCAGCCTCAGGAACCATCGACATGATCGCCTGGATGGCAGCGTCTTCTGGCTCACCCCCAACGGCGCAGACCGCCGAAGGCTGTTCCTGCACACAGACAAACTCCAGGTCCTACGCCTCCATGTCTGAGCGTAATGTGCGGGCGAGTCTTCCGCTGCCCATTTCCTGAGGTTAGGCAAGGCCAACGAAATAGGTCAGCACACCACCTTTGATTCCTGACCGGCCCGGAGCTGAAGTTGCAAAGTCACTGAACCCTGATGTGGAGAAGGCCGAAACTGGTTCCACCGATACGAATGCGACCTCTCAGGCTCATCGGTCAACCCACCACCCGCTCACCGTGACGCTGAAGCCCTGGTGTAAACCCACCCGGGCCCGTGTCCGTTTGGCCAACACCCTGCAAGTGGTGGTGCAACGCACACCGGCTCGCGCGTCCCATCGTCCCACGAGTGGTCGGATTTTTACATTGCCGCGGCCCCGGGAAGGAGTAACCGCGCCACCTTAGAACAGCGGTCCCTCGCTGCGGTCCCGACTAAATTGGGGTACACGGATCTTCCGTTAAGCTCCTTTCGGTAGACATGCTTTGGTGTCAGATTGGTGCCACCTTATCGTCAGGTTTGGCCTGACTTTCAGTCGCAACCTGAGTAGTTGAGGGTGGCTAACACCACAAGCACCTAGCCAAAAGGAATGTGGCGATGTGCAGGCAGTGTCGAAGCCAAAGGTGTAGTCGGTGGCATCGAGGTCGGCGTCCACGGTCTCGGGGATCTCCTAGTCTTTGCTGCTGAAGGCGGCGTCGAAGGACGTGCTCGACGGCGGAAAGTCGTACTTTTTGAGGTTGGCAAGGGCTTCGGGGGCGCCGTGGAGGCGGTCCATGCCGGCGTCTTCCCATTCGATGCTGATGGGGCCGGTGTAGCCGATCGCGGACAGGGCGCGGAAGGATGCTTCCCAGGGGACGTCGCCGCGTCCGGCGGAGACGAAGTCCCAGCCGCGGCGGGGGTCGCCCCAGGCAAGGTGGGAGCCGAGGACGGTGTTGCGTCCGGTCTGGCGGATCTTGGTATCTTTGCAGTCCACGTGGTAGATCCGGTCCTTGAAGTCCCAGATGAAGGAGACGGGGTCGATGCCCTGCCACATCATGTGGGAGGGGTCCCAGTTCAGGCCGAACGCTTCGCGGTGGCCTATCGCTTCGAGGGTGCGGACGGTGGTCCAGTAGTCGTAGGCGATTTCGGAGGGGTGGACTTCGTGGGCGAAGCGGACGCCGTTGTCGTCGAAGACGTCCAGGATGGGGTTCCAGCGGTTTGCGAAGTCCTGGTAGCCGGCGTTGATGACTTTTTCGGGGACGGGCGGGAACATGGCGACGTACTGCCAGATGGCGGAGCCGGTGAAGCCGACGACGGTGTCCCGCCCAGGGCCTTGGCGAGCCGGGCGGTGTGTTTCATTTCTTCGGCGGCGCACGTGCGGACGCCTTCGGGGTCGCCGTCACCCCAGACTTTGGATCGGACGATGGCCTGGTGGCGGAAGTCGATGGGGTCATCGCACACGGCCTGGCCGGTGAGGTGGTTGGAGATAGCCCAGACCTTGAGGTTGTACTCGTCCAGGATCTCGAGTTTGGAGTCGACGTAGCCCGGTTCGTCCCAGCGCCAGGCGTCCAGGTGGTCACCGGACACGGCGATCTCAAGGCCGTCATAACCCCACCCCGAGGCCAAACGCGCGACTTCCTCGAAGGGCAGGTCTGCCCACTGGCCGGTGAACAGGGTAAACGGGCGGGGCATGGTCAGGCTCCTTCTGTGGTGCCGGCGGCCGCTGTGGTGCGTGGCAGCTGGATCAGGGCACTTTTGGCGGCGGCGGATTCCTCGACGGCGTTGAGGATGTATTGGACGTTCAGGCCGTCCTCGAACGAGGGCGAGGGCGGGGTTCCGTCCTTGACCGCGGTGAGGAAGTCCCGGACCTGGTGGGTGAAGGTGTGCTCCCAGCCGATGATGTGGCCCTGCGGCCACCAGGCTGCCAGGTAGGGGTGCTCGGGTTCGCTGACCAGGATCCGGCGGAAGCCCTGTTCCCGGACCGGGGCGGTGGCGTCGAGGAAGCCCAGTTCGTTGAGGTTTTCGAGGTCGAACAGGATGGTGCCCTTGTCACCGTAGATTTCGAGTTTGAGGCTGTTCTTCTGTCCCGTTGCAACCCTGGAGACCTCCACGGAGGCGATGGCTCCGGAGGCGAGGGACAACGTCGCCCAGGCGGCGTCGTCGACCGTGACGTTCTCAATGCCGTTCTCCCCGGGGCGCTGCGGTACGAAGGTGTTCAACCGCCCGCTGACCTCGGTGACCAGGTCGCCGAGGAGGTAGAGGACCTGGTCGATGGCGTGGGAGGCGATGTCACCGAGGGCGCCCGAGCCGGCGGTTTCCTTGCGGAGCCGCCAGGTCATGGGTGACTGGCCATCGGCGAGCCAGTCCTGCAGGTAGGCGGCGCGGATGTGGCGGACCGTACCGAGGCGGCCTTCGGCGATCAGCTCCTTGGCAAGGGCCAAGGCCGGGACGCGGCGGTAGTTGAAGCCAACCATGGACTGCACCCCCCTGGCGCGCGCTTTGGCGGCGGCTGCGGTCATGAGTTCGGCCTCGGCCAGGGTGTTGGCCAGGGGTTTTTCGACCAATACGTGCTTGCCGGCCTCCAAGGCTGCGATGGCGATCTCGGCGTGCATCCAGCCCGGGGCACAGATGTCGATGATGTGGATGTCGTCCCTGGTGATGACGGAGCGCCAGTCAGTGGCGGACTCGGCCCAGCCGTAGGTGGCCGCGGCTTCGGCGACGGCGGTGGCGTCCCGGCCCACGAGCACTTTCTGCTCGAAGGCCGGGACATCGAAGAAGCTGGCCACGTTCCGCCACGCATTCGAGTGGGCCTTCCCCATGAAGGCGTAGCCAATGGCAGCCACGCCCAGTGGGGTTTGCGGGGAGGCCAGGGGGTCGGTCGGTTCTGCGGGTGTGGTCATGGCGTGTTCCTGCTTCGCTAGAGGGTTGCGGTATCCGGGGCCCAGTCCTCGGGGAGGGCGGTCGATACCGGGGCTGTGCTTTCGACGTTGACGAACGTGCCCGAGTCGATAGCTTCCGAGATGGACACCATGGTGTCGAGTACGTGGTAGGCCAACTCACCGGTGGCGCGGTGCGGGACACCGGCGCGGAGGGAGCGGGCCATGTCCAGGACGCCCATGCCGCGGCCGTTCGCCGGGCCGGTGGCAGGGATGGTGGTCCAGTCCTCATCTCCGGCGCGCCAGAGCCTGATGTCGCCGTCGAAGTAGTTTGGATCGGGCAGGGAGATGGTGGCCTCGGTGCCGGTGATTTCCACGAAACCCATCCGGACGCGGGGGGGATTCGAAGGAGAAGACGCTGTGCGAGGAGGCTCCGGACTCGAACTGCGCCATCGCGGAGACATGCGTAGGCACGTCCACGCTGAACTCCTCACCGGCCTTGGGGCCGGAACCGATGACGCGGACGTCCTTGGCCTTTGACCCGACGGCGGCGACCTTCCGGATGGAGCCGAACGCCTGCACGAGGGTGGTGAGGTAGTACGGGCCGATATCGAACAGCGGGCCGGCGCCGTACTGGAAGAGGAACGCCGGGTTGGGATGCCAGGATTCCGGGCCGGGCGTCTGGAACGTGGTCATCGCCGTCAGCGGCGTGCCAATGTCACCGCGCTGGATAACGCGGAGGGCGGTTTGCAGGCCTGCGCCCAGGAACGTGTCCGGTGCCGTGCCCAGGCGGATTCTGGCCGTGTCGGCGGCCTTGAGCAGGCCGAGGCCGGATTCGCGGTCGAGGCTGAAGGGCTTTTCGGTCCAAACGTGCTTGCCCGCGTTCACGGCGGCGGTGGCGACCTCGACGTGGGCTGCCGGGATGGTGAGGTTGACGATGATCTCGACGTCGGGGTGGTTCAGTGCCTTCTCCGGCCCGCCCCATTCGGCGACGCCGTATTCCCTGGCACGGGCCTCTGCCGCGTCTTCGAAGAGGTCGGCGATGACATGGACCTTCAGGTCGGGGAAGGCCGTGAGGTTGTCCAGGTACTGCTTGCTGATGTTGCCGGCACCGATGACACCGACACCGACCGGGCCTTTACGTGACGACGCGGACGGCGCTGCTGCGGTGGTGTTCACGCGGAGGCTCCTTCGGTGGCATTTGCGTTCAGGTAGGCCAGGGACTGGGCGATGCCGTCGAAGATGTCGCCGGAGTAGTCGTCGAACTCCACCACGCCCACCTCAAGGGACTTCGCCGCTGCGATGACGTCCAGGACCGGGACCTTGCCCTGTCCGGCAGGCTGCTGGGCTTTGGTGTCCGTGGTCAGGTCTCCGTCCTTGATGTGGATGAACTTCACCCGGGCGCCGAGAGTGGTGAGGACGTCCACCGGGTCGTGGCCGCCGACGGCCACCCAGTAGGTGTCCACCTCAAGCACCACCTCCGGGTGCAGCAGGTCCGCGAAGAACTCCAGCGCCGTCCGGCCCTCGATGCTGGACTCCAACTCCCACTGGTGGTTGTGGTAGCCCACGTGAATGCCGTATCCGGCGCCCTTCTTTGCCGCGGCGTTCAACTTCTCCGCCGTGGCCCGGATGTCCTCCGCGTTCTGCCAGTGCTCGGCCGGAAGATAGGGGTCGATGACCGTGGTGATACCCAGTTCCTTTGCGGCCGCGAAGATTTCGTCCTGGTCCTGGCTCAGCAGAGGTGCATGGCCGGAGGGCGCGGTGAGTCCGTTCTCCCTCAGGGCTGTGCCGAGTTCCGTCGCCGTTGCCACGAAGTTGTACGGCTCAACCTGGGTGAAGCCGATCTCCGCGACCTTCCTGATGGTGCCGGGAAGGTCCTCCGCGATGGCGTCGCGCAGGGTGTAGAGCTGAAGCGAGTAAGACATGAGTTTCCTATACTGCGTCGTTTTGGGTTGCCGGAGCCGAAAATGTACCTGATCAGGCGGCTCCGACGTCAGGTCGGTATGTACTCAAAGCACATGCGGGACGGCCGGAAATGATGGGTGGCGTGAATTCCCGGCCTCGGAAGGGTGCGAAAGCGTCTTGCTGACCGATCTCGCGGCAGAACTGGACAATATGTGCGAGGGGGGTGTGTTGTGGTCAGACGCTTTGAAGATGGTGCATGCGGGCGTATTTTCCGTTGCGGTCTAGGAGTTCCCGGTGGGTCCCTTCTTCGATGATCCGGCCCCGCTCAAGAACCACGATTCTTGAAGCGGAACGTATGGTGGCGAGCCTGTGGGCGACGACGAGGGTGGTTCTCCCCTTCATTAGGCGGCTGAGTGCGTCACGCACCTCGGCTTCTGATTCGACGTCGAGAGCGCTTGTGGCTTCGTCAAGGAACAGGACGCGGGGGTTCCTGATCAGTGCTCGGGCGATGGCTATGCGCTGGCGCTGGCCACCTGATAGGTTGGCGCCTCTTTCGCCTACATGGGTATCCCAGCCGTGGGGAAGTCTTGCCACAAAGGCTGATGCGCTTGCCCCGTCAAGTGCTTCGCGCACGCGTTCGTCGGTCGCCTGTTCGAGGCCATATGTGACGTTGTCGCGGATGGAGCCCTCGAAGAGTACGGGCTCCTGGGGAACGATGGCGACAAAATTGCGGTATGTGCGGAGGTCCAGGATTTCCATATCCTGACCGTCGAGAAGCACCCTGCCGGACCCTGGCCGAAGGAAGCCCAGAGCCACGTTGAGCAGCGTCGACTTGCCCGACCCCGTAGAGCCGACCAGGGCCACCGTTTCCCCCGGCGAGATGTGCAGGTCAATGTCATCGAGCGCGGGGGATTTGGATGCCGGGAAGGAAAGCCGCACGCGTTCCAGGCGCAGGTCGCCGCGGGCGGAGGTGACCGGAGCTTTGCCTTGATTGCGCTCAATGTCAGGGTCCTGCATGATTTCTGCCATTGAGCGGATGGACTCTCCTCCCCGCAGGAGAGTCGGCACCAGATTCAGCAGCGTGGTGATGCCGCCGGTCAGGATGGCGAAGTAGCTGGCCATAAGCACGACCTGCCCGGGCGTGACGGGGATGATTCCTGTCATCGACACCACGGCCGCCAGGACAAGGCAGCACACTCCAAGGATCTGGTATGCAATCCATGCAGCAGCCTGGAAGCGGCCGTTGAGCCGGTCCAGCTTCAGACCGGCGTCCCGGACGTCTTCAGTGCTGCTGGCCACTCGAAGCGCTGCGACCTGTTCCAGTCCGTGTGCCCGCGTTACGGGCATGAGGGAGGCCATCTCGCCGACTCTGGCTGACAGACTTTCCACCTGACGGCGGAAGTGCTCGTTGCGGTCGTGGGCGCTCTTTTGGAGCAGCCGCACCAGCAGAGCCCCGACCGGGACTGTTACCGCGAAGACCAGTACGAACGCCGGTACCGTCAAGGCGGTCGTTATCACCGCTCCGAGCAACACGAAAATCGCTGACATGCCGGGGCCGACGGACTGCTGCAGCATCAGTTCGACGTTTTCAACGTCCCGGACGATTTTCGTCTGTATGACTGATGAACTGCTCCGGCTATGGAAACCGATCGACAGTTCCTGCAGGCGCCAGGTTAAGGCATTGCGTATTTCCGCGGCCACGCTGCGGACGGTCGTGCTGAACAACCGGACGAAAGCGAGCGAGGTCGGATAGTTCTGGGCCAGAAGTGCCACGGCGATCCCAAAGTTGACCCAGAGCCCTCCGATGCCTTTTCCGGAGACGACGATATCGATGATGTTGCTTGTAAGGATGGGCAGGATCCACAGTGGGCAGTCCTTCATGGCGAAGACGACGACGGCGAGGCTCAGCTGCCGCCAGTGTGGGCGCAGTATGCCCAGTAATGAGCGGAATGGGCGCCTGCCACCCTCCGCCAGTGCCCCTGTGAGTATTGATGCTGTCATAACACGTCACACCGCTGAAGCCACTCCATCTGGGCCTTTCGCTGGTGGCCTTGGCCGCCCTCGTGGTCGTTGAAGGGGTAGTTGATGATGCTTTTCTCTTCACTTCCGTGATGGTTGTATGCCGCGTACACCGTCGACGGAGGGCAAATGACGTCCATGAGTCCCACCGAGTACATGGTGCGGGCTGTCGCACGCCTGGCGAAGTTGACGGCGTCGAAGTAGGAGAGCGTATTGAACACGGACTCCGCCTGACCCCTGTGCACGGAGAGGTAGCGGGTGATCTCTCCAAAGGGGTCGTTGGTGCAGATCTCAACGCCGCGCTCGAAATGGCAGAGGAACGGAACATCGGCCATGACCGCGGCAAGGTCGGGGACCAGTCCTGATACGGCCAGCGCTATGCCACCGCCCTGGCTGATACCGTGGACGGCTACCTGGCCGGGGTTTACGCCCGGCAGTTCCCGGGCGGCGTCGACAGCTCGGGCGGCATCCGTGAAGACCCTCCGGTAGTAGTACTCCAGTGGGTCATTGATTCCCCTGGTCATGAATCCGGCAACGCTCGGACTGGACCCGTGGGGATCGTTCGTCGATCCTCCGCCACCCCAGCCAGCACCTTGGCCCCTGGTATCGACGTGAAGGTGGGCGTAACCCGCGCTGGCCCAGTGCAGGCTTTCACCGGGGAGGTCACGGCCGCCGTTGTAGCCGATGAATTCGACTACGGCCGGCAGTGGTCCGGGAACACCGCGAGGTACTGTGAGCCAGGCGTTGATCCGGTCGCCGGCGAAGCCGCTGAAGCTGACGTCGAAGATGTCCACTGTTTCGTAGGGCATTTGCACCGGAACGGCGCGGACATTCAGGTCAAAAGTGCGCACTTCCTTTAGCGTTGCTTCCCAGAAGTCATCAAAATCCCCTGGCCCCCGGACGGCGGGACGGTAGTTAACGAGCTCGGCAAGGGGCTTGTCACTGATTGCCATGTGTGCGTCTTTCCTGTGAGGAGTGCGGTCCGGGGCTATGCCAGTGCAGCCGTTCGGCGGCGGCGACGTGCAGCAGCGGGTGAAGCGGGTGGTCAGTCGGCAGGTCCGGGAACTGGGCGACCCGTCCAGAGGTTCGCCCCGCGGCGCCACCAAATAGGCGTTGGGCCAAGCCTGTTGCAGTTTCCTGCGCAGCGGGTCAGAAATTCTGGGGTTGGAGAGGATTTTTCCCGCCCAGCTGATGTATGGGCTGGATTCGGGCTCCCAGCCGCTGCCGCGCAGGCTCGCCGCAGCGGAGAGCGCGAGTTCGTCGGTGGCGTGATCGACTATTCGGGCGGAGATTCCGTCCTGGTCCGAGAGGTCGATGATCTTATCTGCCTTGGAGGCCACGAAGGAAATACCTTCCGGGTTGGACTCGATCTCGATGTAGGCTGCTTCGACGTCCGGGAAGTCCTTTTGGAGCAGTTCAAGAATCGCGGTAGGTTCCCCCCGGCCATCGTGTGCGCGGATCGCTGCGTCCAGCGCGGCCTTGCCGATCCAGTAACAGCTGCCGGCATCGCCCATGATGTTTCCCCATCCATCGACCCGGGAGTAGCCGGCCTCGCCGGTCGCCAGGGCTACCACGCCAGTGCCGGCGGCAATGGCTGATCCTCGTTTGCCGCCGAGGCAGCTCAGATAACCCGAAATGGAGTCATGCGCGAGGTGGACTGTTGTCACGCCGAGGTCCTTGCATGCCAGCAGAACCGCTTCCGGTTTCGCATCGGCGGGCGTCAGCCCGGATAGGGCCGCTGCCACCCTGACCTGCGGGACGGGCTGTTCGCTGAGAACGGACCGGACGACACCCACGAGTTGGGGCAGCAGCGAACTGTGGTTCATCAGCGGGGGAAAATCCCACTGGTGCTGAACCTGGGGACCGGTCAGCAGCCGGGCACGGATCGAGGATTGACCGGCGTCGATGGCGAGGGTGGTAGTGGGGGTCACATCGAAGAACTTTCTGCGGTATGTGTCGTGGCGCGGGCATAGGCGTGAGTCCGGATTCGGTTCTCACAGAGCAGGAACCTACCCGGGCTTAATCCTCAGGCTGTGCTCTGCCTGATCTGTCTTTGGTTGGGGCCGGGGCGGAAAACTGCACGAAAAAAATCTGTCACTCCTGGGTCTATAGCTGCGGTGATTCGGCGTAGACAAGGGCATCACTGACTGCAGCAAGGAAAGGAGAGAGTTCATCAGGAGAACTGAGAGTTCGCAGATCACTGCGAATTCTCAGTTCTCCTTGTTAGCTTTTTTTCGTTAGTGAGCTCTGATGTCATCGACGTAGACGACACCGGTAGTGGGAGCACCACTTGCGTGGCCGAGGTACAGGTTAAAGGCCCAGACCTTTGCCAGGTGGGCTGCGTCGAGGACTGCGCCGGCGTGGGCAGTGTCCCATGGCGCTGGGTGGAAGGACCCGAAGGGAACCTCGATGTCCTGCCCCGCGGTTCCGCTGAGGGGAAGCGTGTATTCGAAGTAGACACCGTCTGCAACGATCTGCAGTGTTGCGTTGTTGGGGGTTCCGTCTCCTTGCAGCCACATGGCCATGGATGTGAAAGCGGACCAGTCTCCCTCCACGGTCTTGCCGATGCCGGTGTACTCGGCATCGGCGAAGTCATACCCATAGGCAAGGGCGTAGGCGCCAGCTTTCTTGTGCTCTGCGGAAAGCGTGGTGCTGTTCGAATTCACGTGACTGTACGTTTCGCTTAATGTGATGTCGTCGCCGGCGTACCCCTCAAAGTTGTCAACCCAACCGGCGGGCAGCTGGGTGGGCTCACCCAGCAGGACTTTAGCGGTGTCGGTAAGGGTTTGTCCTTGCACTTTCGCGGATACGGTGACAGTCACTGACCGGTTGTTCAACCATGACGGATCGATCGACCAAAGTGCTGAATAGAAGCCCTGCTCGTCAAGCTCCATGGTTTTGGGGCTTCCCCCGTCAATCGAGTACGTGACTTTGCTGGCCTTCCCCGAAGCAACACGTGCTCGGATGGTGGTTTGGGTCGACGTTACGCGCTGGCGATCCGTGGGCGTTACCAGATGAACCAGCGGATGATTGGCTACCGCTGTCGTAGGAATGGAGAACACATCGTGAAGGTTGGAAGCGAAAATCGAGTAGGGATCATTGTAGTAGGCGACGAAGTTTTGCCAGAGCGCGTGCGGGGGGTTGGCGCCAATCGCCGGGTACGGGACATAGGCGCGGTTGGCGCCGCCAAAATTGGCCCAGGTCAGCATGTAGGCTATTTGGCGTGCCTGCGGGTCAGCTTTTAGGGCATCCAGCAGGTGTGTGAACCATTGCGGATCCGTCCCTCGTCACCGGATTCGCCGAATTCCGTCAGCGCGGGAACTTTTCCACGTTCGTGCGCCAACTGAACAACCATGCCAAGATCTTTCACGGTTGAATTCAGCCATGCAGTTGATCCGGCGGTGCCGTCATATGCGTCGTAGCCCAATACGTCTACGTATGCGTCACCCGGATAAGTTCTGAGGTACCCGGTAGGGTCTCCGCCAAAGCTTGCGTTCGGCGAATATGCGTAAAGCAGATTGTGGACCTGCTTGGTATCGCGAAGGTACTCGACCGTATAGCGGTACAGCTCGATGTACTGTGCCGATGTGGCATGTCCAGCGCCCCACCAGAACCAGCCGCCGTTGTTTTCATGCCATGGACGGTAGATGACCGGAATCTGGGTGCCATCGGCGCGTTTCGCGGCTTTAACTGCAGCGGCCACCCGGTCGAGGTAACCGGTAAACTCGGCATTCTTCGATCCGCCAGGAAGAATATTCGTGACTACCTGCCCGGCGGTGTCGTTGAAATTCCCGCCTGTTACGAAATTCGGCATGTGTGAGCTGAGCGTATTGATTCCGCCCCGGGCATCGCCCTGCTGTATAGCCCAGGTGAGCGCTTGGATATTCTGCTGCTCCGTGCCGCCGAAAACGCCTGGACGCTCATGGCCCTCAAGTATGAGGGTGTCCCAACCAAATACCGCGGGGTAGTCTCCCACGGCCGCTTTAGTGTCAGATAACTGGCCAGTTGGTTCGGTGAAGGTAAAGCCCACGCTGAGGTCATGCTGGTGGCCGAACAGGATTCCCTGGCCCTCCATCTGACCCAGATACGCGAACAAGGAGCGCGTATCGGAAGTAGCGGCATCGTCGACCAGTCTCACGGACGCGATTGATTGCTTCTTGAAAGGGACACCCGTTGCTGCGCCTGCCGGCAGGCCGACTGCCGTAACAACGATGGCCGTGGCACCAAGCACTGCCACGCTACGGCGAGACATTGCATGCGAAAATATGGACGGGGTTTCCGCGTCCTGGTGACGGTGGCTTTTCCTCATTGCAGCCGGCCCCGTTCACGGCGGACCCGTATCTCCAGATTCAACCGGGCCTTTTTATGTCCCGCCAATGAAGTTGAATGCACAGCGCTTACCTCCTTGTAGTTTGAGATCCCACCAATAGATATCCGTCCCCGGGAAAGTGCTGCAGCTTCTTTGATCAAACAGCATGGGGAAGTTGTGTTCCGAATCACATCGCGTGGTGTACGGAATCCTAATTTGTTTCCAGCCTGATTATCAAGCGGTACGACAATGAGGCCCATAATTTGTCGCAACAATGTCTACGCTCGGTTTGTCGCGGCGAATAGGGGAATTTGGACGGGGTTTTCAGAGAATTGTGGCAGAAATGTCCCCCTAAATGTCTGCCGAAGGACAAGGAGAACAAACTACCGTTTTACGATCGGCAGGACGTCTTGTGGTATTCCAAGGAAAGCGCACCGACTTGCTGATCATGCCACTCCCCGCGGCATAGCTAGTCCCGCGCGAATCGGTACTCTGGACGAGTCACTGAACCTCTGCCGCTGGTGACCTGGACAACGGAAAATTGCGGTCTCCGTTGTGCCGACGCCGCCGCGAAGCCGTGTTCAAATCTACATTTGTCAGACTTTACTCAAGGCGGGCCGCGAGCCACTCAGCCTGACGGTCCCAGTGCATGCCTTGGCCGCCTTCGTGTCCGTTGAATGCGTACTCGACGATGTCGGCCTGTGCGCCTGCGTCGGCCGAAGTGCCCCAAGCGTTGCGGGCCGCATACACCGTCGAGGGCGGGCAGATCATGTCCATAAGCGCGACCGAGAACAGTGCCGGTGCAGTTGCGCGCTTTGCCAAATTCACTCCGTCGAAATAAGACAGCGTCGAGAAAACCTGCTCTGCGGCGTTGCGGTGTACGGCCAGGTGCCGGACCACTTCCTGGTACGGGTCCGCGTCGGTAAGGCCCACGGCCCGTTCGAAGTGGCATAGGAACGGGACGTCCGGCAGCACCCCGATCAGGCCTTGGCTGAGCCCAGCGGCGGCGATGGCGATCCCACCACCCTGGCTTCCGCCGGCCACTGCGACCCGGTCCGGGTCCACACCTGTCAGGGACCTCACGGCGTCGATGGCCAGGACCGCGTCCGTGAACACCCTGCGGTAGTAGTAGTCATGCGGATCCTCGATGCCGCGCGTCATGAACCCCGGCGCCGACGGGCCAGTGCCGTGGGGGTCCGCCGTGCCACCGCCCGTGCCCCACACGCTGCCCTGCCCGCGGGTATCCATAAAAAAGTACGCGTACCCTGCCGACACCCAACCCAGCCGCTCGTGCGGGCGCCCACGCCCACCACCGTATCCGTTGTACTCGATGACGGCAGGCAGCGGACCCTCGGCGTTTGACGGTGTGAGGAACCATCCCCGGATAGGGTCGCCTCCGAAGCCGCTGAACTCGACGTCGAGTACGTTCACGGTGGTGAGTGGCGTGGTAAATGGTGTGAGGACCGGGGGGCGGGCAAGTCGAGCGGGACTCGGCGAGTGTCGCGTCCCAGAACGCGTCGAAGTCTGCTGGTTCGGCGACGTCGGGACGGTAGTCCCGGAGCTCGTGGCCCTCGAGGTCGAAGCGGGGCATGGATATCCTTTCGGGAACTGGTGCTTAAGGTGTAGTAGCGCCGGGCGCCGGAACAAGTGAGCTGCTGCGGCCGTTCACAGCAGGCCGCGGAGGTCTTCGACGTGGGTGAGCCCGAAGGGCACCGCTGCAGTGAGTTCCACGGTAACCTGCCGGTCGTTCTGCCGGGTCACGCGGATGCCGCGCCGTCCCTCGGTGCGTGCCACCCCGATCGCCTCCGCGACCGCGGCATCGATCGCGGAGTCGAGGTCGGCGCGACGGTCGGCCACGATTGTCGTCGTCGTTGTCTCAACGCGCTCAGTGTCTTCCCAGCATTCGGGATGCTGTTCCCCGGTCGTGGCGATGAAAAAGTCCCCGGAGCCGGAGAGCTCGAGCACGCTTTCGTCTGGCGTCACGTAGAGGGACTGGCCGCGGGCGATTGTTGCAGATGAGACGCAACCTGCCACCGTGGCTTCCCCAGCTACGGCCAGGATGATGGCTGGGCCTGCGATCCCGACGCGGGAGGCAGAGGTGCCGGATCCGGTGGTCCCGAGCCGCACACGCAGCAACCGGAAGTCGGACACGCCGGGGGCAAACTCCTCGACTCCCGGGGACAGAACTGTGGCCCGAAGGTGGGGAACCGGACTTGGCGTGAAGTCGAGGACGGAAAGCAACTCGGTGACGTCAACGTGCTTGCGCGTGAGACCACCGCGCAGCACGTTATCCGACGCAGACATAAGCTCGATCCCGAGGCCACCCAGGTACGCGTGGATGTTGCCGGCCGGCAGGTAGAGCGCGTCGCCACGTCGGATCGTAACCTGGTTGAGCCAGGAGGGCGACAGCAATGCCGGGATCCTCCGGGTACTGCAGCGCGAGTCGGGCTACGAGCGGGAGGACTTCCGGGTGATCGGGCAGTCCGGATGGCACCAGCCCGGACTCGACCAGCGCCGTGAGCTCCGCGACGACCGGATTCTCGCCGAGCAGCCACTTCACCGCCGCCTCTGGCGACTCCGAGCTTTTCAGCAAGGATGCGAGCTCTGAAAGTCCGGTCCTCGAGACGCCCGTGTCACGCGCGAGCTCCACCAGTCTCGCAGCGATTTCACGCGATTCTTCGATGGCCCGGAAACCGCATAGGGCCTCGAAGGAATCGCTGAGCGCCACGATCAGCTCCGGCTTGTGGTTGGCGTCCCGGTAATTGCGGTGCGGCGCGTCGAAAGAAATGCCCGCGTTGTCCTCTTGCTCAAACCCCGCCTGCGCCTGCTCGATCGTGGGGTGTACCTGGAGGGAGAGCGGGGTCGCGGCGGCAAGGACTTTGAGCAGGAAGGGGAGGCGTCCGCCGCTCGCCGTGCCAAGCGCTGCCTCCGGTTCGGCTGTGGTCCAGTCAGCGAGTGTACGGTGGCCGCCCACCGCCGCAGGGTTTACGATCCGCGCTGGACATCCGGGGTGATCGCCGAGCCACAGCTCGGCCTCGGGCCTGCCCGAGGGTTTCCGGCCAAGGAGCTCGGCGATGTCGGTCATGGAACCCCAGTCGTAGGGGCGTGGATCGTTGTCCAATGAGACGAACATGGATGGTCCTTATCGTGCGAGAAGGGGTGAAGCGGCGGTGGCCCGCGCCAAGTGGGGTGACAGGGCGCTTTGTGCGGTGACGTTCAAAAGTGTCTCCGCGCCGTCGAGCGGATCGCCGCGGCCGATGGCAACATCGGCCCGAGGTAGGGCAGCGATAACCGCATCAATGAACTCGGCGGCGAGGATTGACGAGCCGAACACACCGCCCACGCCCCGGATCAGGGGAGCGGGCTGGCCGGCCTCCCCCACTCGGGTCAAGCTGGTGACTGCGGAGTGCGCTAGTTCATGAGCAGCCGCGCGCAGGATAGCGTCGGCCACCGCGTCGCCAGACTCAGCTGCCTCGGCGACGACGCCCGCGTAACCGGCCACCCGCCGCACCCGGTCGGGATCCGCCTGGAGCAGGATGCATGCCCCTCGAGGTCGGGGAACTCGGCGCGCACTGCCTCGGAGAGGATGGTCGAGGGGCCGCGTCCATCGTGGTCCCGGAGCGCTGCCTCGAACGCGGCGCGCCCGATCCAGTACCCGCTGCCGGCGTCGGAAATGATGTTGCCCCACCCGTCAACACGGGCCACCTCCCTCGCGCCGACGGCGAGCGTGACCACCCCGGTTCCTGCAGCCACCACGGAACCGCGGTGGTCGCCGAGGGCACCCAAGAATGCGGTGATCGAGTCGTGGGCCAGCGTGACCGAACTTGCACCCAGCTCGGCGGCCGCGAGCATGAGCTTTCGCGCAGCGTCGTCCGCGTCTCCGGTGAGGCCAGAAACGCCGAGCCCTATCTGCGTGGCCTGCACGCCGCGTCCGACGGCGGAGTGCAGAACGGCTACAAGCTGGGGGAGGACGGGCAAACTGGTGCGCAGGCCGGGGTCTTTCCACTCCGTCATGCCGCTGGGGCTGCGATGACGGACCTTGATTCCGGTCTGTCCCGCGTCGATCGCGAGGATCCCGGCGCTCACAGGCGGGCCTCGCCGGGGACCGGCTGGCCCGCCTGCGCGCGCCAACCCGTGTACTGGTCGGCTAGGAACTCGGCGGCCGGTTTGCCGTATGGGCAGTAATCGTCGTTGCGCGCCGCCTCAGAAGGGAGGTACAGGTTCGCAGGCCAGTCCCACAGCATGAGTCCCTGGACCCACGGCCGGTTGCGGGCCTTGGCAAACATGGTTTCGTAGTAGCGCAGCTGTTCGGCGCCGGATGGGGCACCGTCCAGATTCCAGTCGTTCGGCAAGTCCGGAGACCCTTCACGGGACGGGCACCCGGCTTCCATGAAGAAGAACGGCTTGCCTTCCCGGACCACTACGGACTCGATCCGGTCCAACTGCTCGTCCCATGCGCCAATGGGGTAGTAGCCACTGGACGAGATGACGTCGACGGCGTCCCACCACGTCACGCGATCCTCCTGGTACTGTCGCAGTTGTACGTAAGCAGGCCCGAATACACGTCGCGGACGTCCGCGATGAGTCGACGCCAGTGGGCTTCCTGCCCGTCCGCGCGGACCATCTCGCAGCCGATGCACAGCATCTCGCACCCCTCCACCTCTGCGATCCGGGCCGCGTGCAGTATGAACATTCGGTATGAGTCGAACCACTCCGTCCAGGACGGCTCGTTCGGCACGTCCCAATCGAAGAAGCCGATGTGGGCACGCCAGGTGCCGTCCGCCACGTTGACTACGGGCTTGAGGCACACCTTCAGGCCCAGCGACTTGGCCTCGCGAATGGCCCAGACGATCTCCGGGTCCGTGACGGTGGGAGCCTCGCCGAACGGGATGTCGGTGGAGAATGGCGTGGCCTGCTCCGTAGCGTAGGCTAGCGCGGTCCAGGTCACGGCCGTCTCCGTCATGAGGCGCATGGACTCCGCGGCGGCGGGCGTGTCCCACGTCCCGCGGGTGCCCACCCAGCCCCATGTCATGCCGCAAACAGGGCCGCCAGGCAGCGGTACGGGCACCGGAGCGCTCATCGGGAAACCAGCTGATTGCCGGAACGGGCGACCTCGGGGGCCAGGACGGCCGCTGGGGTGAGCACCGCTCCGTCCACTCCGCTGATACGGAACGTGTGCGACTCGCCCGGGAACAGGGTCACGAGGCCAGAGTCCACGGCCGCGGCAGGGTCGAGCGCGTCCACGAGCAGCGTCAAGTCCCGCACGAGGGTGCCCGCCGTGACCCTCACCTCGGCGCTGGTCCCATCGTTGTCTGCTGACGCCGGAACCACCTGGGCGGTCAGTTTGGCCGCCGGGAGGGCTGAGTCGCGCGGCTCGGCAAACCACCAGAGCCCCCGCGCGGTGCGCCCGGTGGCGTTGTTCCCCGCCGCATCGTCGAGCACATCCGCGACCAAGACCTCACGGTCGCCATTACCCGCCGCGGCAAGGTCCGCCGGGACGGGGACGCGCAGCGTCCCCACGCGGGGACCGAGACTTTGGCGTCGTGTCTCGCGATCTCCGCGCCATCGAATCCGCGCCGGGTCAATGTCACGGTGGCGACCCACGGCGCGCCGGAATCATTGGACAGGACGGTGACCAGTAATGCGTCCTTCGGCGATGAACCGCGCGCAGGCTGCACCGTCACGGCTCGGGCTGCGAACGCGTTCTTGAGGGCGAAGTACAGCGGTTTTTCGCGGCCATCCCCGTCGATCGCGGCCCACGAGGTGACAGGCCAGCAGTCGTTGATTTGCCAAACCACGGCGCCCGAGGTGATAGGTGCGGAGCCACGGAACCGACTCGAGGGCAACGCCCACCGCGTTCGCCTGTTAAGCTGCCATCGCCCAGTGCCAGTCCCGCATGGAATCGGGCACGCGGTAGTGCGTCACGAGCCCCGTGACGAGCTTGACGTTGCCCTCCGCGGCCTTCTGATGCACTTGCATGCCGGGCGACTCCGGCGTGAGCGGATCATCCGTGATGGAGCGGGTCATCGTGGTCCACGTTGGCGGGCCCTGCCAGCCAAACTCGGCTACAAACCGGGGCGTCTGGTCCCGATAAGTCGGGGTAGTCCTGGCGGTTCCACTGCTCCCACAGGTGCATAGTGCCGTGCTTCTCCTCGTTGGGGTGCTCACCCCCAGGGCTAAAAGGGCTTCCGGGCGTGTACGGAACATGCGGAGCTAGCTCAGAGACAAGGCGTGGAAGCAGCTTGTAGTAGTACTCCGAGCCCCATGTGCGGCCATCCAGGCGTCGCTGCCAGTCCCAGTCCTCGAAGCCCCAAAGATTCTCGTTGTTGCCGTTGAGCAGGCATAAAGACGCGTGATGGGCCATGCGCACGATGTTGTCCCGAGCCTCGGCCTCGACCTCGGAGCGCAGGGGCTCCTCTTCGGGGTAGGCGGCGCACGCGAAGAGGAAGTCCTGCCAGACGAGCAGGCCCAGTTCGTCGCACGCGTCGTAGAAGTCGTCAGACTCGTACATCCCACCGCCCCACACCCGGACCAGGTTGAGATTCGCGTCCCTCGTTTGGGTCAGGCGGCGAAAGTAGCGGCTGCGGTCCACTCGCGGGAAGAATGCGTCGTCAGGGATCCAGTTGACGCCTTTGACAAAGATCTTCCGGCCGTTGAGGACGAGCTGGAACGGGTTCCGTGTTCGTCCTTGGCCGTGTCCCATTCGAGGGTGCGGAAACCGACTCGGCGGGTGGCCGAATCCAGGGGCTCGCCGATGCCCTCGTGCTCACCGGGCACAGCCAGGGTGATAGTGGCAGCATAGAGTGGCTGATCGCCGTGGCCGGCAGGCCACCAGAGCTCGACGGCCGGCAACTTTACCGTCGCGGTGGCCCGGCTCGCGCCGGGATCGACCACGACGCGCGCCTCGACGCCGGCGACCTCGATAATCAGTTCGAGCGGTGAGGGCGCATCCCGGGCGTGCTCTACTTCCACCTCGGCGGTGACCGTTCCACCATTGCCGGCGGCGTCCGGGGCCGCCTGTACACGGACCTCCGAGAGGCGCGCCATCGACCAGGTCTCGAGGCGCACAGCGCGCCAGATTCCGCTCGTAGCGGTTGCGATGCCCCAGTCCCAGCCGAAGCTGCATGCGGACTTGCGGATCGCTTCGTACGGGTCCGGGTAGGGGCGGGGGCGGGCACCGAGCAGCAGGCTCTGCGCGTTGGCGTATTTCACTGGACTGCGGAACGCGACCGTGAGCGTGTGCTCCCCGGCGGCTAGGCGGTCGGTGACGTCGAAGCGGTAGGTACGATGCTGGTTGGCGACCTCGCCGAGCGGCTCGCCGTCGAACGAGATTGAAGCGACTGTATCCAGACCGTCGAAGATGAGTTCATGGCGCTGGCCCGGGGCGAGGTGATCGGCGTCTACGGTAAACGTGGTTTGGTACGTCCAGTCCGTCTGACCGATCCAATTCAACAGCGCTTCGTTGTCGTCGACGTACGGGTCCGGGATGAGGGCGGCGCGCAGGAGATCAAGATGGACGACGCCGGGCACTTCGGCCGGGATCGTCTCGTTTAGGATGTGGGACGGCACCGGACCGGCGGTTGCCCGGACGGTCCAGCCTGTGTGAAGGTCGCGGCGGGTCAGGCCGGCACGGCGGGCGGCAATGACGGCAGTGGATTCGGGGCGGGGTGGGGTCACTTGACGGCTCCTGCAACAAGGCCCTTGTAGATCCACTTCTGCAGGAGCAGGAAGGCCACGAGGGACGGGACGATGACGAGGACGGTCCCGGCGGCGATTACCTGCCATTGGGTGTTCGTGGCGCTCTTGAAGTTGAAAAGCGTTGTGGAAACCAGGCCCTCGGACGGGAGATAGAGAAACGGAGTGTAAAAATCGTTATAGATTCCGATCCCCTTGATGATCAGTACGGTCGCGATCGCTGGACGGAGCAACGGCAGAATAATTCGCCAATAGATGGTCCAGCGGTTCGCACCATCCAGCATCGCCGCCTCGTCGAGGGAGACGGGGATGGACTGAAGAAACTGGATGAACATGTAAATCGCGATGATGTCAGTGCCCATGAACAGCAGGATCACGGCGCCTTTGGTGTCGAACAGACCCATACCGTTGACCAATTGGAACGTTGCCACCTGGCTTGTAACAGACGGGATGAGCGTTGCGATCATGAATAAGCCCAATACGAGCCCTTTTCCGCGGAACTGGAAGCGGTCCAGCGCGTAGGCGGCCATCGAGCCGATAAACACAGTACCGGCGAGAGAGACTGTGAGGACGATGAGGGTGTTGACGAACCCAGCGAGCATGTTGCCTTGCGTGAATGCCTTGACGAAGTTGTCCAGGTTGGCCCAGTCCACCGGCGGAGTGAGTGCGCCACTCTTGGCGTACTCAGACTCGCTCTTGAAACTGGCGAACAGCACGGCCACCATGGGCAACAGAGTGCAGCAGGCGGCGATGAGCAGGGACGTGTACTTGGCTGTACCGGCCGTTGCCGTGCCGAGTACGAATGGCTTTCTGCGGGATGGGCGGGCGTCATTTGCGTAGGTGCTCATACCAGGTCCACCTTCTCGTCGGGGAACAGTTTGCGCTGGACCCAGGTCACCAGCAAGACGATGACCAGCAGCACCACAGCCATGGCTGAGGCCAGGCCGACGTGGCCATACACGAATGCCTCCTGGATGGTCTTTACTACAAACGTGGCCGTGCCGTTTGCGCCGCCCGTCATGATGAACGGCGTTTCGAACGCGCTCAGGCAGCCAGCGACTGCGAGTATCATGCTCAGGCCCACCACACGCCGGATGCCCGGGAAGATGATGGACCAGAACTGCTGCCACTTGCTTGCGCCGTCAATGTCCGCCGCCTCGTAGAGTTCGCTGGGAATGGACTGAATTGCCCCCAGGAACAGGACGAAGTTGAGACCCGTGTATCGCCATACTGAGGTGGCGGCGAGGGACCAGTTGGCCACAGACGGATCGCCGAGCCATTGCGGCGTGTTGCTGAGGCCGAACAGGACAGGACGATGTCCAGTGAGCCCGCTGGCTGAAACACGTACTGGAACATGAACGCGATCGCCACGCCATTGATCAGGTACGGGAAGAACAGAACACCGCGGAACAGGTTTGAGAACCGTGTGCTGAAGCTGAGGATCGTCGCGAAGTACAGGGCAATGGCCATCTGCACGAACGTCGCCGCGAAATAGTAGAGGCTTACGACAAAGACCTGGAAGATTCCGGGATCAGTGAAGACCTCAACGAAGTTATCCAGACCCGTGAACCTTTTGGTCGTGTCGACGCCATCCCAGTCGGTAACGCTGTAGTAAACCAGGTTCAGGGCTGGCCAGTAGGTAAGGAGCAGCAGCAGGCCTACCGCGAGCGCCAGGAAGAGCCACGGGGTGAGGCCCTTCATGATCTTTTGCGCCGCAGGAGGTGCGGGGCGCCGTGTGCCGCGCCGCCCCGCATCCTGCTGCACCTCCAAAGTGGGGTGCGTGAGTGCCATTGGGTATCTCCTGGCTCTGTGGGTGGCTACTTCGACTGCTTATCCACAGCGGCGCCCCATTGGGCGTTCAGCTGTGCGAAGTAGCTGTCCTTGCTGCCGTCGGCCGCGCCGCGTGCGATGTCTACCAGCTTCTGGCGATAGACCGGGCCGTAGAGGTCGATCTTTGCGTCATTGGCTGTGTCGGTAAGGAGGCTCTCCTTGCCCTGGGGAAACGGGTCCATCTCGATGAGTGTGACGTTGTTGTCGCTGAGATCCTTGAGGTTTGCCGGGAGCGGCTTGTCCTTGAGGTTGCTGACCATGCCCTGCGAGTCGGTGTAGCCGGACTCTTCGGTGAACCACTTGATCCATGCGAATGCAGCCGCCTTGTTCTTCGAGTGCTTGCTTACGCCGTAGGCGTAGTCTGCGCCGGAGACCGCGTACTGTTTCCCGTTCACCGTGGCCGGCCAGGCCATGTAACCGATATCGCTCGGCGAGGTGCCGACTTTTTGTGCTGCCGCCTGGAGCTGAGAGATAGCCCACGAGCCGAGGACCATTGAGGCAATGTTGCCGGACGCGAGGTCTACCTTGGACTTCTCCCAATCGGTGCTGAGCGGGTCGGACTCGGTGAGGCCTTCGTGCACGGTGTCAAAGAGGAGCGAGTCGATGGCGTAAACGTCGGTGCCGGTAGTCCACGGGGCCTTGTTTGTGGCCATGTCCAGCGTCGCCGTGGTGCTTCCCGTGATGGCGCCGACGCTGCCGAAGCCTTGCGTAAGCGGCCAGCCGCCCTTGTAGTTCGTGTACAGCGGGACGGCCTGTGTGCTTGCTTTGATCTTCTTCAGGGCCTCGAGCCACTCCTCCTCACTCTTTGGCAGCGATGTGATACCTGCCTGGGACCAGACCTTCTTGTTGTAGACGATCCCGTTGGCGTTGCCGCCGGACGCGATGCCGTAGGTGGTGCCATCGAACTCACCGGTGGTCGCATACCGGTACTTGTCTTTGAAGCTGTCGGAGGAACCGAGGGGTTCGAAGAACTGAGCGTACTGGCTGGGCTTCACTGCCGCAGGGATGGCCAGTACGTCGCCGTAGCTGTTGCCGCTGAGCCTCGTCTTGACTGAGTTCTCGTACTCTGCGATGGCTTGAAAAGTTACTTTCACGTCGGGGTACTTCTTATTGAACTCGGCCGCGTACTTGTCGAACGTGCCATCCGAGGCGAGGTCCGTGCGTTGGGTGAGGACGGTGATCTCACCCTTGGGGCCCCGTTGATCGAGTTGTCCGCGCTGGATGAACCTCCACCGCACGCGCTCAGTGCCAGCGTCAAGGCGGCGGCGGCGCCGGTGACGCTGGCGGCCATCTTGCGAAATGCCATAACTACTCCTTTGTATTGACCCACCTCGCGGGCCTGCCTGTCCCTGCGGGTGACGCGGCCTGAATGGCCGACATTGAATGACAGCGTAGGACATAGGTCACACCTTGTAAAGCGCTTAAGCTAAAGTATGTCCAAGGATGTCCAGCACCCCAGTAGCGCTTGCGGGCCGCGGAATTCCAGCGGTGCGCCTTTAGTCACGTCAAGGCAGGAGTACGATGTCCCCCAGTTGTCCATCGTCGAACGCGAAGAAACACAATACAGAGCCACGACCTTAATAGGCGCAGGATTAACCCAACGGAGGGAAACCCGGATGACCAGGGAGAAGCGAGTCACCATCACGGACATTGCAGAACGTTCCGGCGTGTCTATCGCTGCGGTCTCCTTTGCGCTCAACAGGCGAAAAGGCGTCTCTGCGACTACCCGTGAAAAGGTGCTGGCCGTCGCCGAGGAGCTCGGCTGGGCGCCGACCACAGCGGCCCGTTCCCTAGCCGAGGCACGGACCGAGACGTTCGGCCTTATTCTGGCCCGGGCTCCCGAGACTCTCGGTATCGAGTCCTTCTACATGCGTTTCCTGGCAGGACTCGAAGCAGAACTGGCCAAACGCTCCTATGGGCTTCTCCTGCAGGTAGCACCGAACCGTCAAGCGGAGCTGGACACCCTCATCAAATGGCGTAACGCACGCCGCGTAGACGGTGTCCTCGTGGTCGATGTCGGCGTGGATGATCCGCGCATCGAGTTGCTGACCCGACCGGGCGCGCTTCCCGCCGTCGTGGTCGGGCACCCCAGCGTAGCCGGCGGCCTCACGAGCGTCTGGACGGATGACGCCATGTCGATGCGAGAGATGCTTCGGCACCTCGCCGCCCTGGGCCATCGCCGGATCGCCCGGATCGCCGGACTTGAGCACTTCGCACATACACGCATCCGCGACGCCGCGTTCCGCGAGGAGGCACGCCGGCTCGGAGTCGAGCCCGTGCTCGTCCATTCCGATTACACCCTCGCCTCTGGCACCCAGGCCACGCGGGATGTGCTCTCGACGATGGAGCAGACCACCGCCCTTACCTACGACAACGACGTCATGGCCGTGGCCGGCTTGGGCGTCGTTATGGAGTTGGGTCTGCGAGTGCCCCAAGACGTCTCAATCGTTGCATGGGACGACTCAGTGCTGTGCAGCCACACATACCCGCCCCTGACCGCCCTGAGTCACGACGTCATCGCCACGGGCGCACATGTCGCCCGGCGCCTCTTCGATGTGCTCGACGGAGCTGCTCCCGCTGCGTTCCCCGACTCCACGGCTGCGCTGATTGCCCGCGGATCCACCGGCCCCGCCCGGAAGGACTGACTGACCATGACCTCGATCACACAAGCCCGCGCCACACTCGAGGACGTGGCCCGCCTCGCAGGCGTTAGCTCCAAGACTGTCTCCCGTGTCTACGACGGTTCCGCCACAGTGTCCCCCGCTACGAAGGACCGCGTGCTCTCGGCTGCGAAACGGCTGCGGTACCGGCCCAATACCCTGGCGAGGAACCTGCGGCGCGGCGGGGTCTCCAGCGCGGTCGCATTCGTGATCGGGGACATCCTCAACCCGTTCTACTTCCAAGTCGCCGCCGGGATCGAGCGTGAACTCGCCGAACACGGGCTCACCCTTCTGCTCGCAACCACCGACGATGCGCCAGACAGCGAGTCCGTAGTGATCGACGCACTTATCTCCCAACGCATCCGCGCACTTCTGGTTATCCCCATTGCAGAAGATCAGGGCTACCTTGAAGGCGAGCGGCAACTGGGCATGCCAGTCGTAGCCGTGGACCGCCCGGCACGGAACCTCCTGGCCGACTCTGCCGTCCTCGCCAACCGCACGGGCATGGCGGAGGCCGTCCGATCGCTCACCGCACTGGGCCACCGGCGGATCGGCTTTGTCTCGAACCCGTCCCAGATGTACACACTTACAGAGCGTCTGGCCGGGTACCGCGAAGCACTCGCTGAAGTGGGAGTAACAGACACGTCCCGCTACGAGCGCCTCGGCAACGACCCTGCGGCGGGGATCGAGTCCGGCGTGCAATCGCTCTTGGACATGGAGGAACCTCCCACCGCGGTCGTCGCGGGCAACAACCGCGCCACGAAGGCGGCATTGCGCGTACTTCGTGACCGCCCGGAGCGTATCGCGCTCATAGGCTTCGATGACTTCGAGCTCGCGGATATGCTTGGGGTCTCTGTAGTAGCGCACGACGCGGGCGAGTTGGGGCGCGCGGCAGCGCGACTTGTCATTGAGCGCCTTAACGACCCCACCGGGTTCACACGGCAGGTCGAGATCCCCACGAGACTCGTGCAGCGGGGGTCGGGTGAGATTCCGCCGTCGGGAGTGCCGACCACGGCGAAATCGCGTCCAGAGAGTTAGAAACGGTTGAAGCGTCTGAGCTAGAAGAGTGGAAACGAACCACCATGGAATCGCAGTCCGGCCACCGAGAGATCACCGAGAGCCGACTCGACACCCGCGCGGGTCAGGGACGCGCTCCGAGCTCCGGCCTGTGGCGGTCACTGGTGGTGAGCGGTGCCGTGATGGTGACGGTGGACCTGATGTACGCCTTCGTTCCCGTGTGGGGGACGGAGCAGGGCATCGGCGCTGCAGTGGTGGGCTTGCTGCTGGCACTGCGGGCCGCCGTCTCAGTCGTCAGCAGGCTGGGACTGACCCGACTGATCAGGCGCTTCGGACGGAAAGCCATGCTAATCGTGTCCATCGCGGCGGCAGTCCTTTCCCTCGCGGCACTGCCGCTGGTGGGAGTCTACGGTGCCATCGCCGTCATGGTCGGACTCGGGCTTGGTCTCGGCATTCCACAACCACTCACCATGGCCTGGGTGGTCTCACTATCTGCTGCGTCCAGCCACGGGGCGGTGCTGGGCTTACGCATGACGGTGAATCGCCTCTGGCGCCCAGATCACGCTGCCCATCGCCGTTGGATCCCTAGCGGCTCCACTGGGTTCTTGGGAATTTTCTGGGCCAACGCCGCACTCCTCACCGGAACCCTCGCCATTATTGTTCCGACGCAGGAGGAAAGACGGCTCCCGACACTAGCCACTGACGGGCTTTTGCCACTGAACGATCACCAGGCAAAACGCCGATAATGGCTATACTGTAAAGCTGCAGAATAGGAGAGCGTACCGGCCATAAGCTCCTGCGACCATCGCACTATGTGAGAAAGTGTTCCCGGCCTTCCGCCACCGCAGGCCTGAGACGGTGACGATGACGGTGCCGAGAAGCGTTTATCTCGCGGCACGTTCAGTCTGGACCTTCACCATGATGTTCTCGACCTCGGCGCGAGCCTCGTCCGACAGCGTGGTGCTTGCCAGCACCGCTTCATGATCAAGCTCTTCCAGCTCGTCTGCGTCAGAGAATCGCAGTGATTCTGCGTGATCTGTCAGAAGCTCCGTCGCTACAGCTCGACCGAAGCCCACCTCCTGTAATTGGATCGCGCGCTGGTCAGTTGTGCCGTACTCGACTAACGTCGCTACGTTGATCCCTGACGCTTCTCTTCCCAACGCCATCACACTGACGTCAATGAAGTTCTGCAGGTAACCCATGATGCGGAACCGTAGGCCCCCCCTCGATGTCTCTGAGAGTCCATTCAATAATCAGGTTGATGTGCTTCGCAGAATGCCTGTCGAAAGGCTCGGTGACCAGGCTCTCCTCACGGGAGTAGTCACGGTATGTGATCCAACCACGTTGGCTGTAGTAGGCAACCGAACTGGAGATAACACGGCTGATTGGGTCGCCTCGGACCCAGCCGCGCATGAGGAGTGCCCAGTAATAAAGACGGCGGTCCCACCCATCGGCATCGGCTCTCTTCGGCATAAGTGGGTCTGTCCCAGAGACCTCGGTCGTTCTCCAGTCATACAAAGTGCTGAGGCGCCTGAGAACGCTGAGGAATGTTTGGACATCGGTCAGATTTGCCTGATCGGCAACCAGGGGCGCAGCGGACCCGGTGGTGAGTTCGCTCCAGACAAGGTCCTGGTATTTGGGGAGGATGTTCGGTGAGCGTCGCAGTACGTCCGTTGGCACGGCAACTGAAGAGGCTGCCTTCTTCAGCAACTCGCGGCCGTCTTTGACCTTATCGAGGAAGTAGCTGCGGAGCGGTGTCTGCTGGTTGTCGAGCTGGTGGAGCGTAAGGATCGACGCGTACTGCTCAACACTTCGCTGCTGGTCAGCCGACGTTGCCGTCGGCAGGCTCTCACCGCGGAGGATCCGCGCTATGTCGGTGTACTCTTTCTTTCGGTTGTTCGCTGGCCTGACCAGAAAGCTCTCTGCTCGTCCAGGCTCTGATCGAGGAATCAGGGCGCGCGTCGTTTCTGCCCATCGGTTGGCTTCCTCGCGCACGCAGACAACGTTGCCGGAGAAGTCGTACGTGAGACGGCCTGCGCGTCCGGCCAAATTCTCGAAATCGATCTTTGTAAATACGCTGTTTCCGTGCTTGTCGTTAAGGACGAAGATGTTCTTCGCGGGCAGATTAACGCCCTCCAAAAGCGTCGAGGTGCACACTACGAACTGGACAGCCGAGTCGGGATCAGCGAATGCCTGCTCGACTCGTTCGCGCACCTCTTGCGGCATCTTGCCGTGATGGAAGGCAACGCCACGACGCAGCGTGTTCGCCAGGAAGTAGTCCTTGTGAACATACTCGCGAACATGTTTGACCAGTTCCTCAATCTTCTCGTCCGCGATTTCACTCCGACGCTCCGCGAGTCGGAGGGCAAACTCTGCCGACTTCAAGGACCCATTGATGTAGATGATTGCTTTGCGATCACCGCTGAGTGAGAGGATTAGGTCCACCACGCCCCTCTGACCCGGCCCGGCGTCGATCTCTCGCGGCTGCGCGTCCTGTCCGGAGAAGTAGTACTGCTTTCCCGCGACCAGATCAACGAAATAGCGATGCTGCGCGACTGTTCGCTCCCGAACGGTAAAGGCTCCATTAGCCGCCTTACCGAACAGTTCCAAGAAGAGCTCGGGGTTTTCGATGCTAGGTGAGGCGAACACAAGTTTCGTGGCGAACCGGCGAGTCACCTCGACGATCGAGTGGTAGTAGAGCGAGCTTCTCGCATCATTTTTAGCGATGACCTTCTGCGCCTCGTCAACCACGAGGTAGTCGATCTCGCGCACAGGGTTAGCCAGATAGCGAAGCAGCCGTTCCGGCGTCAGCACAAAGATGGTTCGTGGGTACTTTTGGCGTAGCAACTTGGGAAGCGAGGGGTAGGTTGCCACGTTCACTTCCGGCACTTCCGCCAGAAGTTTCCGAAGATCAGCCGCTGTCTGCCCGATGAGTGCCTTGGTAGGAACAAGCACGACGACACAGTGGTCGTTGAGATCGTCACGACGAACGATGTCATAAAGAGCATCCTTGATGATGAAGGATTTACCGAGCGACGTTGGTCCCGAAAAGCTGAAGTAGTCTTCGCCGCGCATCTTCTCCGTAATGGCGTACTGCGTGTCGGTGAGTATCGCGTCTCCCTTGCTGGTGCGCTGGAGCACCTCCTTCGCGATGCGCAAGGTGCCCCGCGAGAGCGGCAGCGCGAAGCGGCTACCCACACCCTTCTGAAGGGTACGGATCCCCGGGAAATTGCCGAGCTGCACGAGGACCGCCTCGGCAACGGCGAGCAGTCGGTCGCTCAGCTCCTGGTCGAAGCCTGTGGAGGTGTCATACTCTCGAAGCAGAGCAATCGTTGTGTAGGCGAGCTCTCGGTGACGAGGGTCGCTCGCGTGCGACAGCACGTCCGCGTAGCGAAGCAGGTGCTTCGCCTCGACCGGATCAACTGCTTGGGTTATCTGCCCTGAAAGGAATGACTCGGCGACAGCACGTTCAAGGTTTTCGTACGCGGTCTGGAAGTCCTCGCGCTCAACAATGATCTCGCTCAGTAAGTCAGCGGCGGTACGCGAGGTCACTTCTTTTTCTTCTCCTTTGGTGGGCGTAGGTTCTTACCACTTAGCTCAGAAGCGAGATCGATGCGGATGTCCTCGATTCCTCGCACACTGCCATTTACGTTTCGCTTCAGGAAAGGGACTGCATAGATGTGGAACTGGAATCCGCCAAGTCCGCGGTTCTGGATCTCGGTCTTGATGGTTTCAACTTCGGCGGTTATCGCCGACAGCGCGAGCTCACGTAAATGATTCTCGATCTCTGGCGCCGTGTGATCGGCGAACGGGAAGGTCGTCACGTCGAGCTCGAAGCCGATGAATACTCCGAAAGCGTTTGACTTCGTAATCGCTGGCGTCCCTGTTGCGGGTGGCAAAAGAATCGAAGCGAGGAGTCCAACCTTTTCTTCGTTGAGGCTCTCCTTTAAGAGCTCGGACTCCACCAGCCAGGTGTCGAAATCGAAGTCATCTTCCTGAACCTTGCCCATTGACTCGAAGGCAGCCTTCACACCACGGCTGGCACTCGATCCGATCTTGCGAGCGGTATCCCCATACATCTTCGATTCGCCAAATATCAGCTGGTAGTCACCTTGCGATACCTCAAGCAGGTGTACGCCATCGGTGCCGTGAACGTAGTGCTCCGAAGATGTTTTGAGTTCCATTTTCGAGAGGATTTTGGGCGCGCCCAGATGTCCTTCGAGAAAGGAGTAGAGAAGGAGTTCGCCACCCTCACCCGCGTTAGGGTCAGGGGTTTTGAATTGCGTCTGTGTTTTCCTCCAGAACTCGCCCATGCGGCTTGGATCGCTCAGCACCTTCGCCAGATTCTGGCGGGAGAGCACGTAACTGATGCTATTGTTCACCAACTCTTTAAAAGAGGCTTTACAGCGAAATCGCCGCCATCGACACGAAGCACGTGAAGGTGCATGATCGTTTTCTGATGGATGTCGAAGCGCTCCGGCTCATAGAAGAGTGCCAGGAATCGATCGCGATTCATCAGTGAGAGTGGCAGAACGGTGCTAGTCATTAAGCTGCAACCACCCTCCGCTGCGCATCACACCAAGTGGTGGGGTTGGCTTTACGCGTCAAAAACATGCGCTGGCTCTCCTTCGCGCCAACGGCACGTATTGAAGTTTTTCGTCTACCTGTCAAAGGTACCGGGGAGCACCGACACAGGTAGCTCCGCCGTCTGCGTGTCCCGACAATGGGAAGCGACCCGCGGCCCCGAAGGGGCTCAGCCGCCGACGTTAGCTGTTCTTCAACCAGATATTTGCGGCGTAGAACCGTTCCATAGCGGCGCGGAAGACCGGGATATCGCAGGCGCTGGTAGTTCCTTCCGTCATTACCGGAGAGCTTCTCTTGTTACCGTTCGCCACTGCCGTTGGGGACAAGACCCTTATGCCACTTAGCGATGCAAAACTGGATCAACTCCATACAAGCGCGAAGATCGATCGAACTGTATTCTCGGCAGGTGAAAGTATTTATTAGCTGGTCCGGTCCGGAGAGTCGCCAAGTAGCAAAGGCACTACGCGACTGGATCCCCCAGGTCCTGCATACCGTGGAACCGTGGCTCGCTACTGACGACATGCTTCCCAGTGACAGCGGCATCAAAAACATGGAGAGCCCTTTCATGCAGTGGGCTACGACATCCGTCGTGCTTTCGTGCCTAACTCGGAAAAATATGACCTCGGACTGGTTGGCCCAGGAGGCAGGCTTTGCCACGCAAGAGGGAAAGGCGCTCATAATTCCACTCTGCCTTGACTTTCATCCCTCCGAATTACGCGGCGCCCTTGCGGGATTTCAAGCGACTTCCCTCGATCCCAAGGGAATCCGTCATCTCGTACATGCCCTTAATGATCGTTCAGATTCACCAATTCGGAACGGCAGAGTTGAAGACCTAGTCGACATATGGGCACCAAGACTCTTTGAAGAGATTTCCCATGTTCTCCAAACTGTCGCCACGGAATCGGCGCTTGAAAGTGCGAAGGAGCTAAAGCTCATTGGCCCGTCGTCCTCGTCCAAAGCGGACGATGTGATCAGAGAACTTGCGGGCCAAGTAGAGGCGCTTGCGAAACAAGTACAAGAGCTGCAATCCAGTAAGCCCGGTCAGGGGAAAGTGCCCAGCGTGACAGGGCGGTTAAACGATGCTAAACCCAGGATCTTCATCGGTTCATCTGTTGAGGGGTTACCGATCGCCGAGACAATTCAGGCCGGGCTCGATTACGTCGCTGAATGTACGGTTTGGAACCAGGGCGTTTTCCAACCATCTCAAACTGCTATTGAGACATTGGTGGAGGGTACTGCTTCTTACGATTGCGCCGTCATTGTCCTCACGGCAGACGACATCGTAACCAAGCGGGAAACACGTGCAGCAGCCCCTCGAGACAACTTGATTTTCGAACTCGGTCTCTTCACAGGCTACCTCGGGCGGGCAAAAACCTTCATGGTGCTCTGTAGGGACGAGGAGCTTAGTCTTCCCAGTGACCTGAGTGGCGTCACTGCTTTGGATTTTGCTAACAGAAGCGATAAGAACCTCGCTGCTGCACTCAGCCCCGTTTGCTTAAGAATCAAGGAAGTGATGGGTATTCGCTAGTACCTGCCTTAGAGTCCGATAGTCGGGGATCTTCCAGGAACTTTTGCGAGGACGGGTCACCTGCACCGTGGTTCCCCTACTCAGGCAGCCGCCAGGATGCTCCTGTAGTCGGACGGTTCACCTCTTCACATTCCCCGAGCTGAAAACACCTCATCCTCGCCATGCTCACGCTCCTGACAACACCGGGGGTAGGAGAACATCTCATGTCGCCGGCCTGTCGCCAGGACGTGCATAGATAAGCTGCTGGATACCAATCTGCAATCTGAGTTTGTGTGAAGAATTGGGCCCAAACGGTATGTTATAGGCAGTCACTGAGCGGTTGCCTATGGAAGCGTGGGGGAGCAGCGTTGAGATTTTCAGAGCAATTTGGAATCAAGCGATCGGACGATGACGATTGGTTTGACCCCCATCTAACGGTTGATACAAAGCTTTTTATTGATCCTCTTCTCTTGATCTTGGCTGGCGAGCCTTGGGCTTCTGGGCATGACCGCCTGATAGCTCATTTTGTTCGATGCTATGAACTCATTGCCAAAGCCGCTGGAAGCAAGTCTACGTCCGCCGCAATTGCAAAGCGGTTGCTCACATTCCCGGAGCCTGCCGAGCTTTGCCTTGGATACACGGCAGTTGGAAGCAATGGATCAGGCTCTGGAGCAGCGTTTGCTCAGCGTATGGCAGACGGCATTGCCGTCGCTATCGCTCACGGACTGTCCAACCCAGAGCATATAGAGGAAATCGGTATCCTCAACGAAGGAATCGGTTCTGATCGTATCTCCGATGCAGTTGGAAACGTGCTGAAGGCAGATTTCATAAGATACACGCAAGGAATTTGCTTCCGACACGGCATAGAAATGCAAAAGCATAAAGTAAGGAACACCAGGGTATTTCCGAACGAGGGGCGCTGGCTGACAGAGTTTGTCGACCTACCCACAAACCCGGAGAACAACAAGCCCATCATCCTTGTGCCAGAAACGCTTCTCAATGATCTACCCACCCTAAATGCGGATGACTGGTTCGACTCCGACCTCAACGGGGACATCCGGAACCAGTTCAACCTGAGCGTGGGCCAGAGCGTTCGGAAGTCTGATATCGTCCAATTCGCTCGACGCCATCCTGAGCGTGTGCGGAAGTGGGCCCGAAGCCAAACTAGTCGGAAAGACTTGCAGGGCTACAACTTTTGTGACGACCCCCGAGGTGTCGTGCAGTGGGACAAACTGCCCGTGGTACACGCTGAGTCCAATCCCCTCAGCCTGCAATCCGAGCCGAGGAACGAAGCAGAGCTACGACTGCTCATAAGCCAGATGCTCAAACAGTTCCAACGGTTCGTCGAGGACCAGCGTGGGTGGTCGCTACTTTGGGATTCGGATGGTAAAGAGAAACCGGAGGAGGCCGCACAGTTGGTCTTCCTAGGCATGGCTCAGCACTACCTGCGGCTCTTCAATGTGGAACTGGACAGGGAAGTCGAACTTGGCAGAGGCCCAGTGGATTTTAAAATAGCTAGCGGATCAAAGCTACGGATGTTGATTGAAATCAAAAAAGCCCACAATGGGAAATTTTGGCACGGGCTTCAGACCCAGTTGCCCAGCTACCTTCAATCCGATGCTTGCAACTTTGGCTGGTATCTAGCGATCCGATACAGGAACAATCCCACATCGGAAATGCGCATGAAGGAGCTTCCCGGCCTGGTGAAGAGTACCGCCCAGAAGGTCGGTAAGACCATTGAGTACGCCGCTGTAGATGGACGGCCAAAAGACTCTGCCTCTAAACAAGAATAATTCGTTCCTGTTTTCACGCGCCGGCGGTTCGTGAGCACAGGGCAAACCTCTTGCAGTGAGGCAGCTCACACAGCCGCTTGAGTAACCCATCCCCTGCCCGTTTTCAACCGCCGATAACCGACGTTCTGTATAGCCAGATAGTGGGGGAGGAGTATGCAAGATCCGGGCGCGGCGCGGGCTCCTGCGAGGGTGGAGCGCATGGATAAATTTCCCGGGATTGCGGGCGGACGAGAGCTGCTGACGGTTCGCGTGCAGCTTGTGGATAGCGAGCCCGAGATTTGGCGTGTTCTGGAGCTGGCCGGACAGCTGACGCTAGGAAGTGTCCAGGGGTTCTGCAGGTGGCTTTTGGCTGGGAGAACGCGCACCTGCATAGGTTCACGGCCACTAATCCGTTGGCGCCGTTGCAGCCGGCCGAACGTGACATGCCAGACCTCCCGCAGTGGCTCCCCGCATACGATTGTGAGGAACCCGGAGACAGGCCTAAGGACGGCTGCTCCTGGGCCAACTGCTGGCCCTGGGCTCAGGCGAAGCGTTCTACGAATATGGCTTTGGTGATAGCTGGCTCCATCGGCTCGAGTTGGTTTCCCGCAGGCCCGCGCTTGACGACAGCGTCCGTGCCCGGTTGATCGACGGTGCCAGACGGGGCCCGCTCGAGGATTCCGGTGGAATTCCCGGCTACGAGGAGATCGTGGATGCCTTGGCAGACCCTTCGCATCCTGACCATGACGAACACGCCGCCTGGGTGGCCGACATAACCGGTTCCGATGCGCCTTTTGACCCAGCCTTCCTCGACATCCCCGGTTTGAAATGGTCGCTGAGTGAGCAGTTCTGACACATGCCCTTGGGGAAAAACACCGCGGGTTGTTGTTCTGCGAAGTGATTTCCTGACGCAAGGGGGTCTGTTGGAGGCTGTGACCGGAGACCACCCTTACGGCTTAGGCCGACGCAGGCGGATGACGCTTTGCCCGGTGAGCCGCTGTGAGTCTTGTGAGTACGTGCATCTGTTGGTTGTTCCCCGTGGTGCCTGTACTGCTATGTCGTGGCGGGGATGCTGGCCGGGGAGGGGACGGACGCGGCTCTGGCTTGGCGAATGTATTGGTAGACGGTTTCCCTGCTGATGCCGTAGTCACGGGCCAGGACGACTTTCGGAATTCCGGTGCCGGCACGCTGGACCAGCTCGGCCGCCCGCTCCGGCGTCAGGGTCTTCTTCCGCCCCTTGTAGGCGCCGCGCTGCCGGGCGAGGGCGATGCCTTCGCGCTGGCGTTCCCTGATGAGGGACCTTTCGAATTCAGCGAAGGCGCCCATAACCGAGAGCATGAGGTTGGCCATGGGGGAGTCCTCCCCGGTGAAAAGGAGCTGTTCTTTGAGGAACTCCACCCGCACCCCCCGCTGGGTCAGCCCCTGGACCAGGGCACGCAGGTCATCAAGGTTGCGGGCGAGCCGGTCCATGCTATGCACGACGACGGTATCCCCGTCGCGGGCAAACCTCAGCAGCTCGGTCAGCTGCGGCCTGGCAGTATCCCTGCCCGACGCCTTGTCAGTGAACACCCGGTCCAGAACCTGCCCTTCAAGCTGGCGTTTCTCGTTCTGATCCAGCGAGCTGACCCGCACATAGCCGATCCGCTGTCCACCCATTACTGCCTCCAACACTTCGCCCGTGGATCGAGTGTGAAAGCACCGGACAGGCACGTCAAGAGCTCTTCCACGGGAGGGCCGAAGCAGAGCTGGAGCAGGGCGGACTATGCGGCGAAGAATCGGCAGCACTTGGCGGGCCCCAGGCCGCCAAAGAACGTCCGCGAGGGGCCGTCCCATATGTCAGGGACACGGCGTGGTGCCCATTAGTTGGGCGAGAGGATGGTGGGGGTGTAATGGAACCAGGGGTAGGGCGCGGGGCGGCTACTCGGACACCGGAGGTCGTTGCCGGGTTGAAGCGCGGCCGGAGTCGCCGGCCGCTGGGGCGTAAAGCCCGGCGGTGTCAGGCAGAGGTCGGTGATATGGCCCATCCCGGCGTATTCACGGACATCGGCGATGCCCGCAACCGCGGATTGCTTGTCGGGGAACGGTCGTGACGTTGCCATCACTGTTCCGTCCGGAGCGGTAATTCTGAACCTGAAGTTCGAGTCTTCGTCGTTGAAGATTTCGAACATTCCCGCCATGTGGTCTCCTCCCGGTTCGGCCGGTTTTGCGGCCATTGCTTGCCGCCTGAACGGCAGCGCGGCATCGGGCTGGCGTTCGGACGGGTGAGGGTAAAGCTCGGTCGGGGAAACGTGGGTGATCCCACAGATTCCTTCGCTAAACCTACGTCGAAGCTTCATTACTTGTCAGTAGAACTTTGCCGCTTCAGCGCCAGGCCCGGGCGCCGGCGACGGCCCATCGCCGTCCTTCCAGTCCTCTGGGAACAGCCCCAAGCGGCAGAGCCGATAACTTCCTGACAAGTGCAACTCGTGGCCCCATTCCTCAGTTGCGTTCGTGTGCGCGGGTACGCTGGAAAGATGTTCATTGGGGAGCAGAAGACACCGGCGCCGGGGCGGGTGGCCAAAAGATCTCGGCAGAGTAGGAGCTTCGCGCTTCGGCAGTCGGACGCACGGCAATGGTTGGAACGGCTCGTGCCGGCAGACAAGATTACCGAGGCGCGGGTCAATGAACTGGCCGGCGTTGTGGACAAGTATCGTCCCGGCAGCAGCTATCAGCGCATTGCTGACGCCATGGTCAGAAACAACGAAGTCCCCACCATCGAGAAGGTCGCCGCGCGCCATCGGGCCCGCAAGGAGGCCCGGCTGCGACGCGAAGCACCGCCTGTACCGGTCGTCCTGACCGGCTCCGTCGTGGATCAGCTGTTGGTGGTAATCGGTCAGTCGTGGAAACACCATGGACATGGGCCGACCTGGGGTGAGGTCGGAGAAAGGATGGGATGGGACCGCCGCGAGGTCCGCGACGCTCTCGTCCGGCTCAGGGCGGAGGGCGTAGTGGAGTTTACGGTTGAAAGCGGCTCCCTCAGGCAGGCCCGGACCGGCGCGAGATCAGCCTAACGAGGTGCCGAGTGGTCCTCGAGACGCGTGGGCCAATGCTGTGATCGGCGGCGATATGGGTGCCGTCGTCCAGGCGCGCGTGAACGCGCGTGAAGAGGGGCAGCATTTAGCTCGCCGGGCCGGGCAGCTGGATGGCCCTCGACAGCTCCAAACGGGTCTGGATGTGCCTGTGAGGAGACGTTTCCAGCCGCCCGGGCGTGCATCAGCTAGTGCTAGACCGTTTCCCGGCTGATCCCGTATCCACGAGGGAGGGCAACTTTGGGGACGCCGGTTCCGGCGCGTCACCGCCTTCCGACGCGCGGGCTGCAAAACTTACCCTGCGCGTCAATCAGTCGCGTTATCGCTGGAGGTATTGGCGGAGTCCCGGAATGGCGAAGTCGACTTTGCCGTAGCCCGCGGATTCGATGAGTCCTGCGGCGATGAGCCTGTTGCGGTACTTGGAGACAACGTTGGGTTTGGCTTTGAGGATGGCGCCGATCTGTCCCGCGGCCGATGGGCCGTCCTGGGAGGCCATCGCGTTGAGGAATTCCCGATCTCTGTCGGAGAGGTCGGACAGGGCTGATTCGACGACGACCAGCGTGTTGCGCCGCTGTGCGGCGGCGATGGCACGCTGGACACCCGCCTCATCCAGCGTCCACCCTGCTTTGCTGGCTTCGAGCCAGAGGTAGTAGCCGACCAGTTGGATCAGGAACGGGTACCCCTCGGTCGCCTCGGCTGCCTCGCTGATGCGGTCAGGGGAGACGGTAATGCCTCCCTCGCCGAACAGGTGACTGTAGGAGGCGTTCACTTCGGCGACGGCTGCCTCGTGGAGATTGATCCTGTCGGCACGCCGGAGGAAGGTTGCCACGCCTTCGTTAAGGAGGTCGGACACGGCGGAGGGCAGGCCCGCGAAGATCAGGCCTATGGGCAGCCCATCGCGGATGAAGTGCTGGACATCGGCTGCCAGCTGCGAAATTTCCGTCCGGTCGACGGCGTGGATCTCATCAACCGTGATCACAAGCCCGGTTCCTTTGGTGTCCAGGACGCGTAGCAGTTCATTGCCCGTCCGTCGCCAGTCCATGGCCCGTTCGGGAGGAAGCTGGGTGGTTAGCCCGAATCCGGCCGCGGAGAAGGCGGTGACTTTCCGGGCGGGGGGCCCGTCCCAAGCTCCTCCAGTAGCTGCAGCATGTCGTCGCCCACCCGGGCCAGGAACCCTGGGGTTGCCGTCCGGGAGATTACCGCCCACCCTCGGGCCCGGGCGATGTCTTCGGCTGCGCTGAGCAGGACGGTCTTGCCGATACCCCTTGAGCCGGTGATGATGGTCAGGAGCCCGGGCGCGCCTGATCCTTGCTGCAGGCCGTACTCGAACTCGTCCAAAAGACCGGCCCGGCCCACCATCTCCGGTGGCGTCGCTCCGGCCGTGGGCTTGAAAGGATTCTGCACGCGGCCTCCCGGGCGCTCAGGGGTGAAACCAGGTGAAACTGGTGAAAGTAGTGAAACTCCTGCAATCATAGCCGCATTTCCAAGCCGGGCAAAGACGGCGCACCCGGCCGGGGCGGTAGCATCGGGCCATGAGTCGCGAAGAGGATTATGTCGAGCACATCCTGCAGGTGGGGGAGGGCCTTACCGGATTAACGCTGGAGCAGTTGGGTTTCGAGCCCCCGACTGGAGGATCTGGCAGCAAAGCAGCGCGGCCTGCTGGGTCCTGACGACTTCGAATGGATGGAGTCAATCACCCAGGAGCGCCGGGACAGAAGCCTGTTCCAGGCCAAGCACCTGGCCGGCGCGCTGTGGGAATCATCCGTCATCCTGATCGACCAGCTCTTCGAAGATCTCGCTGGACTGCGCAAGCTTGATGCCGTCGACCGCGACGACATCGCCAACACTTCCGTTCTGTCCTGGCTTCCGCCCATGCAGGCTCCGAAATGTCGGCTTTGTCCAAAGGTTTCTCGTGATAGCCGTGGACCTGACCGGCTCGCTGGCCAGCGGCTGGAGCCGTCCGTCCTGTGTCGCCCAGGAGCTGGCGCTGCGCTGCCTCCCTTGATCAGGTCAAAGTCATTCAGGACTCATATGACCTGGACCTGGCGGCCGATTGGCGGGGCATGCTTGAAGAGCGGTTGTTCGAGGACACGGACAGTGACCTGCTCTACCAGAACGCCATGGACGGCTTTGAAAGCGACCAGGGGCTGAACATGCAGCTGGGCTTTGCGCCGATGAACTTCGAGGACTGGTTCAAGCCATTCAGCGACGCCTCGGCGCCGCCCTTCGTGCGCTGAACAGGACAGGCGCGCCGGGTAAGCTCAGGCGCAGCTCTGCGGAGGCTCTCCACGCCGGAAGTGGCGAAACTCCGGCCAAATAGCGGTTGGCCGGAGTTCCACCTACAACCCTGCAGGATGAATCTTGGAGATGGCTGGGAGCGCCCGCCCGGTGCCCCTCATTTCCGCTGCCGCTCCTGAACGGACACAGCCTGAAACGATGCATCTGATGCAATACGCAGCCTTCTACTTGACATAATCTCCGTTATCGGCGTTTCGTCACCCGAGGGGGAGGGCCCGAAAAGGCCACTTATTCCTACCTACGGATGATGCTTTCTGGTGGCCCAGAAGCTGCCGAAAATTCGAAGGGTGCCAATGAACATCGGTTTGCCCCGGGTCGGCGGTGTAGTCCCGGGCCCGCTCCCCCAGCCCTTGGACCAGGCGGTCTGCAGTTTCCTGCTGATCGGCTTCCCGGAGCTGCCATCGCCAGAGCATTGCCCTGGACAGTGGAGTCCCACTAGACGTCACCGTGGGGTCGACCCGGACCTTCTCCATGTAGCCGGCGGCCTGCAGCCCGGCAAAGGTGGCCGCAGGGTCGAGTCCGGTCCCTTCGAGCAGGTCCGCTATGACCTCGGCGACCATCTCGGGCCGCGGAACCTACGGACAATCGAGCGTGCCGTCCCGCCGATGATGTCGGTCTTTACAACCCTCATGGCCACAGCCTCACCGCCAAAGGGAAGCGACGTGTTCCCAGCGAACGTCAAGGTTCGGGCGGCAAGATGTGGAATGGAACTCCGACCAACCGCTATTTGGCCGGAGTTTCGCCATTTCCGGCGCCGGCGGAAGACGCGAGCGGTCCGGGGCGATGCCCGCTATGTGAGCCTTCGACTTTACTGCCCCCCGCAAAACTGAGTGGTCAGAAGATGCGTCGGAAAGTCCGGTGGTCCTGCCGCTGGCCGGCGATCTACAGGTAGGCGGGGCCGTGCAATGGGACTCGAAGCCGTTCCTTTCCAGAACCCGTGCGGACCCGCAACTCGGTTCCTGAGCAGCTTTTGCCGTCGGCCGATAGTAAGTACTTAGTATTGGGCGTGGTGTCCAGCAGTGAGGCGTCGCGTTCCATATGCGAGGTGGCTGCAGCCGTTACAAATCCCGCGGAGAGCCTTGAAGCACTGGCTGGCTTGGGATACCGCTTTATCTGTCGAAGTGGGTTTGGATGTTCCCGCCAGATAATTGTTTGATCAGTTCGGTGGCTACGTCCCGCAGTTTCCGGTTCCGGTTGCTGGAGACCTTGGTGAGGATTTCCATCGCTTCTGCCTGAGCACCTGTTCTGCGCCATGATGACGCCACAGGCCAGGTTGATCGCTGTCCTGCTTTGCATGGCTGCTTCGACGTCGTCTGCGCGGTTCTGAGCCGTGTCGATGCGGACCGACAGTGGAGGGTGTGGCGGGCGGTCGCAGCAAAACCCAGGGCCTTGTCATAGACGTCAGGGGTGAAGGCGCCCGGCTTGGAGGCGAAGAAGTTCAACGCGGCCTTGGCAATCGCTGCTGATCTCCAGCGGCACCCCGATGGCACTGTGAATGTTTGCCTCAGCCAATTTCCGGTTTAGTTTCGGCCATCGCTGATCTCTGGTGAAGTCGTCGATCACGACCGGCGACCTGAGCCGCAAAGCCGTGATGCAGGGGCCGTCGCCCACGGCCTGTTCAATGTAGTCCAGTTCCACCGCACGGGGCTGCTGCCCGCCGCCGTGACCGGCCGACGGCTCACCATGACAGTGATTGCACACTCGATGGGCCTTCTCGACACTAGAGGTGCGGGCTAGGTCGAAAGCGAAACGCATGACGCGTTCGCAGCCAGCCAGCTGCAGGATATACACAGGCATTCAGAAGGGTGGCCTGACCCGCAGAAACGTCAGATTCGCTGACGGATGGGAGTCCTCTCATCTACTTGTACTCGTCCCACTTAAACGCCTGTGAGGATTGGGGTGGCTGGTCTGGGATTGGCTGGCAGAGTAAGTGCAGGCCGTTCCAACCTGGCGGTCGTGACTCGATTAAACGCTTGGCCCCGCTCTTTTTTCTGGAGCCGTCTAAGCGGGCACTACCCCGGCCCCGCCAGCGCCCGGGCTCCTGCTCGCGGGGAGGTGCGGAACGAAGCGAGAATGTTGTCACGAGAACTCTAAGGGTCGTTGCTTGGACGAGTACTGGTGTTGGGGTCGTTCTGCCGCCGCTAGGTGCCCTGTGCCTTCCGCTCACTCTCGGGTGAAGTGAGAAGAAGGGCACAAGGAGTGTGGAGCCCTCGTGTCCAACGTGCGCCCTAGGCGGCTCGGATGAGTTCGATCGTCTTGCTGATGGCGCCGTCAGCATCGGCGCCCTCGTAACCGCCGTATTCGATGGTTAGGGGACCCTCGAAGTTACTCTTGGCGAGGATGCTGATGATGCGATTCACGTCGTACACCTTCGAGGATCCGTCCTCGTTAAAGCCGTAGGTCTTGACGTGTACGACCTCAGCGCGGGGCAGGAGGTCTTCGAAGATGCGGTACGCGGGCTCGGGGTCTGCGACGTCCCGGGGTGCGCGGTCTTCAGCGAAGCTCGCCGACAGCTCGCTCAGGATCGGCTCGATGTTTCCCGTGTCGAGCACGAAGCCCACGTCAGAGCCGACCGCATCAAGGATGGGGATCAGCTGCTCCGGGTCGGACGTAACGACATCGTCATTTTCTACTGTGAGTCGGACCCCTGCGGTCTTGGCGTAGGCGCTCAGACGACGCAGTCCGTTGACCAGGTCGTCAAAGGGTGCCAGGGCCGGGGATTCCACGATGGGCGGTGGCATGAGGACAACGCGAACGCTTTCAGCTTTCACTTCCACCGCACTGTCGATGAGCTGCTCCACAGCGTCCAGATCCTCGGCGCGGTTCGTGTCGTTGGCGTCTCCGACACACCGGCTCAGCCCCACCATGGCGACCGTGACGTTCTCTCGCTCGAGCGCCTCCCGGAACTCCGCCCGCTCCTCGGGGGTTGTGCCGTAGAGGTTCGCGTCCATCAGTTCGACCAGGGAGCTCTCGAACTGTTTGATACGCGCGGGAATGCCCGCGAAGGGGACGTTCCGGGGCGCGAACCCGAGTTGCTGCATGACGAGTTCGTTGTTGGCGTCGCGGACGCCCATGAACATGGGGCCGAGGTCGTGCCGGACACTGAACGTGGCGATACGAATGTCGTTCTTCATTGAGCGTTCTCCCTGTCAAGACTGTTCGGCTTCAGGTGCCGATGCTGCGATCGTATCGTATGCTATGTAAAATTTCTAGCGAACACTAAGCGACCGCTAAGAATTAGAGTCACGCTGCAACGAAACTCTGCCACGCGCGGTTTGGGCTTCAATCATGATCCGGGTGACCAGCTGCGATGTCCGCGCCTGGCCAATCGAACCTACGCACGAGATCAACATGCCCGCTGCTCCGGACTCCACGCGTGTGTGGATCCTTCGTGCACACTTCCTTGGATTTGCGTTGCTTGGCAATGCCATAGGAAGCCAACAACCGCCTGGGCCACTTTCACGTGGCACGATCTACGCCAACCCTCATGTGCAGCAGGCTATTGAAAGAGCATCGACGCGTCGGGTTAGACCTCGATACTGAATCTCGCAGCAACTGCCTCAGGTACGGCGGCGCGGATCGCTTCCAGGTCCTGGAGGTTTGGCGCGACGCGACTAGCGTGTTCCATAAACGGCTCCCCCGTGAGTTCTGAACTGCCCGTGACGCACGCCCTGATTTCTATGCGCGAGAGAAGAGAATCATCAGCTGAAAGCCTCCCTACACAGGACTGAAGCCATCAAGGAATCCAATCCGGAGGTCCACTGCGCCCTTTCGGATGGCGCGTACGTTGGCGTAATCATCTGATTCCCAGAAGTCGCGAAGGCTTGACATCGAAGGAAACTCGAGGATGGTGAATCGTGCGGACGCAAGGTCACCTTCGACGATCTCTTCGCCTGCTCCTGCAACGATGCATCGAGCACCGTATTGAGCAAGGAGCCGCGGTGTTTCCATGCGGTAGGCGTCATAGGCTGCCTGGTCGGTTATTCTTCCTGCCGAAGTTCGGTGGGAAACAACTATTTTGGTTGTGAGTGCGGGCCGAGGCAGGTGACTTTCTTGAAGATCGCTGATGGGGCGAAATGGCTTGGTCCCGGAAGCCCGGCACTGCCGACTGCGGTTCCCAACAAAAACAAAGTGGTTCTTTGTGTCCATCGAGGGCCACTAGGGCGATGATCCAAAAGATGCCAGGACTGTGCCGCTGCAGTTGGTATTCTCGCGCCTAACAGCGCTACTTGCCTTCGGCTTCGCGGGAGACGGGGGCCCACGCCGCCCATTCGTCGAGGCGCTGCTGGTACAGGCGGGGGACGATATACGTGGGCATCTCACCGAAGAACACGCGGAGGGGCGCTTTCTCGGCGTCGACCACTTTGAGGATTGCAGAACGGAACCCGACGGGCTTGGGGCCGGGCTCACTTGCCTGCTGAGCCATAGCATCACGAATGCGCGTGTACTGCGGCTGCGCGTCTGCAACGATCGCGGACGCGTTCCCCCAATCAGTGTCGAATCCGCCAGGCTCGATTAGGGTGACTCTGATACCGAACCCGGCGACCTCCTCCGCGAGGGATTCGGTGATGCCTTCAACGGCCCACTTGGAGGCGTGGTAACCGCCTAGGGTCGGGAAGGCGGCGACTCCGCCGACGCTCGAAATTTGGATGATATGACCGGATCCCTGTTCACGCAGGATCGGGAGGACCGCCTGAGTGACGTGAAACACGCCGAACAAGTTTGTTTCCAGCTGCTCGCGCAATTGATGCTCGGTGATCTCCTCTACGGTGCCGAAGAGGCCGTAGCCAGCGTTATTGATCACGACGTCGAGAGCACCGAAGGTCGCATGAGCGGTCTTCACGGCGGCGATCACCTGGCCCCGATCGGTGACATCGAGCTGGATGGGGAGTACGGCGTCGCCGTACTCCCCGACCAGATCGGCGAGGCTACTGGCGTTACGGGCCGTCGCCGCGACTTGGTCGCCGCGGTCCAGAGCTGCGAGGACGAACTCCCGACCAAATCCTTTCGATGCCCCAGTAACGAACCAAACCTTGCTCATGATGCTCCTTTTCCCGCTCGTCCGCTCCAAAACGGTCTCTGCGGATGCTGTCGGCTTTCCCATCGCGCACAACGTAAGGAAGGATCTCTTGCACCCGCAGGCTAGCCTGCCGGGGGCCTGGACAAAGCCACGGGCCGTGGCTAACTTCCTTGCGAATTGACGCCCCGAAGCTGGCAAGCTCTTTGGTCTTCGGGCAGGCAATTCTTCAGTGCGACGCACACAGCCGCACGTAATGAGTGCACACCTTTTGTGGCTACTCCATTGCACAGCTCCTTGTGTGCTTACCAAATGTATAGCATCCTATTTAGTTGGCGTCGACCCCTTTGGTACGAACGTCGGCGAAAGTGCGCCGCTGGTGGCTGTTCGGAGGTGAGTGGTCGCTCCCATGTGGCGGACGGTTGCCTGCTGCAGCAGCCGTACCTCTTCCCTCCACTCTGCGCGAATGTTGAAGCGACGTCGGTGTCAGCTTAGGAACCGTCTGGTTCGCAGGGGCGGGTGGAGTCGGTTGCCGGGGCGTGGATCGCTTCAGTGTCCTGAAGGTTCGCGACCACGGAACGGGCAAGGTCTATGAATGTTGCACCCTCCACGCCGTCGGCGCCCAGGACCGCCCGTGCGTTGATCGCAGTCGCGATCGCCTTTATCTGAGGCATTAAGGTGTGGGCGTGAGGGCTGAGGCGGGGACTATAGCGCGGCGCCTGTTTGCGGGGTCGATGTCCCGAACGATGAGGCCGTCGCGGCACATCCGCTGCAAGGTCAATGGCATGGTCGGCTGTTCAGTGGCATTGAGTTCAGCCAGTTCGCCCTGGGTAATCTCCCAGTGCTGCCAAGGTCAACAGGATGGGCGTCTGAGCGGAGGCCACCCCCAATGGGGCAAGAGCTTCGGAAAAACGCTGAGCGTAGAGCCGAGCGCACAGATTGACGGCGCAGCCGAGCGACTCAAACAGTTCATACTCCATGGCGCTGATGGGAGGCCTCCTAGTCTTGCTTGGGTCCTTTTGCTCGTAAACTCACGCACATTCGGGAACGATCGGGTGCGGCGGAGGGGGCTCCCTGCAGGCCTTTGGAAGTCAATCCTTTGCGATCCTCCAGTAAATGGCTGCTGATGACTGACCATATCTGGACCGTGCGAATTCTGGATCTGCTCGCTCGCACCCGAAGGCCGGGTAAAGGTGATGGAAACTTCGATCGTAAGCCATGTAACAACCGCGAAGATCTCACCTCGGCAGCGCGGCGCCGGACACCTCTTTTGGACGCCTCTCGATAGCCGGCGCGGCTCGTCAGGAGCTGTAGTCTAGCTTCAGTGAAAGCCGTCCATGAGGACGGGCTTAGCGCTGCTCGATCGTCCGCGGTGGTGCCCAATATTCTTAGCGGCTCGGTCAAGCGGCCCCCGATCCCGAGCATGTTGCTGCCACATTGGTGCAACAGGTGGTTCTACGCTTAAAGGGGTATTCGCCTGTTCCTGCCCGGTCCCGTTCGTCAGGCGTCCGCGGTCAACCGCTCATGCCGGTGCCTGATCAGCCCGGGTGCCGGGTCACGTCCGTTACCTCATGCCCCGCATCCAGGGCCTATCCGAGGAGAGCGGCTTTCAGTCCCGACCTTGGCCGCGAACACGGTCAGACGAAGCGGTCTCAGGTTGTGCCGAGTCCCCTCGGCTGAAGACCGTGCCGGAGTCACAGGTCGACGGCTTTAGTATTCGAAGGGGTCCTTCCGGGGAACGGGTTACGAGCGCCCGAATACCGCCCACGATCTTACCCACTATGCTGGACGGGCCTTCCCAGTACTGCGCGGAATCGGCGTGGACCTTGATTAGAGTCATCCCCGGAGTATCGACACCTTCAGGGAACCAGATCCTCAACGCCGCTACATGCAGCTCTTCGGCCTTGGCTCGGTCCTGGACCACCTCGGCGCGGCCGGAGATCGAAGTCCAGGAGCTGTTGCGGTCATCGGCGAAGGTTACGTTCACTTCCGGATTAGCCCGGATTTCGGTGATCTTGTTGGAGTCCTCAAATGCAAAGAACCACAAATCCCCGTCGAACGCCGCATCCTGGAGGGCCATCGGTGGCAGGGCCGTCCAGGCCCAACTCCGTTGTATTGAGCTGGACCTTTCTCCACCGACAGTTGGAACTACCTACCATGGTGCCCGGATTCCGATTCCTCCAGCAGTCACGCCAGTGCAGCGGCCCTGGAAGCGAAAAAATGGGACTGGTACGGCGGGCGAGGAATTTGCAGGAAAAAGTTGGCAATGAGTTGATCGACCGGGCTGGAATATAGAAACGCGACTCGGTAAGCCGCGCAGGTGTCGGCATTGGCCATATCCACGAGCAGGGGAAATACCTGCTCCCCCATCGTGTTGACTTCCGCCATCGCCGCCTGTGCGTCCTGGGCCTGTGGTTGGCTCAGACCAGATAGATGACGCCGTCGGCCCGCAACTGCACGGTTATCTTGCCGCCATTGATGTGGACGGGGTTGGTGAGGGGCGTTCTTCCAAAGCTGGATAGTAGTGGCGTGTTCTTCCTTCAGTCTTCACAGGCTGGCGTCCCCCTTGGGCCGTGGTCTGCGTGCACACCTGAGTCGCTGCCCGCACTGCCCCTCCGTCAACCTCATGGTGGATTGTGCGGCGCTGGCAGTGATCAAGGCCGATAAAAAACAATTTCGAAGATCAGGCATAAATTCGATTATGGTACTCTTTTGCTTATGGTAGCGTCTAAGACCAGACAGGAGCGGGCGTATAACGCTCTCCGTGCGGACATACTTTCTGGACGACTGAAGCCGGGCGAGAGGCTTCCGTTTGCGGAACTTTGTGCAAATTATTCGGTGAGTGTAGGCGTCATTCGGGAATCTTTGACACGGCTGTCCGAGCAGGGCCTGGTCTCGGTTGAACCGCAGCAGGGCTTTAGGGTCATTCCCATATCGAAGCCTGACCTTTTGTACTTGACGGAAGCGAGGCGTGAGATTGAAACTTTGACGCTTCGCCATGCGATGAGGGAGGGCGGCGTAACTTGGGAGTCCGAAGTGCTGGCAGCTCACCACAGGCTAGGCCGCCAGCCGCGTTTAGACGCAGCAGACCCGCATCGACTTAGTGACGACTGGGTCGTAGCGCACATGGAATTTCACGACGCACTTCTAAGTGGATGCGGCAACCCCAGACTCAGATCCATTGCCAAGCAGCTGCGTGACGCTGCCGAACTGTACCGCCGATGGTCCATCCCTCTGGGACACCATCCGGAACGGGACATCGAGGGCGAGCACCAGTCCATTGTGAACGCGGTGCTAGACGGAGACGTAGAACGAGCCGCTCAGCTTCTTGACAGGCACATTTCGCTGACGTCAGAACTTTTGTTGGGGTCAGACGCGCTCTATTTGGGTGATCCCGCATCTTCGCTTGTTTCCGACGTCTAACGCCGGCAAGTTCTCCTTTTGGGATGAAGGGGCTGGGCCCGGGCAATGTTGTGCGTCCAACTTAATCCGTTTTCACCGGCCTGTTATCACCCATGCAAGACTTACCAGCCGGGGTGACAACGACTCTTGAAATTGTGCTTCCTTTTTGGATGACGGCAGAAGTCGCTCTTGATGCGGCAACAAAGTCGTGGACAAGCGCGACATGGCTGGGGCGTCCCTGGTGCCGGGTCAAGTGGCTCGGATTTCGGCTATTGACTCTGAATTCGCACTTGCCCCGAAATGCCCAGGGGAGCTTTTGCTACTCCGGCTGGGACATGCCATGAGGAGGGGATTTCTGTCCTGCGCCTGTTAGCGGTCGGCCTGCCCCACTCTGCGCATCGGGCGGAAGTCCGTCTGGCTCAGCAGTGCGTCGTAGCACAGCTATCAGAATTACAGCCCAACGGGCTGCTCAGAAACTACCTGTAGGGACACATAGATGTACTTCGCTGCACCGGAAGCGAAGTTTTAGTCTGTTAGTGAGAGCGCGAGCTTTCTTGCGCCACGTACTGCGAATGCAATACTCATGAGCGTGGGGTTTACGACTGTCGCGGTTGGGATTACTCCGTTACCTCCGATGTATAGGTTGTGGAATCCCCAGACTCGCGACCAGGCATCGCAGACGGAAGTGCCGTCATCTTCTGGTCCGATCCTCAGTGGTTCCCTTGTAGTGCAGCGATGCCCCAGCGGGCATTCGACGCGGCTCGCCTCCGGGAATGAACTCGCCCAGGGCGCCGGCTGTGCGCCGCAATCTACGCTGAGCCTCTTCCACTTCTGCAAGTTCTTGGGGGGACATATCGTACTCGAATGTCACCGCTGGGAAGCCCAGATAGTCGAGCTCTGTGGGGTCGAAAGTAAGACCGTTCTCCCGGCGCGGGAACTTGCGGCTGCCCCATCCGACGTTTGCGTAGCCCCACGGGCTCGGCGTCATCCCTGGTGGGAGCGGTATTGGGGACTTATCGAGGTACATGACCTGGCCTGAAAAGGGGTTCGCTCCGTCGGAAAATGGGATGCGCACCACTGCGGCGACGGGGTCAATCCGTTCGCGGCGGGATTCTTGCTCGCGCTGAAGAGCGGCGAGCTCCGCAAATTTCCCGATCCGCTCGTCAAGAGCAACAATGCTGAATACAAGCGGATGGTCGCTAAGGTATCGGCCGAGAGCTTGGGGTCTGATTTCGGAGGCCCAGAGCAGCTGTGGAGTGCGGATTGCGTCGCCAGCGACCACAACCGCGTCAGCTTGGATTGTTTCTTCGTGGCCGCTCAATTGGTCGCGCAGGGATACTCCGGTAACCATGCCGTCAGAATGTATGAGGCGAGTAACGAGAGTGCCAGCGCGTATCGCGAATCGCTCGGCAATTTCGGATCCATCTTCGATGAGCGGTCCGAGCACGGTATCGGTACCCGTCCAATGAATTGAGCCGTCCGGGAGCGTCTTGCCGGCGATTGCGAGGAACTCTGGCTTCGCGCCCGATGGTAGATCGTTCCATTCAGCGCGAACAGCGTCCAGCACGGCTCGGCCTGAGACGGAATCGTCGAAGGCGTGGTGCGTTGTGTTGAGGAGTTCCTCGGCGCGATCGAGCAGCTCGTCGAATTCGTCGTCAGGGATGAACTTCACTCGTTCTGAATCACGGGGTCTCGGAGTCGCGCAGGTCCAATGTGCCCCTTGGCCCCCCCACGCACGTCGACAGGGCTGCGGCGGGGAACTGCGCTGTGTTCGAGGACTTGGCGCCACCGATGTCGACCAAGTGGGTTCCGCTGCGGGCCGTGTAGGTGCCCTCAATGGATGTTCCGGCCGGGATGCCGACAATGCCGCCCCCCTGTCCTCGCTGAGGGCCTTGGGATGCTAAGCGCCGCCTCCGAGCGTTCGGTCGGGTCCGCGATGTTGCGTACGTTGACCCCTGGCCGTGCCGTCAGCTGCGGTCCGAGCTCAATCATGGTCACCCGAGCATTCGGAACCGACTCGAGCAGTAGCCGGGCGTACGTTGCACCGATCGGTCCACTGCCGACGATCACAATTTGCCGTTCTCTGTTCATGAGCTAACTCCTATTTTTCAAACTGGGGCCAGGGAAAGCTAGGCGACCTTCGTCGACTGGCAGCAGGGATGACGATGTTGGCAAGCGTGTCGGTCGTCGCGACGAAAACCGTCCCACCCCATAGGGCTGGGCGACGCTGTGACCAGTTGCACACGGTATACGGCAAAAGTCCGTAAGGTCTCGGAAATCTCCTACTTTGTTGCTACTGAGCGCTAATTATCCGTCGAGTAGGAATGTTCGATTAACCCTTGCGCAAACAAGTGTTTCATCGTATCTTCGACAGGTCAACACATTTTCGAATATATAGCGTCCTACCATCTGCGGGGACGCGCTTGAGGCCGGACAGAACCCTCACGGCGTCGAGCACCTACTTACTCCAGTCCACAACGCTCTGAAAAGGCCAACGATGCCCTCGACTATCCATCCAGCAATCCGAAAGTCCGCTGCTATCGTCGCGGTACTCACCGCCACAACCTTGGTGGGATGTACCGGGGGGCAGTCGGATTCGAGTACCGGTGGCCCGGTCACTTTGTCCCTGACACTCCTGGCTACATCTGTCGGTTCCCCCTACGGCGAGATGGCAAAGAAATACAGCGAACAACACCCGGACGTTTCATTCAACATCGAGGAAATCCCTAACGAACAGTATGGAGAGGTCCTCCGGACTCGTTTTCAAGCGGGCAATGCTCCTGACATGTTCTTCACGGATGCCGGCAGTGGCAGCCGACAAGGGATCCTGCCTTTCGCTAAAGCTGGGTACGTCCTCCCACTCAACGACTCCGCAGCTGAGAAACTCATCGATGAGGACGACAAGGAGTTGGTGGGTTTCGATGGATCAATTTACGGACAGCCCCTCGATTACGTACCGATGACGACTAATTTCAACCAGACTGTGGCAGAAAGCATCGGCATCCAACTTCCGCTCACTTCCGTCGACAACGTGCTCGATAGTTGCAAAAAGGCGGCGGATGCGGGGAAGAGTCTGTTCGTCCTAGCCGGAGCCTCGGTTCCGAATACTGCCAACACAGCGATCGAAATTGCCGCCTCGCGCGTTTATGCGAAAGATCCTGACTGGGACACTCTCCGTAACAATGGCGAGGTCACCTTCGCGAATAGCACGGAGTGGCGGGAGTCACTTGAGTTGATCGTTAAACTGAATGAGGCCGGCTGCTTCCAGCCCGGTGCCACCGCAGGCTCGATCGCTGACAACACTCCCGCCGTCGCTGCTGGCAAATCGCTTGCCTCGTTCTCACCGGGTGGCGCCACAGGCGACATGAAGCGGAGTAACCCGGACAATACGTACATCGCAACGGCTTTCCCAGGCGACGACAAAGACAGCACCCGGGTCTTTTCTTCCCCTTTGAATCTGCTCGGCGTTAGCGCCAGCGTTGACGATCAGAAGAAAAAGGCCGCTCTTGACTTCCTCGCCTGGCTTGCTGAACCGGAGACAGCCGCAGCGACGGCCGACCTCAGCGGCAACATGCCGATACAGGTTGAAGGCACCCAGACGCAGCCGGCGCAGTACGCCCTCATTAAGGACATCCTCGCCCCTGAAAAAACTCAGACCCTCCCCAACGTGACCTGGAGTCCAGAAGTGGTGACGGCCCTCGGTCAGGGAGTTCAGGGGCTCCTCACCGGACAGACCACGGTTACCGCAACTCTCGAGGCGATGGACGCAGCCTGGGATCAGGCAGCGGACCAGTAGCGTCCGAAAGGATGAAAGAGATGACCAAACGGTGAACCTCACAACAATGCATCGCTCCGAGCGCGGAGCAGAGAACCATCCGGCAACAGTTCCCGTCCAGCGCAAACGGGCGTCCAGACAGAGGTTGTTCGGGTCATGGTGGTGGGCGCTCCCGGCGCTACTGCTCACCGCTCTGGTGCACTACATCGCAGTGGGTATCGGTGGCTCGTTCGCATTCACCAATTGGCGTGGACTGGGTGCCTTCCAATGGATCGGAGTCGACAACTTCGCCAGAATCCTCGCGAACCCTCAAAGTCGCGGCGCGCTGGTCAACACTCTGTTCCTCGCAGTCGGCTACCTCCTGGGGACTTGCGTGCTTGGCCTGGCCTTGGCCCTGGCACTCAACCGAGGCGTAAAGACGCGGTACTTTCTGCGCAGCTTGATCTTCATGCCTACGGTTCTTAGCCCGCTCGCAGTGTCATACATTTGGCGGTTCATCTATCAGCAGGAGGGGCCTCTCAACGGACTGCTTGCCGGGCTTGGGTTAAGCGAATGGCAGCGCACTTGGTTAGCCGATCCGGGTGCAGCTATCTGGGCGATCCTAATCGTCATGGTGTGGCAGAGCACGGGTCTGGTCATGGTCATCTTTCTTGCCGGGCTCGCGGGGATCCCGCAAGAACTCGAGGAAGCGGCCGCCATCGATGGGGCCAGTACTCTTTCCCGATTCCGCCACATTGTTTTCCCCTCTTGCGCCCCTCGCTGGTAGTCGCATCAATGTTGATGCTCATTCAGGGACTTAGGGTATTCGATCAGATTATGGCGCTTACCCACGGCGGACCGTTCGGTGCCACGGAGTCTCTTGCGACCCAGGTATACAAACAAACATTTGTAAACGGGCAGTTTGGGTACGGGGCGGCGTTGTCGCTGCTTCTAACGATCTTGATCCTAATTGCTGCGGCTGTTCAATCCGCTCTCGTCCGCTCACCAAAGGAGCAGAACTGATGTTCAACCGATATGGGCCAACCACTCTCGTGAGGGAGGTCATCGTTATAGCCGTCGCCCTAGTCATGCTCCTGCCCTTCTACTTGCTGGTCGTGATGGCTTTCAAGGACAAACAGGAAGCAGTAACCTCTTCGCCAGTCGCGCTTCCAGAAGCACCGACCCTGGACAATTTCATAACCGTTTTCACAGGAAGCGGCTCACGAAGCGTGTTGCTGGGCTTGTTCAACAGCGCGATAATCACCGCCTGCAGCCTGGTGCTCCTCATAGCTTTAGGGTCAATCGCGGCCTACGTTATCGCCCGCCGGGCGGGGCGAGTGAGCAATAGCGCGTACATTTTCTTCGTTGTGGGGATCATCCTCCCTTTCCAACTCGGCATGATCCCCGCTTACGTGGCCTTGCGGTCAACCCACCTCGTCGGGACTCATTTTGGGATGATCCTCCTTTATGCCGGACTGTTGTTGCCGCTTTCGGTCTTCCTCTACACCGCCACGGCTCGGACAATACCCCTTGAATACGAAGAGGCAGCGAGTATAGATGGAGCAAGCAAGCTCCGAGTATTCACGACGGTAGTCTTTCCACTACTGTCGCCCGCAACAGGAACGGTCGCCATCCTGGCCGGGCTGGTGATTTGGAACGATTTTTTCACGTCCCTGATCTTTTTGAGCGGGTCGAAAGCAACGACGATTCCGGTCGTAATGTACAGTTTCGTCGGCGAAAACGTCACTGAGTGGAACCTTGTTTTCGCGGTGGTGATCGTCTCGATGATCCCCATCCTCGCGTTCTACCTGTTGGCTCAGAAAAAGTTTATCCAAGGGTTTGCCGGGGGGCTTAAAGGATGAGCCGCCCGGAATTGATATTCGCTTCGGACAGTGTGCGTGTTCATGGCGGGGGCTTAGCAATCGACGTTCGAATCCCCTGGTACCGCAGCCTCCCGCTCAGTGCCATTAGCGAGGTAACGGTGCGCATCGACGGCATTCCCGTTCCAACGAGCGACCTCACGTTACGGTGGCAGGGAAACGATTACGCGATACAAGACCTTGCCGAACACTGGGATCGAATCTGGTTTATCCAGGACACCGCCACGTTGCTATTTCCCTTCAGAGATAGTCCTGCACCGCTCGACATAAGCGTCGGAATGAGGATCCGCCTCCCCTACATCATTATCGAGCCGTACGGAGCGCTCGAGCGATATTTCGAGTACACCCGTATGGTGACACCGATCCAGGAGGAGACCCAAGATGCTCCATGACGAGCACCCGCAGCCCCTGCTAGGCACCACGTTTTTCTCGTTCACGAATGAATGGGTGAGTGGGCAGTACACCCTCCCCGACCTCCTCAAGCGGGTGGCTCAGGAGGGAATTGGTTACGGAGTCGAGATTGTCGGTTTCCAAAGCATCAGAGGATTTCCCGGGATTTCCTCAGCTTTCGTGCGGGAGTTCAGGGACCTCCTCGACAACCTAGAACTGGTACCTACGTGTCTCGGATCCAACATCGACGTGGCGCTTCGACGTGACCGATACCTTAACGAAGACGAGCTCGTAGAGTATCTGCTCAGGCAAATTGAGGCCGCCCGGCTCTTGGGCTTTCCATTGTTGCGCGTGCAACTTGGTGCGGATCCTAAAGTCATGGAGCGGGTTGCAGCGACGGCGGAGCGCGCCAACGTACGGCTTGGTATGGAGATTCATGCCCCGAAGGTCCGGAAACACCATCGATCCTGGCCATGCGCGAGTTGTATGACCGCCTCGACAGCGACTACCTGGGCTTCATCCCTGATTTCAGCGCCACCATGCATCGGATCACCCCTGGACTCATTCAGATTCTCGTCGACGCCGGTCTGCCTTCTCGGCTCGTACCTGACCTTCAGCGAATTTGGGCCCAACAGGGTAAGCCTGCCGAACGGCTCGGGGAGTTTCTGGAACTCGCACGAGCGGCAGGGGCGCCGGAAGGAGCACTGGTGCAAGCCAACGCGCCATTTACTATGAACGGTCACGAGGCCCCAAACTCATGGGTCGAGCTGATGCCGCGGGTATTCCACGTGCACGCAAAGTTCTACGAGATCGGCGCGGACGGGCAGGAGCCGTCAATCGACTATGAGGCCAACCTCGGCCCACTTCGAGACGCAGGATTTTCAGGATCCATTTCAAGTGAGTGGGAAGCTCACTCATGGACTCCGATCGCCGACCTTGACACATTTGCCCTGATCCGTCGCCAGCAGGAGCTCATCCGCACGATCTTTGGAATGGATTAACGCGGCGCAAATCATTTCTTCACATCTTTCCCCCGGCTGAGACCCCGAAGATCTCGCTTATATACCTACTCGAAAAGACGAAAGTTATTACGCATGAAAGATGAGCATCAAAGCTTTGATAATCAAGCTTTGCTCCGCGGCAAGAGCTATTTCACTAGTCGACCCAACCAGCAGATCGACTTTCAGACAGGAGAAACAGTATGAGGATCGCCAACTACCGAGGACGCGCTGTCCTCCTCACAGGTGAAGACTCTGCAATAGACATAGCGGAGGCTAGCAACGGTGAGTTCGGCCCCCGCCTCTCTGATGTCTTCGAGAACTGGTCCGCGTTCCAGCAGTGGGCGGCCAGCGGGACACCGCAAGGCACAGTTGTAAGTATCGACCGCTCCCAGCTCGGGAGCCCCTCGCCGACTCCGAAGCAAGTCATTGCCGTGGGTCTCAACTATGCCAAGCACGCAGCGGAGTCCGGCTTCGAAGTACCGGATTTACTGCCGCCCACATTCACCAAATTCGTTTCGAGCATTACGGGTCCCGATACGGTAGTCGCCCTGCCACAGGGCGGAAACACCGACTGGGAGGTGGAGTTGGTGCTCATTATTGGGGCTGAGGGGCATGGTATTCGGGAAGAAGACGCTTGGTCATATGTAGCGGGCGTGACGGTCGGGCAGGACCTCTCGGAGCGTGTATCCCAGCTCCAGGGACCAGCGCCTCAATTTTCCTTGGGCAAGTCGTTCCCGGGATTCACGCCGCTGGGCCCTTGGCTCGTGACCGTCGATGAACTCCCCAACCGGGACGATCTCGAGATCGGCTGTTCAATCAATGGCGACGTAGTCCAGAAGGGCCGCACGAGCGAACTCATCTTTCCTGTCGCAGCTCTGATCTCCCGGCTTTCACAAACCGTCACCCTCTACCCGGGCGACGTGATATTCACCGGCACTCCCGCCGGCGTGGGAGTGGGGCGCGATCCCCAGCGGTTCCTGAAGCCCGGGGAAATCCTCACCAGCTGGATAGAGGGAGTTGGACACATTGAGCAGCGTTTCATTGAAGCAGGCGGTGCCGAATGAGCGTAAACATCAGAGAAGGGCAGCTGTAATGACAGGAAACGGACTCATTTCCGCGGTGGGCTACTTGTCCTTGCAGACCAAAGATCTGACGGGAGTTATCCGGAACGCCACCGACGTCCTTGGCCTCTACGAGACTGACACGACCAGCAAGAAGTCCTATCTGGCCGCTCAAGCGGCTCATCACGAAATCATTTACTCGGCGGGCGACCACGACGCGGTCGACCATATTGGACTCGTGGCCAAAGATTCCGAGGCTCTGGGGATAATCCGCGAAAAGGTCTCTCGAGCCAAATATCGTGTGATTGCAGAGCAACCGCTTGACGAAGCGGTTGGTCAGGGATTCGCCTTCGTCGGACCCGAGGGCTTTACTTGGCAGGTGTACACAGAGGCCGCCTCGTACAGCCTGGTGAAGAACGGCGGCTTCGGGCCGGACAGGTTCGGTCACGTGAACATCCAGGTCATTGATACTATCGCCCAGCGCGACTTCCTCGTCGAAGTCCTTGGATTCCGCGTCTCGGACAGGATCGGCCACGACCAGGCTTTCTTCCTGCGCTGTAACAACGACCACCATGGCATCGCGGTCTTCAAAAGTAGCCGCGCTGTGCTGCATCACCATGCGTGGCAGACGCAAAGCATTGTCGACCTAGGACGACTTGGTGATCGCCTCGCACGGCGAGGCTCCCGACTCGCTTGGGGCCCTGTGCGTCACGGTGCCGGAGACAATATCGCCGCCTACTATGTCGAGCCAACAGGTGCTGTGATCGAACTGTACACGGACCTCGAGATGATCTTTGACCCGGAAAGGGAAGCCCGGCTATGGGCAGAGGACGACCTCTACTGGATCAACCAATGGGACGGGCAGGTTCCGCCCGGCATACTCGATCATGGGATTCCCCCTCTACAGCGCTAACGCCCTAGCCCCCTGCCTTGCCGGAACCGGCGACCTGCGTTACAGGGACCTCCTGCTCTCGTCTTGAAGGCAGGAGGTCCTCGTGTTCCATGAAGGACGTGTTGTTATCGTCTGCAAATTGCCCGGCGCATTATCGGCTCCTATGCGACCAGTCCCGAGGTCCGGCCTAGAGGCGGCGAGGAAGAGGCTGGGCCATGCGGTTCGGCCCTATCTCAAGGGGCTCTTTACGGTAGATGGTGAATCGATTTCGTGTCTTGAGAGCTGAAGGGCTCGTAGCTCCTGCTGTGATGGATGTTCTCTGCGCATTCATCACGTCAGGAGCTACGAGCCTTGATCGAGCCCACTTTCCCGCGGCCCGATGCTGCCACCGCCATTTTAAACCTGCCGAGTACCCGCGTCACAGGTACCGAGATCCTGGGCTTCGGGCAGCGCCGGGTCATTGTCGAAGCCACCGCAGAGGCCGGCTGCCCCTCCTGCGGCGTTATCAGGGCAAGGGTACATTCCCGTCGGCTGCTACGGCTGCGTGACATCCCCATCGCAGGGCCGGCCTAAGTGGTCTGGGCCAAGCGGAGGTTCATCTGCGATGAGTACTTGTGCCCGCGCCAGACGTTCACCGAGGAAACAAGCCAGGTTCCCCGCAGGGCACGGTCCACCCGCCACCTTCGCGACACCCTTTATCCGACCACCATAGTGGATTTGGACCGGACAAGTTCTGGGGATCGTAGATGGTCGCGACAGCGACGGTGTCGGGAACTGGCTCCTCGCCCGCCCGCTTGAATAGCGGTTAGGTGTGCAGGTCGTCGCGATCGACCCTTTGCAGCGTTCCGTAAGGCCCTGCGGATGTGGCTGCCACGCGCCGCCGTGTCAGCCGATGGGTTTCACTTGGTCAAGCTCGGCAACGACATGCTCACCGAAGTCCGGCAACGCCTCACCAGCAAGTTCACGGCCGCAGGGGACGCTCCATTGACCCGGTTTGGGCGAATCGGGGTCTGCTGCTGCGGGCCGGTGACACACTTTCGGACCGGGCAGGGGAAGGCTTAGCACCGTCTTCGCGACTGACGACGCCGCCGGGAAAATGCAGGCCGCTTGGTTGGTCAAAGAACAGTTGCGCACTCTGCTCGCGACCGGGTCCCTCGCTGACGGTGCCGCCGCGAACGACCTGCTCGAGTCCCTGGTCGAGAAGGCCGCGCAACCGGAAACAAACCGGCTCTGGCGCACTATTCGCCGCTGGTGGAACGAAATTGAAGTCCTCATTCGTCACCGGCGCGACAACGGCGAAAGTTGAAGCCAACAACGCCGTTATAAAAACACATCAAACGCACGGGCCGGGGATTCACCAACGCACGGAACTACAAGACGCGTATCCTGTTGCGCAGTGCCGTTAGAACAGCGGCATGAACACCCCGTCACGGCAGAACTTTAACCACGTACCGTGAAGAGCCTCCTAGGGAGCGCAACCCGTGGCGATGAATGACGGCTGAGGCCACGTGCTCCTCCCCGAATTGCCGTCGTGTTCATGCTGGATGCTCAATTCAGCCCACGCTCGGAAATCGGCTCGCGGGCGAACACTTGGGCGCCCATCGTGCCAATCGTCCCCGCCTCTTAGAAGGACAGCAGCGCGCCCTTCCACGGAGGCGGGTTCAAACTTCAGTCATTGATGTGCGGCTGTTGGCGCGGTCCAGGAGGTTGTGCTGGGAGCGGCGGCCCTCGTCGACGAGTGCCTGGGTGTTGACTCCGACCAGGGCGCCGTTGCGTTTGACGAAGGTTCCGCCGACGAGAACGTCCCGGACGTTGCCTTCGTGGGCGGCGAGGACGATGGATGCTACCGGGTCCTGAACGGGTCCGAGGTTCAGTGCATTGATGTCGATGAGGAGCATGTCTGCTCGCTTCCCCGGAGTTAAGGATCCGATCTCGGTTTCCTGACCGATGGCCCTTGCACCGTTGATGGTGGCGTAACCGAGAATGTCCCGCAAGGTCACGGCCGGCATATGCGCGGCCCGTTCCGGCCCGATCCTAGTGAGCGTAGAGCGGTGGTACGCCCAGAGCATGCGCATTTGAGTGAACATGTCACCGGTGCATTTGGTCTCGGTGTCTCCGCTGAGTGAGGGGCGGATTCCAGTTTGGAGCAGCCGGTGGAAGGGGATTTCGCCCACGCCTGTCGAGTTCATCTCACAGTGGATACCGAGGGAGACTGTTCCGCCGTGGTCGGCGATGAGCTGGAGTTCCTGGTCGTTGAGGTGGTTGCAGTGGACGAAGGTCATGTCCGGGCCAAGGAGGCCTGCGTTGGCGTATTGCTGGACAGCGGCGGCTTTAGCGTTGCGGGCGTACGCTCCGGTGTGGACGGAGACGCGGAGCCCGAGTTCGCGGGCGAGCCTGAGTTCGTGCTGCCAGACGTCGGGGGATGCTTCTTCGGGGCCGCGCAGGACCATGGCCAGCGTGATCCGGTCGTCCAGGGGTCCGTTGCGGAAGTATTGTGCCTGGATGCGGCGGATGTCTGCCGGGTGGGGGCGGACGCTGTTGGCTGTCCAGGAGTCATCGGGAGAGGTGGGCCAGCCGTGGCCAAATACTGCCCGGATGCCTGATTCGTGCAGGCCGGCGATGGCACCGTCCGAGTGTTCGGGGGAGTTTTGGACGTGCGACCAGTCAAATAGCGTGGTGGTGCCTGAACTGAGCGCGGCGTAGCTGCCGAGCTTGTTGCCGATGTAGACGTCTTCTGCCTGGTAGGAGGCGCCGAGGCCTTTGAGTACTTCGGCGAAGTAGACCCCGGGGTCCAGTTCGGCGTAGCTGTGCTTGATGGCGCTTTGCCAAGTGTGCCGGTGGGTGTCGACAAAGCCGGGCAATGCAACGAGGCCGGAGCCATTGATGACTTCGTCCCCGGCACGGTGGTCAGGGACTGCGTGCGGGTTGTCCAGAGTGGGTTCAATGCTCGTGATCCGGCCGCCGTCGATGGTGATCGTGGCGCTGTCGAGTTCCCCGATCTGCTTGTCAAGGCTGAGGACGGCGACCTTTTCAATGATGGTCCGCTGGGATTGTTGCATGGCTTGTACCGTCACTTGTGGGATGTCGTTGGCTGGAGGCAGTGGTCGTTCGGGGATGCTGCGGGCATGGCGTGGGTCAGGAAATCTGCGATGTACTCCGCAGTTTCCGGTGTATCAAATTCGGGGCCTTCGTGGTTGGCGCCCTCCAAAAGCCTGAGTTCCGCTTGAAGGCCCAGTCGTTGTGCCCGGTCGTGGAAGTTCATCGACTGCGCGACCGGAGCCACGCCATCGGCGGTCCCGTGCATGATCAGCATTGGCGGGGTGTTGGTATGAAGCCGGTGGATCGGGCTGAGCTTGGAGAGGATCTCGTCGTTCAGTTCCTCTTCGGATACTCCGGCCAGCAGGGCTTGCCGGAACGCAGGAGTTGGGGGCAAGCCGCCGAAATATGCCGGGACGGGTGAGTTGGCGATGAAGGCCGGAACGGTAAATCCGCTGTCGTGGACCGGTTTCGGTCGGGCAGAGGTCAGGTCGAAGTTGGTGAAGAGCGCAACGATCGCCCCAATTCTCGTCGCAGCGTCGATCTCATCAGATGCACCGTTCTCGGTGAGGAGCAGGGCGCTGATAGTGGCGAGGTGACCTCCTGCGGAGGCTCCTCCGAGGGCGACGCGCTGCGGGTCCAGGTTGTATTCATCTGCATGGGCTGTCACCCAGGCAAGGGCGTCCTTGATGTTACTCAGCTGTGCGGGGAAGGCTGCGTCTTGGACGACGTCGTAGTCGATGGAGGCGACGGCGATACCGTGGGCGGCGAGGTTGCGGAGCCGTTTGGGGGTTTCGTCGCGGAGCCCGGTGATCCATGCTCCGCCGTGAAGGTAGATCAGTACCGGCGCTTGCTGGGGGTTGTCGGGGCGGTAGAGGTCCAGTTTCAGTGTCCCGGCCGCGCCGGTGCCGTAGCGGAGGGCCTTATGGAATTTCTTGTGCTGTGTGGTCAATGTGTTCCCATCAGGTGTCGATCCGCCCCAGTTGTGATCTATGGACAGTGGTGACTACGTAAGGCGGGGTGCCGGCCGCAAGCGCCTTGGCTGGCACCCCGCTTGGCTTATTCAGCTGCCGGCGCGGTGGCGTGCTGCAGCACGCGGCCTGTCACAGTGGCCCAGACCTCTGCGGAGGGAAGAGCGTTCCCGCGCCAGGCGACGTGCTGGTCCGGCCGGATGATCGCGAATCGCGCCCCGTACAGGGTTTCCAACTCGTGTGATGGCTCACGAAGGACGGTCACGGGGATGTGCTGCTGGTCGGCGGCCCGGGCGAAGTCGTCCACGGTACCAGTGTCGTCCCGTCTGAAATCTACGACGGTGAACCATTGGCCGAACTTGTCGTAAATGGAGGTGCCGTCAGCCAGCCAGGCGTGCGGGGCCAGCGAACCGGGCACCGCTGAGGGGGTGTAGTGGTTCGGGCTCCATTCGGGCGCTGTGGTGCCGTCGGAAACGATCAGGGGCGAGCCGGCGTAGGTGTAACCAAGCTGTGTGCCGATGTGGCGGAACTGGGGGGCCTTGTCCTTCAGGATGACTGCGCTAAGCTCCTTCCGGACCGCGTCGCCTTCCGGTCCGGGATCTGCGATGCCGGGAACCACGAGGTCGACCGCTGATTTGGAGAAGCTGCGGGTGGCCTGTTCCAGGACCCCGACACCGATGGGGCGGCGTTCGGCGGTGAAGGTATCCAGCAGAGCCTCCGGGGCCCAGCCCTGGATAACGGCGGCGAGTTTCCAGCCGATGTCGGCGGCGTCGGACAGGCCGATGTTCATGCCGTGCGCGCCGTAGGTGGAGTGTTGGCGTGCGGCGTCACCAACAACGAAGGCACGTCCCCGGCGGTAGCTGTCGGCGATTCGGGCGTGGATGACCCAAGGGTCCAGGCCGATAATGCGGAATGGCACGTCAGCTCCGATGGCTATCTTCACGGCGCGCTCGGCCTGCTCGAGGGTGAAGGCGTTCGCGTCCTGGAGCTTGTGCAGGCTGAGGATGAATTCGCCGTCCGGGGACGTGGTCTGGACGAATCCGGGGAACTCGTCGTTGAGGCACCAGTACTGTATGGCGGGTTCCAGGTCAAGGGTATTGTAAAGGTCTTTAGATTCGAAGAGGATCTGCAAGTTTTGCGAGATTGCTTTTTTGCCGACCATCTCGAACTGGAAGGCGCGACGGACGATGCTGCGGCCTCCGTCGGCACCAACGACATAGGAGCCGGTCAGGCGGCGTTCCTCACCATTACGGGAACGGACGAGGACCTGGACACTCTCGTCATCCTGGCTGACCTCCAGTGCCTCGTAACCGTAGAGTGCTTCGACGTTGGGCAGGGCTGCGAGTCGTTCACGGATTCCGAATTCCACGTCGGACTGGCGAATCTGTATGGCAGGCTCGGGATACAGATCAGTGCTTATAGGTGCCGTGAAGAATGCATCCTCAAATGCGGCAATCCGGTACCCGGCCAGGCTCGTGCGGAACTGGACCTGCGATGGCCAGTTCGGTCCGAAGGCTGAGTGTCGCCGGACGGTGTCCGCAACTCCCCAGCGACGGAACAGCTCCGTGCTGCGGAGGTTCACAATTCGTGCCCGTGGGTGCACGCGTTCAGACAAATCAATCACGGGGTCGATGACCGTGACCGGAATGCCGCGAAGCCCCATTTCGACGGCGACGCTCAGGCCGACAGGGCCCGCTCCGATGACGATCACTCGACCACCGGGGTGTGCGGAGCTTTCCATTGAGGTACCTCTCTCTACTTGTCGACCCGAGGGGTTCTGCGGGCGACGTAATAAAAACGCAGAGAGCAGCATCTGCCGCGCGGATGCGTGACCGTAGTCCCTCCCCCTCCCCCGCATCTCGCTGAGGGGGGACGGGAGGTACAACGTCGCGGCGTACGCGCTGTCTCTTAAGTGGCTTTATCTCATCACTACACACGTCCATAAGTCCAAAAGATAATTCTCATACCCACCTATCGATATGAGTTATATAGAGTAGCCCCATGCACAGCCGAAGCCTGAGCAACGTTGATCTAAACTTGCTCGTACCCCTCCAGTCATTGCTGCGCCACCGGAACGTAAGCCAGGCAGCTAGAGCTTTGGGTATCTCTCAGCCCGCCATGAGTAATAACCTCCGACGCCTGCGAAGCCTGCTCGACGATCCCCTGCTGGTCAGGGTGGGGAACCGATATGCATTAACCTCCAGGGCTTCGGGTCTTCAGGACCGTGTGGATGAACTCCTTAATAACGTGATGAATCAAATTTTGGAGGAACCCATATTTCGACCCGAAGTCTCAACGAGGCGCTTCGTGGTAGGTGCATCGTCTTCGACCGTCGTTACCGGGCTGCACCCGGTCATGAAAGCTCTTGAAGGGGCTGCGCCTGGCGTTTCCTTCAAGGTTGTCGACCTGCCTCGGGATGCAGGTTCGATACTCGTGGGGCAGGAGGTAGACCTAATTCTCGTTCCGGAGCATCTGCCCGTCACGCATCCACGTGAACGCCTCTATCAGGAGGAGTGGGTCATAATCGCAGCAGTTGACAACCAAATGTCCCGGCTACCACTGACGCGGGAGTCGCTGACGAAGCTGCCCTTTGCCGTGTATGAGCAGGACGGACTGCGGGTTGGCGCCATGCAACTCCTGGCGGCCGAGGGTATCCACATTCAGCCGCGCTTCATCTGTGATGATTTCCTCACCATGATGCATGTCGTTATCGAGGCTGGTCTCTTCGCGATAATCCAAAGCAGTATCGCTCGACGCTACGCTTCCCGGAACGGACTGGTGATATTGGACAGTCCTATACCCTTCAGGCCGTTCGGCATCGACATGGTGTGGAACCCAAGGACGATCGATGATCCGGCGGTGGCCTGGCTGCGTGAGCAGTTCAAGTTGGTCCATGGCCGGCAAGGAGCATTGCCCCCATGGAAGAGTATCAGCGGTATGAATGATCGGGTATAAATAATATCTCTTAGATTTATATGCAGGAAACTGTTTAGATTTATCTGTCAGGCTCTCTCAGCGGTAATAGGCATGGAAGTGCTTTCCCAGCGGGGGCCCAGCACAAACAGCTTCCACTCCTGTTATTCCACACGCCCAATCCCGTTTTGCATCGAAGGAGATCGACGTGAGGCAAACGGTAACATCCGATCTCGGCTCTTCCTCAGGAGCTTTTGGCCCCTCCTTCCCTCGGCGCCACCGAGCCTCGGGTCAGTAGACGACATCAACCATATGGCGTCCCGCACGCATTTCCTCGGCGGGACCCAGACGTTTCACTATGGAGACTCCATGTCCACACCCACGCAGTTGTCTGGCGGCTGCCCCTTTCTCAACCCCCGCCGGCTTTTCCATGACTTAGCTGAGGCGCGCAACTCGCGGGAACTGCCACACTCAGATACTTTCAAAGGCCGCGTCATCAGCCGGTACGACGACATTGTCCAGGCCCTCCACGATCCTGCGACTTTTTCCAACGAGCCTACTGTGGGCACTTTCCCTTCTCCTTGGCGCGAGCAGTTCGAAGGCCGCGTGCCCAACAGGGGCACACTCCTTGGGTTGGATAATCCTGATCACGACCGGCTGCGGTCGAGCGTGAACACCTTTTTCATGCCGCGCAACCTAATCCGATACGAACCGTGGATTCGGGAACAGGCCCATGCCATGGTGGACAAATTTGTCGAGGATGGGCGAGCTGACCTTAAGACGTCCTTTGCGCTGCCCTTGCCGCTGAAGGTGATTGCTCACGTTGTTGGCCTTGATACGGCGCGATCCGAATGGATCGGCGCGGCACTGGGTTTCTTCATGGGGCCTCGTGACCTCTACCATCCCGGCACTCCTGACGAGAAAGCGAAAAAGCTGCTTGATCTTCATGACTACATTCTCGAAGTGATGGAAGAACGCAAGCATGATCGCCGGGACGATCTGATCAGCCACATCTGGAATGAGCGCGAGTCAGGTGCAGTGGAGATGACCGATTTCGAAATGTTGTCGATGTTTCCTGGGCTAATGCTCGCTGGGCACGAAACCTCGTCGAATCTAATCTGCATGACTCTCTCTCATCTGTTGGCCGACCCGGCCAGGTACAGCGCAGCGCAGAAGGATGACGACTCGCGTGCCGAAGCGCTGGAAGAGATTCTTCGATACGAGTCGGCAATTACGGGCATGAAGCGTCTTGTAACCAAGGACACGGAGTTGGGGGGGGCACTCCCTCAAGGCCGGTGAAACGGTGTTCCTTGCTTTCGCGTCGGGATCGCGTGATGCCACTAAATTCGGGCATCCTGACGATATTGATTTCGACCGCAATTGGGCAGTTCCGCACTTGGGCTTTGGTCAGGGCATCCATGCATGCCTTGGCGCACCGCTGGCAAGACTTCTGCTGCGGATCGAGCTCAGCGTGCTCAATGAGCGCCTGCCTGATCTCCGGTTGGGGGTGCCTTACGAGGAACTGGAATACACCGTGGTCTCCGAAGGCCGCGGGATGGTGGGGCTACCCCTCGAATGGACGCCAGTAAAGGTAGCTCCGCGCGCTGCGTCCCCCGAAGCGGATCAGGCGGCTGCCGCCGGCATTCCCGTTACGGTCACGTCCCGCCGGTCACTCACCGAGGACGTCGTCGAACTGACGCTCCAGGTGGACTCGTCTGCTGATGTTGATTGGGATCCCGGAGCCCATGTGGATTTGGAACTCCCCGACGGTTCCTTGCGCCAGTATTCTCTCTGCGGGCAGTCTGACAGCGCAGAACTGCGTATTGCCGTCCTGCGAGAAGAGAGCGGTCGCGGCGGTTCTCGACTGATCCATGATCAGGTTCAGGTGGGTGACCGCCTTCACATCCGCGGGCCGCGCAATCATTTCCGGTTGAAGCCGGCCGCTTTCTTCCTCTTTGTTGCAGGTGGGATCGGTATCACTCCCTTGCTGCCGATGATTGAGGAAGCAGAGCGACGTGGAACGCCCTGGCGCCTGCTGTACCTCGGACGGGACCGGAAGCGCATGCCATACCTCGCGGAGTTGGAGAAGCATTACGCGTCCCAAATTTATGTCTGGCCTAGTCAGGAAAGGGGCCGCTATGACTTGGATGATATTTGGAAGCGGCTTCCAGTCGACGAAGCGTTCGTGTACGCATGCGGCCCGGATGAGCTGTTGGTTGGGCTTGAGGAATCAGCAAACCGCCACGAGGCTGACTTCAAGCTGGTCGTGGAACGGTTTACAGCGAGAAAAGTTGATCACCGGCCGAATCGGCCCATCGACGTAGAACTCGCGCGCCGCGGGATCTCAATCACCGTGAGCGAAGAGGAAAGCATTTTGGATGCTTTGAACGCCACGGGCGCCAACATTTTGTCGACCTGTCGCGAAGGAACCTGCGGCACCTGTGAGGTCAGGGTGCTTGAAGGTGTCCCTGAGCACCGGGACAGTGTACTGACACTGGAGGAACGGCTCGCGAACTCCACTATGATGGCCTGCGTGTCGCGCTGCCGCGGTAAAAAGCTGGTGCTGGACCTATAGCGGGCGGATTAGGGACTGCCCGGCTTTTGTTGACTCGGGGTTAGGCCGCTGTGAGCGCGGTCCAATTGATGTTTCATATCCGATGGGTGAGTGTGCGTGCCCAGCCGTCTTTGCCGTCGCCGGCGATGGTAGGTTCTCTCGATCCAGGTCGTGAGGGCCAGCCGGAGGTCCTGCCTCAGCCACCGCTGACGGTCCAGGACGTTCTTCTGCAGCAGCGAGAAAAAAGACTCCATCGCGGCGTTGTCCGCGCACGCACCGACCCTGCCCATCGATCCGGTGAGCCCGTAGTGCCGCAGTAATTCGACGAACCGGCGGGAACAGAACTGCGACCCTCGATCCGAGTGCACCACCGTCCCTGCCGGGCCGCGTGACCGGACCGCGTTCTCGGGCGCGGCGACGGGCGGAGAGGACTCCATCCGCGAGTCCATTGAATAGCCCACAATCCTCCCCTAATAAACGTCCTTCACCGCGCATCGCGTAGCCTGCCGGTCCCGGTCGGGCGAACGAACCCACAGACCCGCACTTCTTTGCCCGGGTCGGCGTTGTGGGCCCGGGCACGTTCCACCAGTCCTGAGGCGAGCCGGTCTGTGGTTTTTCTGCTGTTGGACTCGCGGAAGCTTGCTTGGCTAGGGTGTTGCCTTGAATGGTGGAACCCCACCAGCCGTCGCCATAGGGGTGGACCCGGACCTTCTCCATGTAGCCGGCGGGCTTCCAGCACGGCAAGGACGGCGGCAGGGCCGAGTCCGGTCCCTTAGAGCAGGTCGGCCTTGGCCGCGGTGACCGTCTCGTGGCCACGGAATCTGCGGACAATCGATCCTGCCTACCCGGCCGCAGGACCCTTTATGGTTGCGGGTTCCTCCGTGGAAGGAACACCGCGTCGTCGATGTCCTCGATTGCCGTGCAACCGGTGAGCGCCATAGAAGTATCGAACTCGTCTCGCAGTGAGGTCACTACCCCCTCGACTCCTTGGGGGCCTGCCACTGTGAGACCCCACAAAATAGGCCGCGCCACTAGGACAGCACGCGCGCCCAGAGCGAGGGCTCGAAGGACATCTAAGCCGGACCTGATCCCTCCGTCTACCAGCACCTCCACGTTCCCCTGGGTGGCATCGACGATGGCGGGTAGAGCCTCAGCGACCGGAACTGCGTGAGCAAGGCCCTGACCGCCGTGGTTCGAGACGATGATGCCCGCGGCGCCGTGCTCGTGGGCTAACACGGCGTCTTCTGCGCGAGTGATTCCCTTCAGCACGATGGGGAGAGGTGAGAGGCCTGCCAGCCACGCCAGATCGTCCCAGGTGACACTGGCGTCCGCGAAGGTTGTGGGCTCGAGGCGGCGCCGTAATCCCGTGCGAGGAACATGGCTCGTGCCCCGTCCCCGAGCTGAGCCGAGACCGATTCGGCTGCACTTCGCATCGCTCTGGGGAACCAGGGTGACACCGGAAGGTCCACAGTCAGGCACAGCGCGGAAGCTCCGGCTGCGAAGGCACGACGGACTACATCTTCGAGAATGCTGCGATCGGCGGGCCAATACAGCTGCTGCCAGTATCGACCCGCAGCGACGGAACCCACCTCCTCCGGCGTGCGCGATGCCATCATGCTCAACGTCGTGATGGTGTCGGCTGCCGTACATCCGCGGGCGACAGCCACCTCCCCGTCAGGGTGGACCAACATGGATCCCACGTACGGTGCGGAAATGACAGGTAGGGCTATCTGTTGCCCCAGGACCGTGGTAGCCGTACTCCTTCTACTGACATCAACCAGGGCGCGAGGACGCACGCGCAGACGCTGCCAGGCATCGAGGTCACCCCTCAGCGTTGCTTCCATGTCGACGTTGTTGACATACAACCTATAGTCATCTGGCATAGCCTCCTCGGCTTGCGCCCGATAGTCATCTACCGTCACCGGAGACGGGACGGGGGCGGTGTCGTCGCTGCTCATCAGTTTCCTCGCCGGCCCCATAAGGCCCCGTGATTCTCGGATCGATAATGGTGAGATGCGCTCAGTCGCCGGCGGCGCGGAGATACGCGGGAACCGCGGCACCCATAACCGCGACGTGCATGAGCATCGTCGCGATGACGCCGGCAACGGTCGTGCCTGGATGAAGCCCGTCATGAGCAGCACGATGTTGGGGATGAAGGAGAGCGCTAGAACGACGGTAGCAAGTACAAGCAACAGCCGGCGAGGATTCTTCGCTGTGCGGCGGATACGCAGCCAGGCGAACCAGCCAATCGTAATGGGTATGACGGTGTACGCCGTGAAGATAGGCAGGGCGAGCGGTGGGTAGGTGGCGGGCGCTCCTGCGGCTATTGCGACTGCCGCGATAATGGCGTTCAGCGCGACCGCGATGGCGATCGCGGCGGCGAGGATTAGCGCCTGTGCCTTCGGTGAGGTGTTGGATCGAAGCGAGGTTGTGGTCATGGAGTGCTCCAGGGTTCGAGATTCGGGAGCCGACTGGTGTCGGTACCCGTTGTCGACGCTGCCCCGCTGCCCGCACACCATCCGGAAGCCGGCCATGTGCGGGCGCTGATCTTGCAAAGGGGGTCGGGGAGGGTGGCGACTTTGGTAAGCGGTCCTCCAATTGTATTGTATGCTATCGATATTTCCGAATGAGTTGGGGCACATTTGGCAGTACGTTGTGAAGAATGACTCCGATCGCCCGGGCGCCGGAGACCGCAACCCTTTAAGCAAGCAGGAACGAACATTGACAGCACTCACACACCCCTCCGGCACTGAACCGGCCCGTCCGCTGGGCGTGGCCCTAATTGGCTACGCTTTTATGGGGAAGGCTCACTCGAACGCCTGGCGGAATGTCGGCAGCTTTTTTGATGTCCCGGCGCTTGAGCAGAAGGTGCTTGTGGGTCGGGACGCTCACGCCGTCGCGGAGGCCGCCGCTACCTATGGCTGGGCCGAATCCGCCACGGACTGGCGTACGGTGCTCGATCGGGACGACATCGACATCGTGGACATCTGCGCCCCGGGCTGGATGCACGCCGACATCGCCATCGCGGCGCTCGGTGCTGGCAAGCACGTCCTGTCGAGAAACCGCTTGCCAACACCATTGCCGAGGCCGAGCTCATGACCGCCGCGGCGGCAAACGCTCGGGTCCGGGGCGTGCAGTCGATGATCGGCTTTAACTACCGCCGTGTCCCGGCCCTTGCCCTGGCGAAGGAATTAATTGCCGAAGGACGCGTCGGCACCGTCCGTCAGATCCGTGCCACTTACCTGCAGGACTGGCTCGCTGACGACCAAGCGCCCATGAGCTGGCGGTTGAGGAAGGAGGATGCCGGTTCCGGTGCGTTAGGAGACATCGCCTCGCATGCCGTCGACCAAGTCCTGTTCCTCCTCGGCGACCAGGTCACCGAGGTCACTGGGCGGCTGCATACCTTCGTGCCCCAGCGTCTCGGTGTACACGGGATCGAGGACGTAACGGTCGACGACGCCGCTTGGGCGACGCTCTCCCTCGCCTCCGGAGCAGTCGCCTCGGTGGAGGTCTCCAGGGTGGCGACGGGGCGGAAGAACAGCCTTCAGATAGAGGTCTACGGGGACAAGGGCAGCCTCCGGTTCGACCTGGAAAGCCTCAACGAACTTATGTTCCTCGACGCCACCGCTCCCGCCCGGGAGCAGGGCTACCGCCGTATCCTCGTCAGCGAACCAGAGCACCCATACTTGGAGGCGTGGTGGCCGCAGGGCCACATCATTGGTTGGGAACACACCTTCACCCACCAGCTCCGCGACTTCCTAACCGCCATTAAGGATGGAACCCCGCCGTCGCCGTCGTTCGAGGAAGGACTGAACGTGCAGTACATCCTGGACGCCGTGTCGGAATCAGCTGCAGCAAAAGGCGCGCTGGTTCAACTTCCCGGCGCCAACCGGACAACCGGTACGCCCGCCATCGAATCCGGAGGAGCTTGACATGTCCCGCCCGTTCACCCTGTTCACCGGCCAGTGGGCCGACCTGCCGTTCGAGGAAGTCGCCAGGCTTGCCTCGGGCTGGGGGTACGACGGACTCGAAATCGCGGTGTCCGGTGACCACCTGGACGCCTGGCGCTGGGACGAACCCGGCTACGTCGACTCAAAGCATGACATCTTGGACAGGTACAACCTCAAGGTCTGGGCCATCTCCAACCACCTCACCGGCCAGGCCGTGTGCGATGACCCCATCGACTTCCGCCACCAGGGCATCGTCCGCTCCAAAGTCTGGGGCGACGGCGACCCCGAAGGCGTCCGCACCCGTGCCGCCGAGGAAATGAAAAACACCGCGCGGCTCGCCAAGGCACTCGGCGTGGACACCGTCGTCGGCTTCACCGGCTCCGCCATCTGGCAGTACGTAGCCATGTTCCCGCCCGTCCCGAAAAAAGTCATCGACGCCGGCTACCAGGACTTCGCCGACCGCTGGAACCCCATCCTGGACGTCTTCGACGCATGCGGCGTCCGCTTCGCCCACGAAGTCCACCCCTCCGAAATCGCCTACGACTACTGGACCACCGTCCGCACACTCGAAGCCATCGGCCACCGCGAAGCCTTCGGCCTGAACTGGGACCCCTCCCACATGATGTGGCAGGGCATCGACCCCGTCTCCTTCATCTGGGACTTCAAGGACCGCATCTACCACGTGGACTGCAAAGACACCAAGATCCGCCAAACCGGACGCAACACCGTCCTCGGCTCCCACCTGCCCTGGGGCGACCCCCGCCGCGGCTGGGACTTCGTCTCCGCCGGACGCGGCGACGTACCCTGGGAAGCCTCCTTCCGCGCCCTCGCCGCCATCGGCTACACCGGCCCCATCAGCATCGAATGGGAAGACGCCGGCATGGACCGCCTCCACGGCGCCCCCGAAGCCCTCACCGCCCTGAAGAAGTACGACTTCCCGCCGTCGAGCACTTCCTTCGACGCCGCCTTCAACAGCAACGACTAACGACAGGGGTCTCCTGTGCGCCGCTGCAACGGCTGAGGGCCCCTGAGACGGGATCAGCGAGCAGGGACCAGTTTTTCGTTTGCGGTTGCTTAGAGTGCCGCTTCAGCATGGACCTTGTGACACCCGGAGCGCTCAACAAAGGCGGTCAGATCTTTGACTGGATCCCCTCGCCTCAGGACTACATCCAATGGAGCACCGGGCCGGATGCCGGGCCTTCCGCGATTCCATCACACGAACATGAGAGAGGAAGTTGAGTAGTTGCCTAATATTGGCATCGATATCGGGGGCACGAAAATTGCAGCAGGTGTCGTCGACGACGATGGACGGATCCTCGCGCGATCCCGCTGCGAAACGCCGATCTCGGGTCCTGCAGAGATTGACCAAGCTATAGCGGACCTCTACGGCGAACTTTCCACGTACGGCACTATCGAAAACGTCGGTCTTGCTGCTGCCGGGTTCGTGTCCTCAGACCGGTCTACCGTGCTGACAGCCCCAAACCTGCCCTGGCAAAACTACCCGCTGGGAGAACGCGTCGCCGCCCTCCTTCCACAAGGCTGCGCGGTGGTGGTGGAGAACGACGCCAACGCCGCTGCTTGGGCCGAGCATATATACGGCCCTGGTCCTTCCGGTTCTGTGTCCCTTATGGTCACGATAGGCACCGGCATCGGCGGCGGCGTTATAAGTGGCGGGGCGCTGATGCGGGGTGCTTTTGGTGCCGCCGCAGAGGTAGGACATCTCACCATGGTGCAGGAGGGTCTCCCGTGCGGGTGCGGCAAACTCGGATGTTGGGAGGCCTACGGCTCAGGTACAGCGCTAGTGTCAAACGCTCAAAAGGCACTCCAGGAGCGACCCAGGAGGCTGGACAGCTCCTTCGCTTGAGCAGAGCTGGGGACGGAACTCTGACCGGCCAACACATCGCCGTAGCTGCATCTCAGGGAGACCCCCTGGCTCGCGAGCTCTTCGAAGCTCTCGGCGACTGGATCGGCCGAGGCCTCGCGTCCCTCGCGGCCATAATCGATCCCGCGGTGATCGTTGTGGGCGGAGGGGTGGCCGAGTCCGAGGACTTTCTCCTACCGGCAGTCCGCAGCGCCTTCCAGAGCCGCCTCCCGGGTCGACACGACAGGCCGGAAGCCCGCGTCATAGCCGCTTCACTGGGCAACGACGCCGGTCTCGTCGGTGTTGCATCTCTTGCCGCCACGAAGACCGCCTAGCGCTGCCGTCCACCACACGGTAAGGAGTAGCGAGTTGCCCTGGCACTGCGGTTGGTGACACCTTTGATGTAAGTGTAGGGCGCTCGTGGAAGTGGCTGAGTTGGGAGGGACACGCCGGGATGGCGACATCTCACTTTCCCAACCAGCCGCGCCGAGCCGATCAGTGGGCTGATTAGCAAGCGGATGAATGCGGAATCTGACGAGGTTCCCCCACCCTTGGGCTCAGCTCAGGCACCAGCGCAGGAGTAGCTACAAGGGGTTTGACCACTGCGCCAGAACTGGTGCTGGGAGCTGCGCGAGAGGAAGATCCTGCGGCCGCCGTGCTTGACGGTTACCACTGTCTTTCGTGCGCCCATCTGATGGTCAAACTGGACTAATTCCGCTGATCCCTGAGGGCCTGCACAATTGTTCTCAATTGTCGTTTTGTAGCTGAGCCAGTGGGCACCTCCGGCGTTCTTTGGAGGGTGCAAAGTATTCTCGACGCCAAGCCGCGAAATGGCACATCTTTCGACGATCGCTGACAACAGACGATGCAGATAGCATCCGCACGATTCTGCGGATTCGCGCACCACGTCAGAGGACTGAAGACTGTCGTCGCGACGGTCGGGCGCATTCAGAGCCGTCTGATGCTTGAGCTACCTAACCCGGTACACAGACTGTGTACCCACAGGCAACGTCAGGGGCGGTTTCGACAGTGTATTCCCCCGGCCCGACGCGGGTCACCTTGATGCCTTGGCTGAGGGCGAGGGCAGCGGGGATGATGTCTTGGACTGTTGAGTTCAGCAGATCATCAAGCGCAGCTACGTCGGTGGTGGAGACGCGTCGGATGGTGTGAGTCGCGTGGGTCATTTATCTTCCTCAAGTTTTTAGTGCGAACTTGGCTTCGATTTGAGTTCATTTAGCCTGAGGCCCCAAGCCGGTCAGGTTCGTCGTAACCTGACCGGCAATGCTGTCGATGGGCGGACGTGGAGTACTACTCCACGTCCGCCCACCCGCCGAATGTTGCTGACGCAATTACGGCTGCTTAGATGTTTGCGGCACGGGCGCCGTGGGCGAAGTGGGCAGGCCTTCGACAGTCTCTCCCCGGATCGTCGCGTAGGTCCGGAGGCGCGGATGGCACGTGCGTGCACCTGTCCCATGAAGCCACCGCCAACGATGGCGGCTCGTATATTTTCCACGACCGCTTCCCTATCCAATCGATTCGGCTGCGTGAAGTGCCAGGGCAACTGTGGTGAGTGTTGGGTTGCACGAGTTGCGCGACCCCAGGGCTCCATTACCCACCACATAGATATTTTCTGTACCTCGGACAAGACCCTCCGGTGAGGCTACGGATGTATTTTCGTCCAAACCGATTCGATTGGTTCCCATGAGGTGCAGGGCGGAGCCGATCGGCCGCAGGAACGAAGCCATCCCCTCCCAGGGCTGCCCGATCGTGCTTGCCAGCGTGTATTGGTCAGCCAATGCCTGGGCAACTCGCTCATGGTCGGCCTGGCTCAGCTCCTTATGAGCTGTTACTGCTGGCAGACCAAACCCGTCGAGTTCAGTCTCCGAAAACCTCAACCCGTTGGATTCTGCCGGCTCGAGTCCCAGGAAGGTTCCGATGTTGGTGATACGGCTCGAGTCGTCGCCGAAGGTCATTCCCGTGTGTGCAACGCTCGGCAGATCGATGATGGAGGTGTGGAACGGCCGCTGCTCGGTGACGGGGAGATACAAGTTCACCGGTGCGTCGCCGTCTATAGCCTCTGGAAGATCCTTATTCAAGGTGACTGTGGAGACCAGGTTGAGGTGGTCGGTCATGTATCGTCCCAGCGCTGGGTGGCGTAGCCCGGAAGCGAACAGAAGCTGCGGCGTGCCGACCGCGCCTGCACCGACCACAATGGTCGCCCCGCTGGCGGTGATCTCGTCACCTCCGCTGCCTCGTGCCGTTACCGAGACGCCTCGGCCACCGTGATGCTCGATTCTCTGAGCCACGTACCCCGTTAGGATAGTGAGTTCGCCGTCTTCGGGACCTCCCGCCAGTAGAGCATCCGCCCCGGCGTACTCGAGCTGCCCGTTTGCCGTGCGACGCGCTGCAACTGGCACCCGCTTGGGTGATAGGCCCAGGCTTGATTCGATCGTGCTTTCAAGCCACTGCTGCCGCCGGCTCCCCTCCCCATTGAGGTCGGCGCTTGCCCAGAGCAGCGCTTCAGCGTCAGCGAGGTGGCGTGTCAATTCCCGCTCAGGAAGTGTCTCGTCCCATTCCGCTGGCAGCTGTGGCCGCGGTACCGCGTGAGACCAGCCGATCATCATTCCGCCGAGCGCGTGAATACCGCGGGTGCCCGGCAAACCGGGGATAGGGTCCGAGCTTCCCGCGTGCGGGACGAGAAGCTTCATGGCCCGTCGATTGAAGTCGTCATCGGGCAAAGTGTTGCGTAGGTGCGTTCCAGCCTGAGGTGTATGGGCTGGGCCGGCCTCGATGATCAGAACGCTCATCCCTCGTCGACGGGCAGCACCGGCGAACGCCGCTGACCCTGCTCCACTTCCGACCACGAGGACATCTGCTGTCAGGGGCACGCCTTCTGCATGGCGATCAAGTACAGTTACGGCGCTCATGCTCGTCCCCCGACCGCTGCGTCGAGAAGGTCTTTTGTACGGGAAATAGTTTCGTAGACCCCGCCACCATCCAACACTGCGCATTCGATGGTGATCGGGCCATCGTAGCCGGTGTCAAGAACGGTATTGATGACCTTTTCGAGGTCATACACCTTTGATGACCCATCCTCATTGAACCCGTAAGTCTTCACGTGCACGAGCGATGCTCGATCCGCCAGCGCCTGGATGAATTGCTCGACCCTGGTCAAGTCATCAACGGTCGCGAAGGGAAGACCTGTGCTGAAGCTCTCAACCACGGTGCCTTGAACGGGCTCGATGTTGCCCGTGTCCAGAATCAGACCCAGTTCCGGTCCCACCGCATCCAATAGCGCGATGACGTCTTCCGGAGTGGAAGTGAGCTCGCAATGGTTCTCGATGAACAACCGGATCCCGCGGGCCTGCGCAAAAGCACTCAGCCGTTTCAGCGCGACCACGACATCCTCGACCGACGCGGTCTCTCCGGCTTCGATGATCGGAGGCGGCATCAAATTGACGCGCGCGGACGACACAGAAAGTGATGACAGGAGCTCTAGGACGTTCTCGAGAGTGCGCAGGTCGTCCTCTCGAAACGCCGGGTTCCCGTCGCCGGCGGAGCGACCGTCAAGAGTGACGTTCGTGATCCTGACCTTCTCGTCGGTCAGTGCCGCCCGCAGCCGGTCGAGTTCATCCGGGGCTGCGTTGACCAGGTACCAGTCGGGAATTTCGAACTCGTCGACTCCGAACGCTTCCCGAAGATGCGTGGGCAGACTGCCCAGGGGGACGTCCCGGGACCCCTCGGCGACTTGATGCCATTGGATTTGCCCATTCTGGTCACGGTTGCACAGAGAGATTGGTCCCAGCGCGTGCCGGATACCCCACGCAGAAACGCGGATCGTATTGCTCATCGGGACATGCCTTTCGATGTGATGTCAACTACGCAGGCCGCATTCGGCTCAAATACGCGCGGCGTCCGCGGCTGGCGTATTGAAGGAGGAACGCCGTTGCTCCTGCGAATTCTTTTGAGGTCCCACTCAGGGGCTGTGTGAACAATATCACGAACTCTTAGTGTCCACTAAGAGTTCGGTGATTTTTTTTGGCTGCCTGTAGAGTTGGGCATCGGAAGCAGGTGTACATGGCAAAGGTTTCGGCATCGGTCGCGAGGAAGCCCCGGGGCCCCTGACGCACGCTCTGCACAGGTACGGCGGGCCATACTTGACGCGGCTCTCGATGTCTTCGCGCAGTCGGGTTACCGCTCAGGATCCCTTCGGGAGATCGCAGAGAAGGTGGGGATCACAGACGCCGGGGTCCTCCACCACTTCGGGAGCAAAAGCGCTCTGCTCGCCGAAGTTTTGAACCGACGCGACGAGCTGGTGGCTCATCTTCTACCCGGCGGTGAAGGTGCGGGGACAGAAAGCCTACGAGGTCTCTTGAAGATCGTGGAACTGATCTCGACCTACCCTGGTCTCGTCGAATTGCACTGCACCCTGCTCGCTGAAGCGACGACCCCTGATCATCCTGCACACAGCTTTTTTGTTGAGCGTTATGATCGCACGCGACAGAGCCTGGTTGCCGCGTTCGAGGCTGCGGAGCGCGATGGCCGCCTGCTTGATGGCGTTAATCCACATCATGCAGCCGCCTCAACGCTGGCCTTGCTGGACGGGCTTCAACTGCAGTGGTTGCTCAACCCCCGTGAAATCGACATGCCATCAACGCTCGCCGCGCACTTCGCAAGAATTGTTGACCTCACGGATCGAAGGGCCGCTACTAACGAGCTGGCATGACCTGGCTTCGTCACGCGGTCGCTTCGCTTGACCGGGGCCGCGCGAACCTAAATTCCGGCCACTCCCTAAGGCGAGGGACCCGAGCCGTTGTCCGCTAGGCCCACCGCTGGCACGGGAGATGGCCGCCTGACGGATAACGGCTCTGCGCGCCGAGCCTTGTCGAGATCCGGCCTGCGGCCCGGGCATGTTCCAAGTCATTGCGGTAGTTCTCGGTGTACCCGCCGTTCCGAATGGTGATGGCCGTCAGTCCGGACGCGGCGACCATCTCATCGGTTGCCTTATGATCCGGAGCAATCAGAAAGGCGGTTGTTGTCGCCTGTGGCGCCGACGTCTAAAACGATCCTTCCGACGCCGGCAGGCAGCCGTCCACCACACCGGAGCAACCACCCACCTGCGGACACCGGCAGCGGCGGACTTTCCAGCAAGGGGTCGACGCAAGCTAGATAGGATGCTATACATTGCATAGGCACATCAGAAACCGTGCAATGAGGTATAGCCGCAAAGGCGCCCACTCGCTCTGGATTATCACCAGCAGCGGACTCTCTCACCGGCGTTTGAACCCCAAAAGGGGTCGACGTCATCTAAATAGCATGCTATACATTCCATATGCACAGCAGAGACTGTGCAGTGGAGCAGCCGCAAAGGAGCAGCCTTGACCCTCTCAGCCGACCCCGCCCCCTCGGGCCAAGCCGCCGGTGCAGAGATCCGCACCGATTCAAAACCGCAACTTTCGCTAGTGACCAGGTCCGCCTACGGACTTGGCGACTTCGCCAATACGCTTGTATATGGAGGACTCGTAAGCTGGTTAGCCCTCTTCTACACTGACGCCGTGGGTATCGGGGCCGGGGTTGCGGGCATCATTATCGTCACTGCACGAGTAGTGGATGGCTTCTTCGACCCCGTCGTGGGAGCTATTTCTGAGCGTACACGCAGCAAGTATGGAAGATTCCGGCCGTGGATCCTGTACGGTATGCTGCCGCTGGGGATTTTCTCAGTCCTTACTTTTACCGCGCCGTTCCCTGGCGACTCGGTATCCGCCATCGTCTGGGCAGCAGCGACCTACGGAATTCTGGGGCTGGTCTACTCCTGCGTTAACCTGCCCTATGCAGCACTCTCAGGTGTGATCGCCGAGACGCAAGCGGACAGGCTCTCGTTGGGAAACATGCGCTTTGTGTTTGCGTCGATCTGCCTGATCCTGATGGGGCTCGCTACCCTTCCGCTCGTGAACACCTTGGGCACTCCGACCGGAGGCGCCCTGTCGATCTCGGGATTCACGGCGACCGTTGCGATCTTCGCCGGGTTGGCAGTCGTTCTGTACTTCTTTGTCTTCAAGACCTCGCGTGAGATCGTAACGCCTGTTCACGTCGAGCGGCCCCGGCTCGCTGAGACGATTCGAGCAGTATTCACCAACGGCCCACTGCTCGTTGTGTTTCTTCTCAATATCTGCGGCGGTACTGCCTTCTTCGCCCGATTTGGCGTCGTCGCGTATTACTACATCTATAACTCAGGTAACGCCGCGATCGTCCCGATCCTCATCTCGACCACTTCGATCGCCAGCCTCGTCGGGACCCTGCTCTTTACCCGGCTCGCGCACAGGATTGGAAAGCGAAGGCTTTTTATTATCGGACAAGCGGTTCAGGCCGCTGCACTCTTCGCGCTGTACTTGAGCGATCCGACAAACATTCCCGTTCTCGTAATCCTGACCGTTGTTAATGGGCTGGCGGGCTTCACCATTCCGTTGCTCTACGCGATGGTTGCTGACGTAGCAGACTACGGCGAACTCAAGAGCGGCGTTCGCAATGACGGCATAGCATTTGCAGTAGTCAGCCTTTCACAGAAGCTCGGAGCCGCGATCAGTGGCATCGCCGTCACCCTTCTCGGAGTATTCGGCTACGTGGCTAACCAAGTACAGACTCCGGAGGCGACGCACGGAATTAACGTTGTCGTCAACCTCCTCCCCGCGCTGCTCGGCGTTGTGACGATCTTTGTCGCACTCCTCTACCCGCTGACCGACAAGCGGGCGACCGAGATCCGCAACGAACTCAAATCCCGCGCTCAAGCCCGCGGGCAGGCCTAGCCTGTCGTAGCACCTCTGGTCTGCCGCCACCCGAACGAACCCGGGGTGGCGGCATGCCCATTGGTTCAGTGCTGAGCTGTGCCGGCGGGCGCCCAACGTCAAGGCTCCCCGGACGGCCTCCCTCATGACAATAGAGTCCTTCGCCCAATCGAACCCCGAGAGCTGTACTGAATAAGAGCAGCAAGGTCATTGTCGACACAGTCTTCTACGGCTCTGATTACGACACCGGCAGTGTGGTGGATATGGTGGCTGCCACCACCGAAGTTGACGCTTGGAAAATGCGTGAAAACCCTGCCTCATGCGGGCAACAAACAATCCAAAACCGAAGGTAGGGACGTGCGCATCATAAACGGCAACTCGGTGACTTCGCGGACCGGTACAGCGCCGGTTCACCCAGCACCTGGGATCACGTCCATTCACCCTGTCGGAAGTTCAGGCTTGTGACGACTTGCCCTTATTTCTCTGGGAATCAGTGCCCCGCCCACCCATCGAGACGGATGCTGCTTAAATGACAGCCGCGGAGGAAGGCGCCCGGTCGACGACGGGGGTGGCCCGACCGCCATGGGAACACCTGACTAGGAATTTGACGTCCCTAATTCCAGCAATCTGGGGAAGCGCCAAGCGCGTAGCTTTGGGTGCGGCTCGATGAGATGTCGCGCACGCCACTTTCAGCGTTCGACACGAACTCGGGCCGATGTTCATGGGCGCCCGGGACGCAAACGGTCAACTCGTCATGCAGCAAGTAGCAGATTATCCCGAGCTCATCAGTTTTGATGGTATTCCCGAACGGATTAAGCGATTCGGCGTCAATTCCGTGGAGCTGATGGAACAGAACCTCCATGGCACGAGCGCCGAAGACGGCGCGGCATTCCGCGCTGCGCTTGAGCGCGAAGGGGTGAAAGTCGGCCTCCTGGGCCTTAGCAGGTGCGTCGGGGATACAAACGACCAGCACCGCGCTGAAGATTTGGATGAATTGGAGCGACTGATCGAGTCGGCGGCGGAGGTGGAGGCAGAGCAGGTTCGTGTGGTCCTCATGCCGCCTCCGATTGTGTCTTCGCCAACGCTTGCGCCCTTTGACGTCTTAGTGGATTCCCTGCGCCGCCTGAGCGCCAAAGCCAAGGCCGCCGGCGTCCGGCTGACGGTGGAAAACGAAGACGTTGTAACCTCCGACCCCGATCAGCTGATCCCGATCCTCGATGCAATTGGTACAGACATCGGCCTCGTCCTCGACACCGGGAACGTAGAGCCGCTCCTGAGCGAAGTGACCAGCAGCTTCCTAGCGGGGCGCGAGCCCAAGGATGTTGCCGACCCAGAGCCGGCCTACCGCATGGTCGAGGCTCTACTCCCCCGCGCCGAAGTCGTGCACGTTAGACCTACGGGTTCAATGATGACGGCTCATCGAAGGTGTACGACCTAAATCGCATCATGAAGATCCTTGTAGACGGCGAGTTCCAGGGGCCGCTCACGATCGAGTACGGCGGATTCGACGGTGCAGACGCGGAGGATGCGATCAACAAGACGATCGAGCTCATCCGAGCCGCGGTACCCGCGTCAGCCCATCCACCGCAGACCTAGTCGGGGCAGTAGAAATGTTAATCCTCCGGCCGCTGAGGTGACCTGCCGCGCTTCGGTCAGAGGGCCTGACCTCAAGCGCCGGTGCGGATTGCTCATGCGACGAACAGCGCTCGTGCTGAAAGCCTTCCGAGAGACGAAAAGGCCAGTGGCGGTCATGGCCCACCTGCAAGGCCGGAAGATCCGCCTGGCCAGTCGTTGACGGCCCGCTTCGCTCTCGCCGTGGGTGACACGTCGACTACCCCGACCGGGGATCGTCGCGGAACCGAGGACATCTGCTCCGCCACGTTGAAGAGCTACACCGAGGAAGTCAACGTGGGTGACGCCCTGCTGATTGTCGACGGCAAGGTGACCCTGCCGGCCGCGGCAGTGCACCAGGTCGACCCCTGGCCGGAAAAGAAGAACAACGAGGCTATCAGATAACGCAAGGACCCCTGCCGACCGGCAGGGGTCCTCTGCAAAAGTAGCGTCGACCCCTTTGGGTACGAACTCCCGTCCAATCCAGTAGCCCCGCTGCGCCACCTGCCAGGAGAAGCCATGCCCTCTGTTCTGTCCACCGCACTGGAGTCCGTCCTCGGCGCTTTAGATAGGTGCAGCCGCGACGGAGCGACCACCTTCTACCTCTCACCGAAGATCGGACGCGAGACGCTCGGCGATGCCTCGTTCGAGCTCTCGAGTTCGATCCCGTCGGGCGTCCGGATCGCGATGACGACTGATGCCCCCTTCATTGAGGTGGAAGCCCACCTGACACGGCTGGTCATCAGCGGAAACAGCCCATAGAGCGAGCACGTTCGACGTCGTGGTGGACGGTGTCGCCGGAGCTTCCCACCCAGCGGACCGCGAGTCTCTAATTATGATCGACCCCAAAACAGGGGGGTACGAATTCAGTGCCGAGCGGCGGAGCCGCGAAAGTGCGCTTCGACCTAGGGAACGAGCCGCGGGATCGCGAAGTGGAAATTTGGTTCCCCCAACATGTCAATCCTCGCGCTACGGGATGTCCGAATCCCGAATGGACATGCGATACGTCCAACGCGCCGTGCCGCTCCCCGCTGGCTGCACCATGGCAGCTCCAACAGCCAGTGCATTGAATCCGCACGTCCCCTCGAGACCTGGCCGGTCTGGGTTGCCCGTCGAACCGGCTTCGAAATCACCAACCTCGGCCTGGCCGGTCAGTGTCAGCTCGACCAGTTCATGGCGCGGGCGATCCGCGACCACCCCGCCGACGTCATTTCCCTCGAGCTCGGAATCAATGTCGTCAATGCCGACTCAATGCGTGAACGTGTGTTCCTGAGCGCGTTGCACGGTTTCCTGGACACCGTGCGGGAGGGGCACCCCGAGACACCCGTCCTCATCTTCTCACCCTTCATCTGCCCCGTTGCGGAAACGCATCCCGGTTCAACGCCCTACACAGCGGATCGTAAGGTGTACACGTTGGAGCGTCCGGACGAACTCGCCCAAGGTGCTCTTACGCTATCGCGGGTACGGCAGCTGATCGCGGCCGAAGTGACTCGTCGTGTGTACGCCGGGACGAGCACCTGCACCTCGTCGACGGGCTCGACCTATTCGGACCCGAGGACGCGGCCAACCTCCCAGACGGTCTGCATCCGAACGGTGCCGGCTACCTTCGGATCGCCGAGCGCTTCGCAGCACAAACCTCCAACCTGTTCGCTACAGGCTCTGCTTCACCGGACGTCCCGGTATCGATTTAGTCAGGGGGACGTCGAACTGCGGTAGCGTGGCAGGATGTCTGCAGGCAGAGCATGCAGACGGAGGGCACCAACAACCGCTCGCCGAGGTGGTCAAGCTCGGCGACGTCATGCTCACCGAGGTCCGGCTGCGTCTCACCCGGCAGGTCCACGGCCGGAGGCCGATCCATCGACCCTGTCTGGGCCAATCCGAGGCCGCTCCTCCGCGGAGGAACACACTCTCGGACCGGGCACGAAACAGGCTCAGCACAGTGTTCGCCGCCGACGATGCCACCGGGAAGCTGCAGGCCGCGTGGCTGGTCAAGGAACAGCTCCGGACCCTGCTCGCCACCGGCTCCCTCGCCGATGCTGCCGCCACGCAAGGATCAGCATCAGGCATTAGGCATTGGCGTAAAAGCAGCGCGCCCGAAACCAACCGGCTTTGGCGCACGGTCTGCCGCTGATGGAAAGAGATCGAAGTCCTCATTGTCGCCGGCGCGACAACCGCAAACATGGAAGCCAAAAACACCGCGATCAAACACATAAAAAGGACTGGCAGAGGATTCACCACGAACCGTGAAGAGCCGGAACCTCTACAGTCTGATGACGCCTGTGGGTGGAGCGGAATCTGCCCACATCATTGCATAGGAATCTATCTATAATGTCCGCGGTCACTCTACGACACGGAGTCCCCGCCGTCCCCGACCCAAAGCCAAAGCTCGTATCCGTCACACGCGTGGAAGAATGTGCGCTGGTTCGGTCCGTCCGCAGCTACCCAGAGACCAGAGCCGTCGAGCATAACTGCATCAACTTCGCCATGGCGCCACACCTTGTCGCCCTTCCTTAGTTCAACGGTCTGGCCAGGCTTCAGCTGCCAGTTCTCGTTCGGCCGCCATGTGCATACGTCAACATGCGGGTCCATTGCGCTCCCACCAAATGCTTCCATTTATCCCCCTACATTCCACAGCTCATGCATTGCGGGTAGCCTGCAACGTTGCACGATGCACTGGGAGTACCCATGAACTGGCAACCAAACGTTCAAGACTTCCTTGACTTGAACCGTCCGGAAAGTCTGAACCCGTCGCGTGTGTTTAGCGAAAGCAGCACGATGTTGGTCGCCCCCGCGCAAAGCTCAACCGCCTGCACTGCATAGAAGCTCCCGACGAGCTGGTCAGGCTCGGCGGTAAGTCCGAGGTACAAGGCTGACGGTGCGAGGACCAAGATCCCGATGCCGGCCGCTGCCCGCATCCGGAGGGTCTTCGCCCGGACAATTGATCCGGACGCTCCGCGAGCCAAGCTTGTACCGGTAAGCCCCGTAGTCACCAATGCGGGCACGAGAAGCAGCAGGCCCCAGGGGATCGTGCGTTTTAGCGCCACAATGGACCCCGCGTCGCCGACAATCTCAACAGATGCTGTGGAAATCCAAAAAGCAAGGATAATAAGCAGCGCAAGAATGCCGGATGTGGCATGCACCACCGTTTTCTTGTTGAGACGGGCGCCGGCGTTTGTGGACTGGGCTCTCATGACGCCAGTTTACATAGCATGCAATGTATATGTCTAGGCGGTGGGGTCTTTACGGGCCATGAGGGGAAGCGGGTTGCACTAGGGCTTCCACCGCGTCCCGGATCTTGTCCGAGTCTGCCAGGTTTTCTGATACCTCGTGCGCCCATCCCAGGAGGCGCTCGACTTCTGCATCGCTGAGGCTGCCCAGTGCCGTTCTGTTGATCGCATCCGATATCGCCTCAATTTGAGGCAGGAGATCCTCGGCGTGGCTGGTTAGGCGGACGATAGCACGCCGACCATCATTCTTGTCCTTCGTGCGTGAAATTAGGAGGTCACGCTCCATCCGCCGGAGCGTCAGCGCCATTGTCGGCTGTTCAATATTCACCAGTTCCGCCAACTCCCCCTGTGTGCTTTTGCCTAGCGCCGACAATGTAAAAAAGCACCGGCAGGTAGGCGGGGGTCACACCCAGCGGCCCGAGAAGTTCAGCCGAACGACGTTCAAACGCCCGTGCACAGAGGTTGAACATGTAACCAGCAGACTGATTGCGATCGAACATTCTTGCTCCTGCACCTTTCGGGGGGCCCGACCTCTCGTGGCATCACGCGCCGTGTCCCTCATTTTGTTCCCATTATCAATGGCCCCCTATACACGCTCCTAAATTCGATAGTACCCTATGTATCACGGCTGCTGCCCTGCAGCTGGTTTGGACGTAGTTCACGGCGTCACTAGACGAAGGAGTCTTGTGTCCGAGCCAAAGAAGGCTGCAGCTGTGAGCGTGCGTAACAGCCCTTTGTCTGTTCACGCATCCTTGCAGAGAGCTTTATCCAAAACCAAGAAGGAGCACGGGCCCATGATTAGTATGACCACTCTGGACGAAGACAATCCCTACATGCAGCAGCTTCAGTCCCAGGCACCAGGACCAATTACGCTTATCAATACCTTTCTCGCGCCAAAGGGGCAGGTGGAGGAAGTGGTTGCGGTATGGAGTCGGGACGCGGCATACATGAAGGAATGCAAAGGCTTTATTTCCACGCAGCTTTACGGGAGTGAGGCCGGTGGGCGTATCCTCACCAACATTGCCGTCTGGGAGTCAGTACAAGACCTGCGTAACGCCTTTCAGAACCCTGATTTTCAAGAGAAGCTCTCCGCCTACCCCGACGGGACTGTCGCCCATCCTGCAGTCATGCGGAAATTGGCCGTCGAGAACATCTGCGAAGCCTGACTATTGGGAAAAGATTGAAAGGCCGGGTAGACGGATAACCTTCGTCTACCCGGCCTTCATCGCTTCAAGCCGCTGCGGCAGCTTGTTAGAAGCTCTGGGCGCGCATTCGTCCAGGACTATAAGTTCGGTACCCTTCGGGAGCCGGGCTTCTCAGAAGCGCATAGTGCAGCTGCAGATGGACGGGCGGTCTTGGTTGCCTCCTCTTGCCGCCAACCTTCCCAAGGCTGCGAAGTTAGCTTGCCTTCCAGGAAGTCGACTTCCTTGTTAGAGCCGGAACGATTCCCGTTCTGAGGCCCGTCGTGGCAGCCCATGTGCAGAACGCAGAGGCTGTCCAAGAAATACATTCATGTCCTCCTTCGGTTGCAGGTATGAGACAGGTCTTCGAGCAGGTTTGGCGACTCATAGTTGCTTCGAATTCGACTACTTCATGGTGGCAACACCGTGCACCCCCGTATGGGTACCCGGCGGCTGCTCACGCTATGGAGGGACCGAAGACCTTCCCTATGAGCTCTGAAACGCCGTTAATGACAGCGGGTTGCTCTGTAGATTCCGAGTCGGAGCCGACAAAACCGACTACCTTGAAGATCTGTGTATCAGGTTGGCACCACCCCAATCGCCACGGATTCGCAGCCGGGCCTCGACGTTCGAGCCAGCGTTCATGGGACTCTTCCTCCTTCAAATTTCTACCCGGACCCCCTTTTTCAGAAGAAGGGTTCGAGTGTGGGCTACACCAAGCGACTGTGTTCTAGCCCCATCCGGCTGGGCGGCGCCCTACAGGTCCAGCTCTAGACGGGGGGTGAGTGAACGGCTGACGCAGATCATCATGGACTGGTTAGTTTCCCGTTCGGCGGGCGTCAGGATGTCATCCTTGTGGTTCGGAATGCCGTCCAGAACAAAAGCCTCGCAGGTACCGCAGTATCCTTCCTCGCAAGAGAACGGCACATCGGGAAGGACGTCCCGGACGACTGAGAGCAGTGTCCGTTCGGGGGAACGGTGAGTTCAACGCCCTGGCGTTTCAGGCTCACGGTGAAGCAAGAGCTATCCGGCTCGGCTTCGGGGCGGGTGTGGTTGGGATTCGCTCCAAAGCGCTCAGTGATCAATTCCCTCGGCGGGGTTGCGGACGCGCATGCCTTCTCTACAGCGCCGAGGAGGCCTTCCGGACCACAGCAGTAGATGGTTGTCTCGACCGGTGTCCGGGAGATGTACTCGGCGAGGTTGAGCGGCGGAAATTCGTCGTCGGGACGGACCTGTACGTGTCCGCCAGGAAGCTCGAGGAGCTCATCGGCAAAGGCCATGCGGTCACGTGAACGTCCCAGGTACAGCATCTCCCATGGACTGTCTCCCTGCGAGAGTTGCTGCGCCATCGCCTTCATGGGGGTAATGCCAATGCCGCCTGCAATCAGCAGGTACCGGGGCCGGGGCTCGAGGGGAAAGTGGTTGCGGACAGCGTTGACAGTGAGGAGGCGGCCAACAAGAGGAGTGGTGTGAAGTTCGTTAGATCCACCCCGGCCGTTCTCCTCATGAAGCACAGCTACGGTGTAGGCGGTGGCGTCTTTCGGGTCGCCGCAGAGAGAGTACTGACGGATGAGCCCGTTAGGCGTTATGAGGTCCAAATGTGCGCCGGGTGCGGCGGGCGGCAGTGTCTCCCCGTCGGGGTGCTCGAGCCGGATGGAGATGACACCTTCGGCTTCCTGCTTAACGTGTGAAACCCTCAATGTCCCGATATTTGTTGATGATGGTGCTGCCGGGGGCAATGCCGTGTCTGTCACTGCGCTCTCCTCTTTCAATGTCTTGCCGGGCCGTTCTGTAGGGGCAACAGTGCAGTCGCTCACTGCTGGCCCCGGTCGCTCTGCTGGCGTAGCGATTAAAGTGCATGCTGCATCGAGGCTTGATTGTCGTCCTCATGGGGCACGCCGGCTTTAAGGCGGGCTGAGCGGGCCTTCATGCGTGCCACGACGATCATTCCGATCAGTGCCGCGGCATATGGCATGACCTTGGTAAGTTCTCCTGACATCATTTGCTCGTTCATCTGGTACGTAAGTGCAATGGCGAAGCCAAAGCCCACTGCCACAGCGATTGCCACAGATGCACGTCCTTGCGAGAAAAGAGCGGCGGCAAGGGCGACGAACCCGACTCCCGCTCCCATACCGTCGGTGAACAGCTGAAGTTGGCCAAGACTGAGCTGTACTCCCGCGGCCCCGCATAAGGCAAAGCACCATATCTGGGCCGCCACCCTGGACTTGGTCACACTTATTCCTGCCGATGCCAGGGCATCGGGGTTGGAACCTGCGGCCTTCATGTACTTCACACTCACGGACCGCCTTTCCAACACAACGATCCCCACTGCGCAGGCAGCAGCCATCCACGCAAGCACACTGTTTCCGCTGAGGAGCCCGGAGAGTACCGGGACGTCTTCGACGAACGGGATCGTCACTGCGGGCAAAGCGGGCGTGGCAGGGTCCGCGATGGTTCCCTTGACGCCGAAGAGGGCGTCCATGAGATAAACGGTTGCAGCTCCCGAGAATATGAGGAGAACGAGGCCGCCAATGAAAACGTCGAGGGTGAACTTTGTGACTAAGAGGCCAAACAGCAGCCCGCACAAGGCGGCCAGGATGAAGGTACAAATGAGCGCAATGAGCGCGGATCGGAAGTGCAGCCCGAACACCACTCCGGTGAATGCACCAAAAACCATGACGCCTTCGAGGCCGATGTTGATATCCCGCGTCCAAAGAGTTGGAAGGCATGCAATGGTCCCAAGCAGAATAGGGATGGTGACTCTCACTCCCGAAGACAGGAAAGTATCAAGCCATTCCATTGTTTGTTCCTTTTCTACGAGGGACACGAAGACGGGTCCATCCGCTGGCAATGATCGAGACAATCGCCGGGGAGCACGTGGCAGTGATCAGTACGGCGCAAATGACCATGACTGACATGTCGGTCGGAACACCGGCAATCTGATCGATGCGGCGGGATGCTGACTGCATGACCGCGTATGCCAGGGTCCATATAAGAGCCGAGCCGACCTTCAGACGTGCGATGAGCGCGATCATGATTGCCAACCAGCCGATCCCATGGCCGATATCGGCGCTGAAGCGTCCCATGGTGGTGAGCACCAGGATGCTGCCCGAGAACCCGCACAGCGCACCGCTCAGCACCATTCCCGTGATCTGGACCCGGGCAACATCTATGCCGATGGCGGACGCGTACCCCGGCGAGCTGCCTACTACCCGCCATTTGTAGCCCAATGCCGAATGTTGCACGAGCCACCAGATGACGACGACGGTGGCGACGACGGGAAGGACGGCCCATGTCAGCTGTGACTTTTCCAGGATCAGTCCAAACCGTGCGGTGCCGGCAATCGGGGCAGTAGCAGCGGGTGCAGGGGACGACGCATCATTCAACGGCCCAGTACCCAGGTAGATGCACAGGCCGACCAGGATGAAGCTGGCCAGGAGCGTAGCGAGTATATCCACCTTCCATACCGCGTACAGCCAGCCCAGGACGAAGGAAATGACAGCGCCGACGGAGGCCGCGGCGAGAACTGCGAGACCTTGATGAACAGCCGGCGCTGCAACAGGCAGCAGCGCGCCGACCATCGCCGCGGCAAAGGCCCCGGCATAGATTTGTCCCTCCGCTGCAAGCGAGTACACGCCGACGCGGAACGCGATCATCACGCCAAGGACGGCCGGGATGAGCGGAAGTGACCAGGCGAGGGTTGAGGCGATGGCCGCAGGAGTGCTGACTGCGGAGACCAGGCCGACCCAGATCGTCGGTAACCCTTGGAACCCGTATGCCTGAATCAAAACGGAGGCAAACGCGACACCTACAATCGGTGCCAGCAAGGCAGCCGAGACCTTACGGGATGACCAGCGGAAGGAGATCGCGAACTTACGCGCGACCGCACTCTCCTGGCCGGCCTGCAGTTCCGATGTAGTCATGTCATAGCCCCTATGCTGGCGCCTGTCATGTCTGCGCCCAGCGCTTCCCGGTCTGCAGCAGTGCCTGCATGCTCAGCGACAATCTCCCCGCGGTACAGCACAGCAATTCTGTCTGAGAGCCGGAGCAATTCATCCAAATCCGCTGAAATCAGCAGCACTCCTAGGCCGGCTTCAGTGGCATTGGCGATGGCGTTGTAGACAAGATCTGCAGACCCGATGTCGACCCCCCGTGTTGGCTGGACCAACAACAAGCAACGGGGCGTCCTGTCGAGTTCGCGGGCGATAACGACCTTTTGTTGGTTTCCGCCGGACAGGCTGGCGCAGAGTGCCCCGATCCCCTTCGCCTTGATGGAGAACTCTCCAATTTGGCGTTTCGCCCACGCTTTGCGGGCTGCAGGGAATGCCAGCTCAAGTCCAGGGCCCTTGCTTGCAGCTAGCTGAACTCCGGAGAGTCCCTCGAGGACCGATCCATTGAGCGGGATACCCTCGGTATGCCGGTCTCCGGGAACGTAGCTAAGCCCCAGATTCCGTCGTTCCAGCATCGTCTGGCTGCCAAGCGAAACACCGTCGAGGATCACCTCGCCGCGGACCTCAGCGGCGCGCCCGGTCAGGACCCCTACGAGAGTGTCCTGACCATTTCCGTCAACACCTGCCACGCCCACAATCTCGCCAGCCCGAACAGACAGATTGATGCCGTTGACCGTGCTGTCCCCGGGCATCGTTCCCGACACGTTCTTCATCTCGAGCACGAACTCTGCCCTCGGCGCACCGCGGATGACCCGCCCCAGATTGACGTCAGTCCGTCCGGTCATGGCAACAACGAGGGAATCAATGTCGACTTCGTCGATGTTCCACGTTCCGATAGTCCTGCCGGAACGAATGACTGTCACCCTGTCGGCGACGGATGTCACCTCACGGAGCTTGTGAGAAATGAAGATGACAGAGTAGCCATCGTCAGCCAATGCCCGCAGCGTAGTGAACAACTCATCGCACTCTTGGGGGGTGAGCACAGCCGTGGGCTCGTCAAGTATTACCACGCGCGCCCCGCGGATCAGCACCTTGAGGATCTCCACCCGCTGCTGCTTTGCGATGCTGAGGGTCCCGGTTATCGAATCCAGCGAGGTGTCAGCGAGCAGACCCGAATGGGTCTGTTGCACCATCTCACGGGATTCGTGTTCGTTCACCATTCCCAGCTTCGTTGGTTCGGCACCGAGGACCAGGTTCTGAAGAACCGTGAACTCGGGCACGAGCATAAAGTGCTGGTGAACCATACCAATTCCGCGAGCCAGTGCATCACTTGCAGAGCGGAAGCGGACTGTTTCCCCTTGAATGAGTACTTCACCCTCATCCGGTCGGATCATCCCGTAGAGAATCTTCATCAGGGTTGACTTGCCTGCGCCGTTTTCCCCGACAATCGCGTGGATTTCGCCGCCTCGAAGATCGAAGTCGATGCCAGCGTTGGCTATGACAGTTCCAAACCGTTTGACTATCCCCCGAAGTTGCAGGACGGGCTCGTCCTGGTCGTGCGTCGTCTCAGGCATTCGTTGTCACGCCTTGGGGTCCAAAGTACCGGACTTGATTTTCTCGATAACGTCCTTGACTGCCGCTTCCGATTCCTCATTGACGAGTGCGTCGTTAAGGATCCATTCGGTCGCGCCCTCCTGGTACGCAAATTCGTCTACACCACCGAGCTGCAGGGACCCGTCAGCGTGCTTCTTGGCCGCATCCAGCATCAGAACATCGACCCTGGTGATAGCACCGGCGAGACTTACGTCTGCGGGCTGGCCGAAATTGATCGTAATAGGCGCTATCGGTTGGCCCTCCTGGGCAGCTTTGACCACGCCTTGAGTGGTCAGTCCAGCGAGAGTAAGGGTGCTGTGAGCCCCCTGCTGGGAGAGCGCTGTAGCTACCTCATATCCCTTGTTAGGGTCACTGAATGTCCCGGCGGCCTGCGAAACAAGCTTGAGTGCCGGGTTGGTGGCAACAGCCGCGGCATGGAATGACGACTCGCACGTTGTCATTGCAGGAGTTTTGAATCCCATGACGAATCCGACCGAATTGGCGCCGGACTCTCTATTGGCCAGGGCCGCGAGAACGCCGGCCGGGTAGCAGATGGATGCCCAGTCGAAGCCTACTGAGGCAACGCCCTCGCGCGGAACGAGTGTGTTGACCAGAACTACTTTTGTGTCAGGGTTTTGCGATGCGACTTCCACTGCAATGTCAGTAACTTGGTCACCTACCACGAAAAGGAGTTCATTGGCTGCCGCAGCGTCCTGCATGAGCGGTGCATAGGCCTGCGCGTCCTGCTTCGCTTCATATGTGGCGACAACGGCTTTAAATTCTTCCTCCAACTTCGGAATCGCTTCTGCTGCAGCATCGTAGTAGCTGCGGTCCCCGAAGGCTCCCGCGACGTAGAGCCCAATTTTGAGCTGATCGCCCTCGGGATCCGACTCTGCTGCAGGGGCAGCTCCGGAACAGCCAGCTAGGGTCAGCGCCAGCGCTGCGCAACCAGCAGTTACGGCGGACGGGATAAAACGGGAAGACCTTCTCATGATTCTCCTTTGAACCGAGGTGCCCCAGGGGCAGTGGTAGGCGTTGTGTTTAAGCAGCGCAGTGTTCCAAAGCGCCGAGCGGGATCGTTGGTGTGGCTTTGTCCCGTACGGCCCGTAAGCCGGCGGGTTAGCCGGTTGTTGCAGCGAACAGCTTCCGGGCGTCCTCCGCGCTATGGACGCCGAGCGCGGCAAGGTGATTTTCCAGAGCGTGGATGCGTCCCCTGACGATCTGTAGGACTTCGTTGTTTTCCTCCCAGGTCGACTCAGGAATTTTGCCCAGTTCGGACCGGAATCGGGCAAGCGAGACCAGGACGTCATCGATGATGACTGCTCCCGGGCGCAGATGCCCCGGGTTGGGATCCCAGCGGCGGTCCGGGTCGAAAACGGGTGTGATACCGGTGCGCATCAGCGCCAGTTCGTCTGCACGAAGGTCAGCGTCGCGTGCCAACTGGGTGACAACGTGTCCGAAAGTCCAGCCCTCAAGGCGCGAGTCTTCGTCGAAGTCGGCACCCCACAGCGCGTCCACGGTTGCCAGCATCACGTCGGTGAGGTAGCGCAACCGATCCCCCGGGCCTGATCCGTATGCGGTTTCGCCGTCCGTCCAGGGTTCGGCAATCATTAATTCTCGGACTTGAGGGCTAACCATGATGAGCCTTCCAATGATGCCGGTCAGACGGTCCAGCCGAGCAACTCGACCGGGACGGGTGCGTTCACGTGGCCGCAGCTGCACGTGCGGAGCTTGTCGTCCGCGTTGAACTGCCCTGAGATAGCTGCGTAGATGCGGACCGGCTCGACGTCGTGGTCGTGGGTCCACTCGACGCGGTGCAGGTCTGCCCCGCATGCGTCGCATACGAAAAGCGCTCCGCGCTCGTTCTCCTCATTCGTGGAGTACCGCACGAGCACTCCCTCAACCTGCGGTTCGATTCGGTGCGGCGTGCCGGCCGGGATGTACGTGTGGTCACCCACCACCGAGTCGAAATACAATACCGAGCTCTCACGGAGCCTGAGCCGGCTCGAGCCCGACATTTGCGCGAGGACCGTATCGTGGTCGTACACCATATAGAACGGCTGGGTTACGGAGTTCCGTGAGAGCGTGATCTGCGGGTCCACCTCGAGGGGGATGACGGCGACATCGCCGTAGTTACCGCTCGTCGCGGCCGCCTCGAAGATATTCATCGCCCGGCTACGTGTGGTCATTCTGCTGCCTCCTCGGCGATCTTGGCGTCCGCCTGGGCGGCGGCCTGGACGATGGCTCGATGCGCGGCGTTTACCCGCCGGGTCTGTTCCACAGCACGGGGCCAGCCCCAGATGTTGGTGTCGAGAAGGTTGTTGACGTGCCCGCACTCCTTGCACACCCGCCCCTCCTCGGAGTTGCGGATTTCGGCGTACTCCATTGATCCCATGAGCGTCGGAAACTGAGGGATGAGATCGTCCGAGCGGCCCCAGCGCTCCGGGTCGTAGTCGACGGCGCCCTGTGGCCCGGCGTAGTACTCGTGCCGGATCATCTCCCGACGGCACTTCTCGCACTTGCCGACCATGGCTTCCTTCTGGTCCTCTTCCTCGGACTGCCGCTGCGTAACGACCACGAGTGTGAAGTTCTCCGGGTCCTTTTTCGTCCTTAAGGAACGAATTGACCCCGTGGTACTTCTGCGTGGCGACCAGGGTGCCCGGTGTTGAGCATTCCGCCATGCGAACCCCACGTGAGGGTCACCTCGTTCACGGTGTTCCAGTGGAAGAACTGCCCATGGCTCCGGTCCGCGCCGCCCCAAAGGAGCGCCCCGCAGGGAACGATCGAACCGGTCTCGGTATAGGGGAACAGAGGCACAAGCTGGGTGTTTGCTTTCCCCATCCGTTCAAAGACGCTTGCCTTGAGCGGCGCCCGCGCTCCGGCAGGGGGCTTGATACTTCGGCTGTAGCGCAACTCCGGCAAGGCAACCGTGCCTTCCTCAGTAGTGATGCTCACAACAATCTCCTTTGATCTGCTGTCGCTTCCACGGTCTGTCCCGTCCGGGCGACCGTTGCATAACCCAAAGTTACCCGGCCAATTATTAGCATGGCAACTAATTTGGCCGCGATTTTTTGCATTTTTGTTCCAGCGTCACTTGAGCTGGAGTCGCCGCGGCGCCGCGATTGTGAGCAGCAGGTCATCATCTCTTTGCCCGTTGCCTTTTCCGCCTCCTGTAAGTACCGTGCCAGTGCGGGGTCGCGGGGCTCTGTACTCAGTACGGCACGATCGAGGTTTCGCACGGAGTAGTGAAGTTCCAAGGGAGAGCAGTGGCGCGAGGAGACGGCAATCACGCGGTAACCGGCTTGCCAGTCAGCCAGCTCAAACATGGAGTGCCGCCAGAGCGGGTAAGGCAGCTCCGCCAGTAGAGACACCAAGGGCCGCGGTTTGTTGGAAACCACCGGGCAATAACCTTGGAAGCGGCCGCCATGCGGGCAGCCTGAGCCTGAAGTGCGATGGTAAATGCCACGATGGCCAGGAACGCGATAAGGCCGTTGACCAGGCTCAGGGCCAGGAGGCCTGCCGCCATGACCAGCACAGCACCGGACATGACCTTATGGGTCGGGAATCGGTCCAATAGGCGTCCCATCAGGGGTGCGCCGAGGCAGTAAAGCGCAGGGAAGACCATTGGGGCGATGAACAGCCTGGGACCTCGCTACGGAGAATTCTTCCGTGATATTCGGGAGTAAAACGCCATAGGTGTTGATGACCGAGCCAAAAAAGAAGTTCCCGGTAAAGCATGCGATCAGCAAGGACACCCCGGCGGTCCGGCTCAAGTTTTGTGAAGTGCTCATGCCGACGCATCCACGACAAATTCCCCGGCGCAGACGTCCTCGACCGCAAGAGTGCGGCGACGGTCTGGCCGACGGGGTAGCAGCTTTAACCCGCTCCATAAAGCCAGGTGACACTACGGGTTTCGGAGATCGCCAACGGTCTCCCAAACGGCGTAGTTGAAGAGGACACTGCTCCCCGCGTGTCCGCTGTGAAGCTGAGCTGATACAAAGCCGCGCTGCTCCTTCATAAGCAGCGCGTCATTGCGCCAGGCCTCGACGAATGCTTCGCGGTCCTCGGGCGCAAAGCGCCAGGGAGCAGCTCGGTGAATTCGGCAACTGTTCCTAACTCCGTGCCCAGGCCACCGTCGAAATTGACGGTGTCGGCCGAATCGATAGTGAGGTTCTGGCCGAAAGCCGTTGACCAGCCCCTGGTGCTTCAGTGTCACCTGAAGCATCCGCCGACGGCGCCATACCCGTGGGGTTTGCCCGCCGGAGCGGAGGACGACCTGCTACCGGACCTAAGCCGGGTCAGCTACCAGCGAAGATGCTGAGCTCTCGGGGTGCGGCACATCCAACTTCCGAAGGTTATCCACGATCTGCGTGAGTATGTCGAGCAGCGCCGTTTCGCTCCCTTGCGGAAGACCTGAAACAGCAAACTCATTCATCTCGAGTGCGATCTTTTCGATCTCCGGAATAAGCGCTTCTGCCTGCTTGCTAATCTTGACGATCGATCGGCGGCGATCCGCGGCATCTACAGTGCGCTCTATCAGACCGTCACGTTCCATGCGCTGCAAAGTGCGGGCCATTGTAGGCGGGACAATTGAGGCCCTGTCAGCTAGCTCATTCTGCGTGCATTGGCCAAGGTCGTTGAGAGCAAAAAGAACGGGCAAATATGCCGGAGCCACTCCCAGGGGCGCCAACAACTCAGCAGTCCGCTGGGAGATCAGCCTCGCCGCCAGATTGAGCATGTATCCCGTAGACCGGGACGGTTGGTACGCCATTCACTAAGGGATATCACGATTGTTGCCCCAGCAACGACTCAGAAGTAACCCAAAGGACCGGGGCCGGCACTACCGCAGTGCCTTACAGCCAGCAAGGCGTCGTTAAATGCAGGATAGCGCCGACGCGACCGAACGTCCGTCAGAGGCTCATGCTATACATTCGGGGCCGCTCCGACCTGCAACTGGCGGCCCAAGAGGCCCTGGATAGCACCAGCAACTGAGCCCTGCCGAATCGACTGTTCGTGCTTGAGCCCGGTTGAACACTGGCTTCTGGCATCGGTTTCATCCACTTTTGAACGGGCCAACCGGGCGGGTCAGGCTAGGCTGCTCCAGATTCTCTCCAGCCCGCAGGCCTGCAATTTACTTGCACTAAAGTCCAAATAGTGCAATACTATACTCCGTGGGGAATAGTGCATTAGTCGAGGGTGGCCTGCGTGAGCGGAAGCGCGCGGCCACGCGTGCCGCCATCACCTTGGTTGCCCGGAAGCTGACAGGCGACCGTGGTCTGAACGGCTACACGGTGGAAGAGGTGTGCGAGGCTGCCGGTATTTCGCGCCGGACGTTCTTCAACTACTTTCCCACCAAGGAAGACGCCATCATCGGCCACGCAGAGGACGACATTCCCGGGACGTCATCGAAGAATTCGTCGCCGGCGGCGCGGATTCCCCAGCCGGGAAAATCTCCCCCACCCTGTTCCGCGATCTGGTCAGGCTTTCGCTGCGCCTCTCAGAAGGTATGCCAGCTTCCGAAGAGGAAACCCGGCAGCTGATCGCAGTCGTCAAAAAGGAACCCCAGCTAATCCTGAAAATCATCGGTGCCACGGAACAGCGTGAGGCGCAGTTCGCCCGCAACGTCGCCAGGCGCGAGGGCGTTCCCGCGGAGCATCCCGTGGTCCGGATGGCAGTGGTGCTGCTCAGCACCATCGCTAACAAGAGCAGCAAGGCTTACTTTTCCGACGGCAACACCCGCAGCTATCCGGACCTGCTGCTCGAGAACATTTCCGCAGCCAGCCTTCTTTTCTCACAACCATTCGACACCCCGGACGTTACCGCCGCGGAAGGACAACCATGAGTACCGCAACCGCCACGCCTCCGGCTGGGCCCCTGCTGCTGACCCAAAAGCGCATCTGGATCATCTTCTCGGCGTTGATCGCCGGGATGCTGCTCTCCAGCCTGGACCAGACGATCGTTTCCACCGCGATGCCGACCATCGTGGGCAAGCTCGGCGGCGTGGAACACCAGGCGTGGATTACCACTGCCTACCTGCTGGCCACCACCATTGTGATGCCCATCTATGGCAAGTTCGGTGACGTTCTGGGCCGGCGGAACCTGTTCCTGGTAGCCATCGCGCTGTTCACGCTGGCGTCCGTGGGCTGTGCCCTGGCCACGGATTTCTGGGGCTTCGTCATTTTCCGCGCCATCCAGGGCCTGGGCGGCGGCGGCCTGATGATCCTGTCCCAGGCCGTCATCGCGGACATCGTCCCAGCCAAGGACCGCGGCAAGTACATGGGACCGCTCGGCGCGATCTTTGGCCTGTCGGCCGTGGCCGGTCCCCTGCTGGGCGGGTTCTTCGTGGACCACCTTACGTGGGAATGGGCCTTCTACATCAACATCCCCATCGGCATCGCAGCGTTCGCCATCGCATGGTTTACGCTGACACTGCCCAACAAGAAGGCCGAAAAGCGGATCGACATTCTGGGCATCGTCCTGCTGTCCGCTGCAACCACCTGCCTCATCTTCTTCACAGACTTCGGCGGCAAGAAGGACGAGGGCTGGGATTCGCCTCTCACGTGGGCTTTTGGTGCCGGCATGGTCCTGTCCGCAACCGCGTTTGTCATAGTGGAGCGACGCGCTGAAGATCCCATCATTCCGCTCAGCCTGTTCCGTAACCGGATCTTCGTCAATGCCACCGCCATTGGTTTCACCCTAGGCCTGGGCATGTTCTCCGCCATCGCCTTCGTTCCCACGTTCCTGCAGATGTCCTCCGGCACGTCAGCGGCCGAGTCCGGCCTCCTGATGCTGCCGATGATGGCCGGGCTCATGGGCACGTCCATCTATTCAGGCGTCCGGATTTCCAAGACGGGCAAGTACAGGATGTTCCCCATCCTGGGAACGGCCTTCACGATGGCTGCGATGTTCTGGATGACTACCCTGGCGGCCAGCACTCCCATCTGGATGATCTGCGTCCAGTTGTTTGTGTTCGGTGTCGGGTTGGGCCTGATCATGCAGGTAGTGGTGCTGGTGGTGCAGAACTCCGTCCCCGCGGACCAGATCGGCACCGCCACGAGCACCAACAACTACTTCCGTGAGGTGGGCGCCGCCCTGGGCGTCGCGATCTTCGGAGCAATCTTCACCAACAGGTTGTCTGAGTCGCTCACCAGCGCGTTCACCGGTGCGGGCGCATCCGCGGACCAGGCAGCCCAGTCCACCAGCACCCTGGACCCGCAAGCACTCAATCAACTCCCGGCGCAACTGCGTGACGCGATCGTGAACGCCTATGCGGACTCGCTGGCACCAGTGTTCTGGTACCTTCTCCCGTTCATTGCGGCGGCGCTGATCCTTGCCGTGACACTTAAGCAGATACCGTTGTCGGACACCGCCGGAATGGTGGCTCGCGGCGAAGCCGTGGGTGGCGACGATGCTGAACGCCTGGCCGCCGGGCTGCCCGGAGGATCGGCAGCGGAAGCCTTGCAGGAGCGGAACAACGTCGAGGACGACGACGGCCGGCTAGTCTCCCAAAGCAGCTGATCGCTGCCGTGGTTGCACTAGCCGTTGTCGAAAGGCGAGGAGCTGTCCGCAGGGGCGGCGTCTTGTGACTTTTGTTAGCGGGCGCTTCGCGCAGAGCAATACGGCGTTGACCATCATGACAACATTGGGCGCGGTTGTAGCGGACCCTGCTAGCGGTTTCTGCCTGCTCGGCCAGAACCGGCTATCAATCTGAAGGACTATCCGTTATCGACTCTTCTATTGTTGTCAACGTAGCATGGCGTAAGGCCGTTGGTATTGAGTGTGCGGTAGATCCGTCCACCTTTCTCTCTCATTTTCCCGGACATGGTCAGGGCCGTTATGAGCCGGTACCTGTCCGGGTAGAGGTCACTTCGAAATAGCACTGTGACGAACCACGCCCCGCGCGGATCGGACAATCTTCTGATCAAGTATCGAGGTGGGCCGGGCAGGTGCCGGCCGCCCACCCCAGCAGACGTACATGTCGATGACAGGACATCCAACGAGAGCCGGGGCCGAGCGAATAAAAAGTCACGACCATCAGGGTGGAACGGCCTGCGCTACTCTGCCAGCCAATCCCAGATCAGCCACCCCATCCTCACAGGCGTTCAAAGAACGCGGGTAGAAGTAGCTGCGAGAACTCCCGCGTTTCGACGCATTCAGCGTTTTGTAGGTCAGGGCGGCTTTCGCGTCGATGCCGATCATCAACTCACAACGGACGGAAACATCTTGTGCACCATAGGACCCCACGCCTCGCACACACAAGCGCCGTCTTCGTCGGCAGCAACCTGGATATCCTCGCTATCACTGCAGCGACCACACCCCTCCTAACGGAACCGGGAACCTCGGGTCGCCGCCGGCTTCATCACTTTGTCGATCTGCAGAAGTCGTTCTGGAAAGCGCTTTACGCCGTGACGCGGTCAGCGCTGCGTGCCCGTCCCTATATGCACGGGGACGGGGACGTGTATTCCAGACTCTAGCGCCGTCGAAAACCCGGCCCCGTCAGGTGTCCTGGCATCGCCCGTACATGTCGTCCGCGCCACAACACTGGACGGCTCTGCGTGGATGGCTCTACTCCTATCCTTTTCTTGAGAGGGCGTCGGGGCCGATGGCCCAGAAGCTCACTTTGTCATATTCAGTGACCAGGATTTCCTATTCCATCGAGCCAGAGCCGCGTCATCCGAGACTTCGTCCACGGTCCCTGTGCGTGGGAGATCTGTCGAGGACCTGATTTCCACCCGGTTCCCGCAATTCAGGGCCATCCAATCCTCGATCAAACGAGAACGCTCTGCGCCGGCCGGTGGACGACGCGTTGAAGGAAATGGACCTGGTTCTACTTGCTGCCGGTAGGTCCAGCTTCCTGTTCAAGAGCTCGACGGGACATGCGTCCGAGAGAATTGTGAAGGCCGTAGGTCGCGCTCCAAAATGGTGCCAGAGGGAACCTCCTCAGTGACGTGAACGGTGATGTTGCAGCTGTCGCGGCGGGTGACGAGAATACCGCAGCCTGGGTTTCTGAGCGCGTGCTCAATAGCCGTGGCTACGGCAAGGTCGAGTTGCCTATCAAGGTCGTGCCGGTCTGCGACAACAATGTTGGCTGCGTAGGGCAAGGTCACGTTTCCTCCTCATGCTGCAGTTCAGAACGGATCCGTCCAACTAGAGTGCCAATATGATCCAGTTGGCCTGGCATGTGGCACCGAGAGCCAAATGGATAATGTCCAGGCCGCTGCTGAAGGCTTGGGGCGGGCAGGTCATGGGTTCCACGGCGAGGCCCAACCGGTTTGGTGCAGGGAGCGGTTTATCGGCGGTGTGGATTTGAAGCCAGGGACAGGGTCTGTCCCACGCCATTCCTACTCCGGTGCCACCGGGATCTCGCACCAACAGGCGGCACGGACGTGCCGGACGGTGCCCATGCGACCCTAACAGATGAGTTCCTTGGCAAGGACAAGTGCGGGGACCCGACAGTAGTTGAAGCCGATATTCGATTGAATACCCGTACCCGCGCCGTGGCCGGTCAGCGGTCATTCATTCCGCTTCGGCCAGGGTATTGACCAGAGGCTTTTCGACCAGGACGTGCTGCCAGCTTCCAGTGCAGCCACCGCAATTTCGGCGTGCCTCCAGCCTGGCGCGCAAATGTTCACCAGTGAATATCGTCCCGCGCAATAACTACCCGCCAGTCAGGGGCGGACTCCGCCAACCGTCTTTCGCGGTCACAGCAGTGACCCGCTCGCGGTCCCCACCGACCAATACCTTTTGCTTGAAGGATGGAACGTCGAAGAAACGGGCCACAATACGCCAAGCATTGGAAAGAGCCTTGCCCATGAAGGCGTAACCAATGGCGACTGCTCCGAGCCGACGGGAAGGATGCTCCTCATTGGCTTTCGGTTCGGAAGGCATGCAATATTCCTTTCTTCTTACATTTCCATTTTCAAGCTCTAGTGCGGCCCAGGAGTACCGGGGCCGGGCCTCCTGGGCCGGGTTTGTGAACCATTCGCTTTTCGGCTCCCAATGCAACCGGGACCGTCTGTGAACCTGAGCCCGTTAGTTCTGAGCGTTTCTGGTTTCCCACTAATGCGATACTAGGGCCACGTACCCGACGATGAGCCGCCAATGGCGAACGGCGGTTGAACTGCTCTTGCTCGCGATGAACCTTCAATTGGTCGGCCTGCCGGCGTGGGGGCTAGCATCGTGGATTCTCTGACCTCGATCAACGTGTCAAGCATGACGTGAAGGTGCCATGGGTCAGTCCTGTTCAGCTCCGAATGTTCGCATCCTCGACTTAATACGAGTGGGCTTCGAGCGCGCGGTGCGTGCCGAAGGCACGGCGATGGTAGCTCAGCGGAGGCTCCGGAACGTCCTCTGCTGCGACGACGAAGGCGCTGACGATCGTGTGGTCGCCGCCCTCGACGAGCTTATCAGTGCGGCACGCGAGCCAGCCTGCCGCACCAATGATGCGGGGCGCCCCCATCGTCTCGATCCACTCGACCCCATCGAACTTATCGGCACCCTTGCGCGCGAACCGTAGGGCCGTGTCGGCTTGGCCAGATGACAACAGATTCACGCCGAATAGCTCCTCTTTCTGGAGGATCTCGAGCAGCCGCGAACCCCTGTCCAAAGCGAGCATGATCATGGGCGGGTCGAGCGAGAGTGACGCGAAGGCGCTCACTGTTGTGCCATGAGGCACGCCGTCGCTTAGTACGGTGACCACCGTGACCGGGGTGCTGACGTTGCCCATAACGTCTATGAAGTTCTGCTGGAGAAAAGACCGTGTCTCGCTCATTACGTCTACCTTTCTGCATGCCACCTCAGTGTGGTACCAGAGATCCTATCATACTGGATGATATTACTCGCAAGAGTCGGATCATCCGATAGGATCAGTTGTGACCGTATTCGCGCTCTTCCGATCGGACGCCGTGAGCTTTACTCAAATTCATCCGCCCACCCAGCAAGAGTTCCCGAGTGTCGAGTTGGGGTGGATGGTGACGCGCGCAGCCACCGTCATGGAGCGAGCACTCACGTCCGGGTCACTCGTCAGCGGGTTAGCGCGGTCGCGGTGCGCGCGCTGCTGGCCGTCCATTTCGTCGGCGGCGGGCCGCTCGATCTGCAGGCAATCGCACAGGAGACTGGTATAACGCGGTCAAACGCGAGCACGGAGCTGGTGCGACTGGAGGCGGAGGGTCTCGTTGTCCGCACCCCAGACCCCTACGACCGCCGTCGGATCCGAGCGCGGCTGACCCCCGCGGGAACTCGCCGACTCGCGGAGTGGCTACGCGCCGGCGTCAGCGCCATTGGTGCCTCGTTCAGCGAGTTCAGCGATAACGACCTTGAGCGCCTGACCCGCCTGGCCGAGAAGATCGGGGACCCGCTGGTGCATCCCGAGATCAGCGACGTCCGCCTGCAGGCCGTCCGCGACATGTATCCCGATTTGTCCTTCGCTGGCATGGACACGGCGTTCGCTATCGGACGCGCGAGCGACGCCATCCTCGCGCACGTGGACGGAGCGCTCTCGGGGGCGCGCCTAAGCCTGCGGCACGCGAATGCCCTCATCCTGATTAGCCATCTCGATGGCGCACCACTGTCGCTGGCCTCTCTGTCACCGCTTTTGGGCCTCAATCGGGCGAGCGCGGGACGCATCCTTCGGGAGTTGGAAGAGCGCGATGCTATCGAACGGCGCACGGACGAGGCCGATCGCCGTCGAATCCGCGCGACCGTGACGGCCGAGGGCGAGCGCATGCTGGCAGTGCTGGTACCTGTCCTTGCCGAGTCGTACCGCGCCAGCCTGTCGTCGCTCTCGGACAAGGAGCAAGACGAACTGTTGCAGCTTCTGCATAAGATCGTGGCCGATACTTAGCCAGGTATAGCGTGCTATATTCGAATCGTATTATACAGGACTATACGATGCTCAAGGAGGAGCTTATGACTACAGTCGAGCTACCGGAACTATCCATCGCGGAGCGTGACCGGCGATGGCAGATCGCCCGAAGGTTCATGACGGATCACGACCTTTCGGCTATCTTGGTCACGGCAGCCGATGGCCCGTTCCGGATGCAGCCGTACTTCGCCAACACGTCGACGGGAACGATCCTGTTCCCTGCCGATTCCGATCCGGTGTGGCTCGGCTGGCTCTATGACGCGGGCCGCGTCTTTGAGAATGAGCGTCGGTCGATCGAGCCTTGGATCGCGGACACGCGGATTGGCTTCGATGCACTGGCCGAAGCCGCCCAAATCGCGCGTGAGCGCGGCCTGGAGGGCACCCGCGTCGGAGTCCTTGGTATCAGCTCGTCTGGTATTCCGATGGGTGGCGTGCTGCCCTACACAACGGGCAAGCACATGTTCGATGTGTTCGAGGGCTTCGAGCTGATCGACATTTCCAGCCAGTGGGGTTCGGCGATCATCGCGCGCAGTCCCGAAGAGCTGCAGTTCGTCCGCCATGCTGCGAAGGCGTGCGAGGACGCCACGGCTGCGCTCATCGAGGTCGCGCGTGAGGGCGTCCCAGAGAGCGAGCTGTACGCCGCGGTGATCAACACGTTTGCCAAGGCAGGCGCGCATGCCACAGAACCGCAGGTGCTTCTGACGGTCGAGCCTGCCACTATGGACTTCCTCGCCGGACCGCACTGGTTCTTCCCGCGTCGACAGCGGCGACTGCTGCAGCGGGGAGACGTCATCCAGGTGGAGATGTTCTGCTGGTTTGGCGGTCTCGACAGCCAGGGCCAGGTCACGATCGTGGTTGGCGAACCGGAGCCCGAGCAGGCCGAGCTTAATGAGGTCGCGCGACGAGCATACGAGGCCGGTGTTGCGCAGGTGCGCCCCGGCGCACGCTTCACTGATGTCTGGGAGGCGATGCGTCAGGTCATTCTTGACGCCGGCTGCTGGAGCGCGAGCCCGCTCGTGCACACTCTCTCCCCCGTGCTAAATGTAGGCGAACTGCATAGCGGCATGATGGATGCTGACATCGATGCACGCCTGAAGACTCCCGCGTTCGTTCCCGGCGACTTCGACCAGGACTGGATACTCGAAGAGGGCGTCACGCTCGCTATCGAGCCTTGCCCGGCCCGCGGATATCGCAAGGCCCTCGTCGGCGGCGCGGTGCTTGTAACGGCGGACGGAGCCGAGGAACTCAACGATTTGCCGACCCACGTGCATACGGTCGCCGCCGGAGTTCCCGCGTAACGACAGAACGACGAAGGGGGCGTCGAGGTCTGAACTGCTCCCCGGAAGTTGGACTGAGAAGTTCAGTTCCGACTCCCGGGGAGCAATTTTATGCGTCTATCCAGTTCATTGTCCGAGGACCAGCGCGAGGCGGCTGTAGCGTGTTTTGAGAAGGGCACCGCGGATAAGGCGACAACCAGCATGCTGGGCGTGGCCCCATCGCCGGTAGATCGTCTTTATCGGCGATGGAGGATCGATGGCCGGGGAGAACTAATGACTAAGCCGACAAGGCGCATACTTGTTTGGATCCAAGATCGCGTTGGTTGAGAACTTCGCCGCGGGCGAGACTGCCCAAGATCTCGCCTCAGAAGCGGTTTTATAGTCGCCCAAACTTCTCGAAACGTGGGCTCGGGCATGGTGCAGAGGGTCAAGGCTGACTTTCCACTCCCGGCACTGCTTCAGGTCTCGGGGCTTGCGAGGCCAACATTCTTCTACCATCAGGTCCGTCTCCAGACTCCGGGCCCCGGTCGGCGCTCGAAGCCAAGGCTATAGGAATCATCGAGCGGAACCAGAGCCGGTATGGTTACAGCTCCTACAAGGGTGATCAGTGAAAGGCTGCCCCGAACGTTCCAAGTCGGGAGTTTAAGAGCAATAGCCCCAACAAGAAGTGGGTGACAGACGTGACGGAATTCAGTTTCGGTGGCCAGAAGCTTTACCTCTCACCGATCATGAACCTATTCAGTCGGCAGATCGTCGCACCAGGGCTTCCAGTATCAACACACCACCTGGCGAAATCTACTCAAAAAAGGCCGGCGCAACTCAGTTCATGTCCCGCAAGGCCAACTGCTATGACAATGCGGTGATGGAGAACTTTTTCGGACACCTCAAGGAAGAGCTCTTCCACCATGTCCGGTTCATGAGCACCGATGCACTCACCACCGCCATGCACGAATACATCTCCTGGTACAACACCGAGAAGAATCTACACCAAGCTAAAGGGCCTGAGCCCGGTGCAATACCGTGCTCAGGCCGTCGCGGCTTAGGCTCTTAGGAAACCAGTCCAACAATTGGGGACCAGTTCAGGTCATGGGCCTCGACACCCCTCTGTCATTCGCGAGTTAGAGCCTGTGCAACACCACGATCTCGTTGCCCCAGGGGTCTCGCACCACCGCGCGACGCTCGTGCGGGCCATCTTGCGGCCCGAATACCACGGTGCCGCCGCTTGCGCGCACCCGCTCGACGGCCTCGTCCACGTTCCCGACGCGAAGGAAGGCAGCGGGACCGGTGGTGATTCGCTCCTCGGCCGCTGTCAGCGCTACAGTGCTGCCGCCAGCGTCCAGCGCGGCGAAACGGTCACCGTCAGCAAAGCGCGGTTCTACGCCGAACGCTTCGGCGAAGAATTCCACCGCAGCTGCAAGGTCATCAACCGGATAACCGACACCGGTTAGTCTCGTCTGGTCTTCGTCGTTGGTTGTAATCGTCTTCCCTGCCCTTCGGATGCGGATACGCCGTGAGCGGTGGAGACCGCTGACCGCGCCCTCCCACCGCCCGCCATGACTCAGTCGGCCAATTCCAGCCGCGATACGATGAGGGAGGCCCACGGTCCCAGCACGAAGGTGCCGGCGGAGTACGGGTCGTCTTCGCCGGGCCACCCGGTCACCTCGCGCGAACTCGTCTCCGACATCGCGTTCTGGTAGTAGATCGGCGCGATGGGCACCTCGTCGACCATGATCTGCTGGATGTCTTGCACTGCCTCGCGGCGCGCTTCGTCGGACTCCGCGGTGCGGTACTTCTGGAGCAGCGCGTCGGTCTCCGGGTCCTTCCAACGCCCGTAGTTGCCGCGCGTCTCGGTGCCGATCGGCGCGGCAAACGAGCTGTTCAGCAGGTTGTTATAAACGTTGCCCGGCATCGGGTCGAACTGCCCGCTGTTGCCGAACGCGACTTGGAAGTCACCCGTCTCACCACGAGAGGTCGCCTCCTCCTGCGGGACGAGCTCGAGGTTCACCGCGATACCGAGCTTCCCCAGCTGGTCCTTGATGACCTGCCCCTGCGTCACGTCCTGGGTGAAGCCGGACGACGACAGGATGCTGAAGCCGAACTGCTGACCTTCGGGGGTTAGGAGACGACCGTCAGAATCCTGCTCGTAGCCCGCTTCCTTGAACAACGCCAGGGCTTCGTCGAGGTCCTGCTCATACGCCAGGTCGGCGAACTCGGGGTCAAGCCAGCTCTCCATGTTGGGAAGGACCAGCCCCGTGGGGTGCGCCACCTTGGACGTTCCCTGGGTGGCCGCCTGCACGATCTGATCTCGATTCAGCGCCATGCTCAACGCCTTGCGGACGAGGGCATTATCGAAGGGCGCCTGGGTCGTGTTGAAGATCATGAAACTCGTCATGAACGAGGGGGTCCAGGCGACAAGGTGCTCGGGATCCGCCGACTCGAACTGCGCCGGGTCGCCGCTGATTCCGATCCAGTCGACATCGCCCTTCGTGAAGGCAAGAGTGGCGCTCTGATCCGAGTTGTACGACGTCAACCGCAGGTGGTCGACAACGGGCTTATCCTCCTGCCAGTAATCCTCGTTCCGGTCGAACAGGATGTTCGACGGGTCGAAGGACGCCACAGTGAAGGGACCGGTGCCCACCGGGTCGGGGGTTTGTGAAGGCCATCGGGTCTGCCTGGTTGGCCCACACGTGCTCGGGCACGATGTAGGTCGAGAAGATCGGGAGCTGCTGTGAGAATGAGTTGGAGGCGAAGTTCAACCGCACCTCGCTGTCGCTCAGGGCCTCGACCGAGTCGAACTGCACCTGCCGGAAGTTCATCCCGGGGTTGTTCTTGAGCAGGTTGAACGTGAACACGACGTCATTCGCGGTGAACGGTTTACCATCGGACCAGTTCACGCCCTCGCGCAGGGTGAAGGTTAGCGAGGTGTAGTCGTCGGACCACTTGTACTCCTTGGCCAACCACGGGTAGGTCTCGTCGGCGTTCAGTGCGTTGTACTGCACCAGTGGCTCGAAAACGAAGCCGGCGGCCATGATGACGGGAGTCGAGAAACCGTATGGGTTCCAATTCTCCTGCATCTGCCCGGCGGCACCGCCGATGTCGAGCGTGACGTTGCCGCTCTCTGGCTCAGCCGCCGGCGTACAGCCAGTCAGGGCGAGCGCCGCCGCCGTGACGGCAGCGGCGAGAACCGCGACGCGGCGACGACCTTGCCGCCGCGTACGAGGGTGATACATCTTCATATCGGGTACCTCTCTGTGTTGTGTGGGGTGCAGATCGGACGACCGCGGTCAGCGGCTGGGTGTCCGGTCAGGGTCGGGAGCGGATGAGATCAGGAGCTGGGTGTACTCGTGCTGAGGGTTGTCGACGACTGCGCGTGCAGAACCCTGCTCGACGACCTGTCCGCGGTACATCACGATGATGCGGTCGGCGAAGTAGCGCGCCGAGGCGATGTCGTGCGTGATGTACAGCAGGGCGAGCCCGTCCTGACCGCTCAGGTTGGCGATCAGGTTGAGGATTTCGAGACGGATCGAAACGTCGAGCATTGACACCGGCTCGTCGAGCAGGAGCACCTCGGGCCGCACCGCCAAAGCCGCCGCAATCGCAACTCGCTGGCGTTGGCCACCGGAAAGCTCGTGAGGCATCTTGTCGATGTATCTGTCGGCCGGCGTGAGCTGCACTCGCTCGAGGAGACGGCGCACCTCGGCGTCGGCATCCTGCTTGCTGACGACACCGTGGATGAGCAGCGGACGTGTCAGGTGGTAGCGCACCGAGTGCATCGGATTGAGCGAGCTGTACGGGTCCTGGAACACGATCTGCACACGCTTGCGGTATTCGCGCAGCTGACGTTTCGTCTTGGCCACCACGGGCGCGCCGTCCAGGACGATCTCACCCTCCGTTGGCTGCTCTAGGAGTGCAAGAAGCTTGGCCGCGGTCGACTTACCCGAGCCGCTTTCTCCGACGAGAGCGAGCACGGAGCCGGGCCGCAGTTCGAACGACACGTTCTGCACCGCACGGAGGTTGCGCTCTTCGCGCGTCTTGCCCTTCGCGCTGCGGCCCCGCAACTGGTACGTCTTAGACAGTCCTCGGGCTTCGAGCGACACGGGCCCACGGGGAGGAGGGACGGATTCTTGATTCATCGGGACACCTCTGCCTTAGAAAAATCTGCATCATCGGTGATGCCCGCACCGCGAGCTTCGCTGTGCAAGGTGGGGAAGGCCGTGAGCAACCTGCGGGTGTACTCCTGCTTCGGCTCGCGGTGGATCTGCTCGGCCGTTGCGATCTCGACAATGTCGCCTGACTTCATCACGGCGACCGTGTCGGAAATCTCCAGAACGAGCGCGAGATCGTGCGTGACGAAAATCACCGCGAAGCCGAGCTCGGTGCGAAGACGAAGCACCTCATCGAGCACCTCGCGCTGGACGACCACGTCGAGCGCTGTGGTCGGCTCGTCGAGGATTACGATCTGCGGCTCGAGGGCAAGCGCCATCGCGAGCATCACACGCTGGCGCATACCGCCCGACAGCTCGTGCTGATAGCTGCTCAGCCGGTCGGTGGGGATGCGCACGAGTTCGAGTAGTTCGATAGCGCGCTGGTGACGCTGCGCCGCGGTCATCTCGGGCCGGTGCGTCTCGAGGACGTCCGTCAATTGACTCTCGATGGTGACGACGGGGTTCATGGCGTTCATCGAGCTCTGGAAGACGATCGAGATCTCGCTCCAGCGCAGAGCCCGCAGGCTCTCGATGTCGAGTGTGAGGATGTCGACCGCAGCGTCGGACCGCGACGACTTGTAGACGACGGAGCCTGTGGTTACGCGCCCCGGCGGCCTCAACAGCCGGGTGACGGCGTGCGACAGCGTTGACTTGCCGGAGCCGCTTTCGCCCACGAGGCCGAGGATCTCACCGCGGTGCAGGGTGAGGTCGACGTGCTTGACCGCGTCGTGAGCGCTCTCGCCCTCACCGTAGGTCACCGTGAGGTTGCGGATCTTCAGCAGGGCGTCGTCGCCTTCGTCCGCATGCAGCGCGGCGGGTGCTGGCGCGATGGTGGCGGCCTCGCGGTGCTTGCGACGTCGGGTGCTGCGCAGACGAGGGTTGATGGCCTCGTCCAAGCTGAGGTTGATGAGGGCGAAGCACATGCCGAGCAGTGCGAGGCACAGCCCCGGCGGGACGTACCACCACCAGGCGCCGGTGGCGAAGGCGGATGCCGACTGCGCCCAGTACAGGATCTTGCCCCAGCTCCACGAGTTCGGGTCTCCGATGCCCAGGAAGTCCAGACCAGCGGCGGCGAGCAAACCGAAGAGCACAAGGAAAAGCGACACCGTCAGCAGGATGGCGCCGAGGTTCGGTACGATCTCGCAGAAAATGATGCGGAAGGTGCTCTCACCACGCGCCACCGCGGCGCGCACGAAGTCTCGGTTTCGCAGTGAGAGCGTCTGAGCACGCAGGAGACGGGCGCCGAACGCCCAGCCCGTGAGTCCGATCACGAGTACCGTACCGAGCCAGCCCACGCCGCGTAGCACGCTCGCTGCGAGAATCATGAGCGGGAACGCCGGGATCACAATGAAGACGTTCGTGACGAATCCGAGGATTTCGCCCCACCATCCGCCGAGGTAACCTGCGGTGACGCCGACGATGATCGAGATTGTCACCGCGATGGCGCCCGCCACCACGGCGACCAGCATCGACAGCTGGGCTCCGACGAGCAGCTGGGAGAGAATGTCCTGGCCCGACTGGGTCGTCCCCAGCCAGTGGGCCGCGGACGGTCCCTGCGAGAAGTCTAGGCTCGTGGATGAAGGATCGTACGGCGCGAGCAACGGCCCGAAGATCGCCATGAGCGCGAAAAACGCGAGCAGGACGACCGCGACGATGAGGCGCGGCGTGCGTGCGATACGCAGACCGCGGGGCCGGCGGCGCGCTGGTGCAGCAGCGGGGGCTGCAACCGCGACGCTGCCGTCGATCTCGATCTCGAGCTCACGGTTCTCCGGTGTGGACGTGTGGTTGTTGTTTTCAGGCATTGACGTGACGCGTCCTCGGGTCGAGCGCGACGTAGAGCACGTCGGCGAGCAGGTTGGCGGCAAGAACGGTGAGCGTAATGATCAGGAAGATTCCCTGCATCAGGGGGTAATCGCTCTGTTGGGTGGCGTCGAACATGATGTTCCCGATGCCCGGATAGGAGAAGACGACCTCTGTGACGACCGAGCCTCCGACGATCACACCCAGCGAGAGGGCGAATCCGGTCACCGTGGGCAGCAGGGCGTTGCGAGCCGCATAGCGCAGCATCACACGGCGGGCGGAGAGGCCCTTCGCCTCGGCGACGAGAACGTAGTCCTCCGACATCGTCGTGATCATCATGTTGCGCATGCCGAGCACTGGGCTCGCCAATGAACTGATGAGGATCGTGAATGCCGGGAGGGCCGCGTGCAGCAGGACGCTCGCGATGAATGGCCAGTTCCAGCCCGGCGTGGTGTCGAAGTCGTACCCGCCCGCGACCGGGAACCACCCGAGCGCGACGCTGAAAACGGTGAGCGCCATGAGTGCAGTCCAGAAGTACGGGATGGCGGAGAAGAAGGTGGTCACCGGGATGGCCAGCTCCCATCGGGTGGCCCGCTTGGCGGCGACGAGAACGCCGAGAAGGGTGCCGATGATAAAGCTCGCGATCGTGGCGACACCGACGAGGCCGAGCGACCACGGGAGCGCCTCGCTGATGACCGTGGACACCGGCGTGGGGTAGAAAGTGATCGACGTCCCCAGGTTTCCGGTGAGCAGCTGGCCCCAGTAGTGGATGTAATCCGTGAAGAGATTGCTGTCGGGGTTGAGGCCGAAAGCGCGGCGGATGTCGGCCACCATCTCGGGCGTCGCGCTTCCGGTCGCACCCAGTCGGGCGAGGACGCCCTCGACCGGGTCACCGGGGATCATGCGCGGCAGGAAGAAGTTGAGGGTGATCGCGGCCAGCGCTGTCAGGATGTAGAACCCGACCCTTCGTGCGATGAACTGCATCGTCTACACCTGCGCCTTCATGTCCTGTGCGCGGACGAAGGACACGCTGTCGGCGAGTGCGTCGAATGCGGAATCGCCCATCATCTCCAGTTCGAGGGTCCAGTAATCGAGCCTGTCGGTGGCTGCCAGGACGCTTGAAACGTCGACGGCGCCCCGACCGAGCGGCATGGACGGACGGCCGGGGCCCGAGCTCAGGTCGCCGAAGACACCGGGGCCGTCTTTCACGTGCACGAACCGAACCCGGTCGCCGAGGGCCTCGATCAGCTCCGCGGGCTGGCGACCGCCGATAAACGACCAGAAGATGTCCACCTCAGCGAAGATCTCGGGGTGGAGGCGGTCGAAGAACAGCTCGAGGGCACTGCGGCCATCGTAGACCGGCGCCACCTCGGTGAAGTGGTTGTGGTATCCGATCCGCATGCCTCGCGCCTTTGCCTTCTCCGCTGCGGTGTTGTAGCGATCGGCGGTGCGCGCCAGGACGTCGAAGTCGTGGAAGTCCTCGAATCCCGTGACGGCGACGAGATCGGTGTTGCCCAGCGCCTCCTGCTCGTCGAAGATGCGCTCGGCATCCGCGCCGTCGGGCAGGTACACGTGGCAGGCGCTCACGCCCAGTCCATGGGCGTCCAGGAGCTGCCGAAGTTCACCGGGCGCAAGCGGTTTGCGCGACGCCTGAGGCGTCATCGTCATCTCGAGCTCGATGCCCGGGGGCATGTACTTCGCAACTCCGTCGCGGATGGTCATCATCGCTTCCATCGGCATCCCGGTCATGAAGGAGGCCTCGACTGCGGTGAATCCGATCTCGGCGAGACGCGCGATCGTGCCCTCCGGGTCGGTATCCATCTGCGACTGGACGGAATGCAATTGCGCGGAAAGTGCGGGTTGGGTCATCTTCGTTCCTTCCAACTTCTTCGTTGGCCGAGCGCGCGCGGCGGTTAGTGAAGCGGATGTTGGGCGTGGATCGCCCGCGCCGTGTGCAGGGCGAGGGCGATCGTGGTCAAAGTGGGGTTGCACGAATTGCGCGCGCCCAGGATGCCGTTGCCGGCGAGGTACAGGTTGTTCCAGTCCCATACCCGGCACTCGGGGTCGGTCACTGAGGTCTTGCGGTCGCGGCCCATCCGGTGCGTACCCATGACGTGCAGGCTGCTGCCCCGCTCGCCGAGCATGATCGGACCGCCCAGGGGTTGCCGACGCTCTCGGCCGCGCGGTAGGCCACGCCGAGGGCCTGTCCGACGCGCGCTTTGTCGGCAGCGGAACTGCGAACGTGAGCCCGCACGAGCGGCAGCCCGAAGCCGTCGGTGCGCGAGGGGTCGAATGACAGGTGGTTCTCGAACGCGGGGTCGGTGCCGATGAGGATGCCGACGCCGATCTTGCGCTCGGCGTGGCCGTCGATGTCGACCCGCGACTGCGCAAACGTGTGCACGAACGCAACCTGGAACGCACGATCTTCGCTCACCGGCAGCACGATCGACGCGTTCGCCTCTGCGTCGCTCATGTCGGGTGCGGCCGACACGAGCGGGAAAGGCATGACGAAGGCGTTCAGGTGGTCGGTGAGATAGTGCCCGAGGGCGTCGGAGGTGATGGAAGAGGCCTGCAGCAGCTGCGGGGTGCCGATCGCACCGGCTGCGACGACTACGACTCGCGCACGCAGCGTGACCTGCGTCCCACCGGTCGCAATCGCCACCGCGCCGATCGCGCGGTCACCTTCGGTGAGGATCTCGCGAACGACGTGGTCGGCCAGAACCCGCAGAGATCCTGCTTCCGACGGCGCTTCGAGGAGCGTGTCGGCACCGGTGTAGTGGATGCGATCACCCCCTCCGTGGGCCGCGATGCGCATCGGTTGAGCAGCGTCGATCGCCGGGGGCGCACCAAACTCGCCCAGAGCTGACGCAGCAACCATCCGGTTAGCGGGCCGCGGCCGGCGGGGGAACCGGATTCGGTCAACTCGTCGACGGGCGTCGAGGCCACGAGGGCTTCGGCCTCGTCCAGGAGCGAACTCAGGGTGGATTCCGGCAGCGTGCCGTCCCATTCGGCGGTCAGATGCGGTCGCGGCACCATGCCAGCCCAGCGCGTGAGCAGACCACCCACGCCGTGATAGGCGCGCACACCGGTCAAACCTTCGATGGGGTCGCCCATTGCGTGCGGCGTAAGCTCGTCGGTGGTGACGAGCCGCTCGTCCTCAAGGTTGGAAACATGCCCGCCCGGAGTTGACGGGCCGGCGGGGCCCGCCTCGACCACCAGGACGTCGTGGCCGAGACGTCGGAGCTCGCCCGCCACTCCGGCGCCGCCCGCGCCGGAGCCGACCACTAAGATGTCGGTCTCGACGACCTGACCGTCGGTGGGGGCGACCAAGACGGACCGCGAGAGAGTCATGCCCAGTGCTCCGAGACCGAAACCGGGTCGGGCATGCGCTGAGGGTCGAGGTGCGGGAGCACCTCGTCGACGAAGAGATCGAACGACGCCTTCGATGCGGCGAGGTCTGAGGTCTGCCCCATGGTGGGCATCATCGAGCAGCGGATGTGGTGGATGTCAAGCTTCTCGAACTCGCGGATGCGCTCGATCACGACATCCGGCGTTCCGGCGATGTGCATGTTCTCGAAGACCGACAGCCTATCGATTCCGGGAGGGCCTGCCGGAGCGGCCGGTGCGGCGCCACCGCCGAGGCCGCCGGGCTTTCCGGGAGGGGCCACTGGAGCGTTGGCGCGCACGTTCTCCATGTACTCGTCGGCTTCGGCCTGAGTCTTGGTGACACGGACGAACTTGGACGGGGCGATCCAGCGTTCGAGCTCTTCGATGGTCTCGGCGCTGTGGCCCGACTTGGCGAGGGTGTCGCGGTACAGCGCGAGCTGACCCAGAGAGTTCTCGTCAAAGCCGAACGTGATCCCGAACATCACCGGCAGACCCAGCTCTGCGCACTCCACGATCGTCTCGTCGGTCGTAGTGGCCCGACCGAACAACGGGCGGTGCTTGCGGTATGACGTGGGCACGACCCGGCCCTTCAGCAGACCCTTGTCCCAATTCGTGGACACGTCCAGGGGCTCATCGCCCGCCTTACGGTCCCAGACCTTCAACATCACACGCATCCGCTCATCGACCATGTCGCGGCGGTCGGCCATGTCGATGCCGAATGCGCCCAACTCGGTAGGATCCGGCAGGCCCGTGGCCATACCCACAATGCAGCGACCCTTCGTGAGCACGTCCAGCACGTTGGCGTACTCAACCATCCGCAACGGGTGGTGGTACGGCGCCGACATGATCGCGATACCGAGGTAGGAGTTCTTCAGCTGCGGGGCAAGCCATGCGCCGAACATGAACGGGTCGGAGTACACGTTCGCGCCGCTGAAGTGGTGCTCGGTCACATACGCGACGGAGAAGCCCACGTCGTCTGCCCGCAGGATCTGGTTGACCGCTGCTTCCATGACCTCGCGGTCGGTGTCGGGTCCGCGGCTCGCGGGGTTTGAGAACAGGCCGATATACACGTCAACTCCTTTGTTTTGTGCTGTACTTTGCGGTAACGCAAGCGCTAGGTGACAATAGGTTGTCAACATCGCCTCAATAGTATTGAATCATATCGCATGATACAAAGCGATAACCGCAGAAAATTTTTGTATCATCCAGAATGATCACACTCAAGGAGGAGTAATGTCTAGAACCGCTGAGTTGCCCACACTCACCGTGGAAGAACGCGATCGCCGTTGGGCCGCCACACGGGAGCTACTCGCCCAACACGATCTCGCCGGGCGATTTATCGTCGGAGTCACGGGCCCCTTCGTCGCCCAGCCCTATATCGCGAACACCTCGGGGGGCACGGTTCTGTTCCTCGCCGACTCGGAGCCGGTATGGCTGGGTGGGGCGTTCGAGACCAGCCGCTTCTTCGAGGACCGGCGGCGCGGCGTCAAGCCGTGGATCGCCGACACCCGCTTCGTCGAGGACCCCTTCCGCACCATGGTTGAGATCGCAAAGGAGCGCGGACTGGGCGGTATGCGATTCGGTGTCCTCGGTCAAACCGAATTGCCGATCATGGTCGGTGGCTCAATGCCTCATGCTATGGGCGAACAATTTGTGCGCGCGGTCGCTGGAGAGTTCGAGCTCGTCGATGTCACCCGGGAATTTGGCACGCTTACTGTCGTACGCAGCGAGAACGAGTTGGAGTTGGTGCGACATGCGGCACGCGCCAACGAAGCCGCTGTTAAGGCGCTGTATGAAACGGTGAGAGTGGGTGCTAACGAGAGCGAGCTCTACGCGGCCGTGATTAACCAGCTGGCGCTTGCTGGCGCGCGAGCCACCGAGCCCCAGCTGCTTTTGACCGTGGAGCCTGCAGTTATGGACTTCATGGGAGGCCCGCACTGGTTCTTTCCCCAACGGCAGCGCCACCTGCTCGGCCCGGGTGACGTCGTGCAGGCCGAGATATTCTGCTGGTACGGCGGTCTCGACAGTCAGGCGCAGACGACCATCACGATCGGCGAGCCACACGAGGAGCAGCGGATCTTGGGGGACGTCGCCCGGCGAGCGTACGAGGCTGCCCTGGCCGAGATCAAGCCGGGTGTGCGTTTTGTGCAGGTCTGGGAGGCCATGCGCGCAGTAATCCTCGAGGCCGGATGCTGGTCAGCGAGCCCCCTCCTGCATACCCTCTCCCCGTTTACTACGTCGGGGAACTTCACTGGGGATGGCGGACGACCCGGACGTACCCGCCGAGCTCAAGACTCCCGCCTTCGTCCCCGGCAATAGCGACCCCGAGTTCGTGCTCCAGGAAGGCGTGACGCTCGCGGTCGAACCCTGCGCTGCTCGCGGGTCGCGCAAGGCTCTCGTGGGCGGTGCCGTGCTCGTCACCGCAAACGGGTATGAAGAACTGAACAGCCTGTCGACGCGGCAACTATCTGTGCAATGAATTTCGGCGGGGCGGCGCTCTGACCGCCCCGCTCATGCACCGATGACACGGCGCAACGACACCTCTCCCCACGATAAGGAACCCGATTTTGAGCATTTACAACATCCCCATCTCGTCGATGGATGGCACCACGACGACACTCATGCCATATCGCGACCGCGTGCTGCTCGTCGTGAATGTTGCGTCACAATGCGGGCTCACGCCGCAGTACAAAACTCTCGAATCGCTGCACAAAACGTTTGAAGACCGGGGGCTCAGCGTGCTCGGGTTTCCAAGCAACCAATTCGAGCAGGAACCGGGCACGGACGATGAAATTTTCGATTTTTGCTCGAAGAACTACGGCGTCTCGTTTCCGATTTTTTCGAAGGTGAGTATAAACGGCGAAGACGAACACCCGCTTTATGCGGCTCTGAAGGCCGCCGCTGCCGCCGGTCGTACCCCCGAGCCAATCAGCTGGAACTTCGAGAAATTCGTGGTCGCCCCCGGGGCAAGGTCACACGATTCGGCCCCGGAACTGCACCCGATGCGCCCGAAATCACGACGCTGATTGAATCGCTTTTGCCCGGCTAAATCCACCGCATCGAGCGTCGTTAGAGCCGCGAGGCTCGCCCAGGAAACCATTTTTCGAGGGTATCGCTACGACAACGGCTCGCCGGGTCATATGACTCCTTCGAGTTCGCGAAGGACCGCCAGGCCTCAGC